>JAFGRT010000022.1 GCA_016935015.1 Acidobacteriota bacterium | reverse complement strand
CAGCAGCAGAAAGGGGATGAACATCACCTTGCCCAGCACTTTTTCCAACTGACTGCCTCTGAATGTCATCGGCGCACCTCCGTGGACTGTGGAAAGGCCGTGGTTGCCCCCGCCTGATTGTCCGCCGGATCGGCCGCGGCCGGCCCGGCTCCGGGCAGCAGCTCTTCACCGACCAGCATCTCCAGCCGGGCCAGCTGCACGGCCTGGTCGGCGCGGGAGCGTTCCATTTCCAGGGTATAGGCCAGCAGGGTCTGTTGCGCCTCGAGCAGGGCGTTGAAGTCGGATCGCCCGGTGGCGAACGCCTTTTCACTGGCGGCCAGGGCCTGGTCGGCCTTGGGAATGAGGGTTTCGCCGTACAGGTGGTGGCGGCGCCGGGCATTGCGGTATTCATAGAGCGCCATGTTCAGCTCGGCCGTCAGGCGGTTGGCCTGCCCGGTCTCCCGCTCCCGGAGCTGGAGTGTCCGGCGGGTGGCTTCCTCGCGGGCGGCGTCGTATTTATCGCGCCAGAGGGGGATATTGAGGGACACGGAAACGCCCAGCGCGTTCTTGCCGCTGTCGGGTACGCCGTCCATGCGCGCGCCACCCATGTCCAGGTAGTCCACGCCGATGGTGAAATCGGGCCGGTTCTCGCGGCGGGCCAGCTCGCGGTTAAATTCCTGCCCGGCCTGGTGGCGGCGGATCTCCCGCAACTCCGGGTTCCGGCCATGGAGTCGGGTCAGCAGATCCTCGGCATTCAGGGACACGTCCGGGGCGTCGATCGCCTGCGGCACAGGCAGCGGCGCGGTCACAGGCCGGTTCAGCTCGGTGTTGAGCCGGGCGCGCAGTGGGGCGGCCATGTCGGTCAGCGTCAGCCACTGGTCCTCCAGCCGGGCCAGCGTCACCTGGGCCTTGAGGATGTCGGCGTAGGTGGCCTGGCCGGCGCTGTAGCGGCTGCGGGCGGTCGCTTCCAGGCGGGTTACCAGCTGGATGTTGTCGCGGGTAACGGCCAGGGCTCGGTTCAGGTAGGCGTACTCGTACCAGGCCTGCTTGATGCGGAAGGCGAGAGCGGTCCGGACACCGTTCAGCCGTTCCTTCGCCGCGCGCACGTCCTCGCGGGCGGCGGCGGCCCGCAGGTCGCGCTTGCCAGGCCAGAAAAACTTCTGGGATACGGCCAGGCGCTGCCGCTGCGGCCCGACCCGGGTTTCCACGCTGCGGGGGAAATAGGCGTAGGTCAGCATAGGATCGGGCAGGGCCTCGGCCTGGGGGACCCGCGCCCGCAGGGCTTCGATCTCCGCCATGACCGCACGGATTTCGGCGTTTCGCACGGCGGCATGCGCCAGCAGATCGGCGAGGGTGGAGGAAGGTCCGATGAGGTCCGTCGTCTGCGGCGGGACGGTCGGAGTTGCGGCCGGTGTGAAGGACCCAACGGCTCCAAAAATCAAAAGGCTAAATCGGATCAGATGAACCCACAACCACTCGCGGCTGAAGGCGCCGGGACGGTGTTTCATGGTATCCTCCGGTTGTTTTCACAATGTCAATCGCAGCTGTAAAGCTGTCGGCGGGTGTAGCGGACGATCCTGTCGGAACGATTAGCGTTCACCCGGCAATGGCAGCGGAATGGAAGGGGTTTAAATCAGCAGAATGACGGAGCGAAGGAAACTGTTCAGGGGATGGGGTAATGGACAAAGAGGAACATGCATCGTCTGATGCCCGACGGAGAGGAGCTGTTGGGCCGGGAATCCATCGGTGGTGGTCGAGATCAGCGGATCATCTCCCGACCCAAAGACCATTGTCGTTTTGGTGGTGTGCAACGGTGGCGCTTCCATCTGGCACTGGCAAGGCATCGGCGGCGTGTCTGCGTCGTCCGACGTGGGCTCTTCGGGTGCCGGGTGGCATGTCGGCCGGTGGAGAGAAGATTCGGTTTGACAGCAGACCGCGGTGGCAGTGGTTGAGAGTCCCGGGTGGAGTAATCCGCATATGGCAAAGTGGCGGGTACTGCTCACGCTGAAAAAAACAACAACGACCAGTGCCAGCCAGGCCCAGCTTCGTTTTTTCTGTGATGTAGATTTCCGGTTCATCCGGAGCTCCTCCGTCGGAATGGATGCTTCGGCACGGACACCGGATTCAGCAGTCATCCAACCGGATAGCGTTATAAAGGGGCGTTTTCGGATGAGGTTAACTCGGCCAGAACCTGCTCCAGTAGGCGGGCCAGCTGACGGATGGATTCGGGATCGGGATCGCCGGTTTCATTAAGAAGGGTCGCCTCCAGATGTCGACAAGCCTTCTCCAGCAGGAAGGCGCCGATTTGGCCGGCCATCCCTTTGAGAGTGTGGGCGTGGCGGGCGCTACGCTCCCGGTCCTCGTTGGCCAGGGCGGCCTGCAGCTGCCGGAATTGGCGGGGGGCTTCTTCCAGAAAAACCGCATGTATTTCACGGAGCAATTCCCGGTCGCCTTCGAGGTGGCCTAACGCTGTCGAGTGATCGATGGGGGGCCGGTTTTCTTCTGGCGGATGGTTGCTCATGCCGTAGACCCGTTTTCCTGGATTGACGGCTTTGGCCGGTTGAAGACGGCTGACACAGACGGCCCACTCCCGCGGCACCCTGCCGATGATTCCTGGCTTCCGTCCAAAGGATACACCGACACGGCTGGCGCGGTGGCGGGGGCCAGGTGATCCAGGCGTGCTGTGGACCGGCTGCTCTTATGATACACCAAACCAGACATTCCCTCACCGGAATTTTTCGCCGTTTCGATCCTTTTCACATGCCGGGCTTTCCACGGGTCGCAAATTGCCCCCGATTCTGCTACAATCAGGGCCGCACTGCCGCGGGTCGGCCGTCACCGGAAACTCCGGGCAGCGGATTGAACCGGAAATGCTCATGTTTTATCGAAACCGGAAGGAGACATCATGTCGCGAATTCAAGGCAAGTGGGCGTTGATCACCGGGGCCAGTGCCGGTATCGGCGCAGCCTGCGCCCGCCGGCTCGCCGCCGACGGGGCGAATCTGATCCTGACGGCGCGACGCCTGGAGCGTCTGGAAACCCTGCATGACGAGCTGACGACAACCGCGTCGTCCACGGTCCTGGTTTTTCGTCTGGATGTCCGGGAGCGATGGGAGGTGGCCCACCTGGCCGAGGAACTGGCCGCCCGGTCCGTTGAACCCGACGTCCTGCTCAACAACGCCGGTTTGGCCGCCGGTCTGGACAAGCTGCACGAGGGCGATCTTGAGAACTGGGACCGCATGCTAGACACCAATGTCAAGGGACTTCTTTACATGTCCCGGGCCTTCATCCCGGGCATGGTCGAACGGAATTCCGGGCACATTGTGAACATCGGCAGCATCGCCGGCTATCAGGCCTATCCGGGCGGCAACGTTTACAACGCCTCGAAGTTCGCGGTGCGCGCCCTGACCGAAGCTATGAGCCTCGATTTGCTGGGCACACGGGTGCGGGTGTCCAGCGTCAACCCCGGCCTGGTGGAGACGGAATTTTCGGAGGTGCGTTTCGACGGTGACACGGCACGCGCCCGGCAGGTCTATCAAGGCTATACGCCGCTGCGGCCCCAGGACATCGCCGACGCCGTGAGCTACATCGTCAACGCGCCGGAGCATGTGAATGTCCGGGAGCTGATGATCCTGCCCACCGCCCAGCGCAACGCGTACTGCCTGCACAAGGAGCCGTGACACCCGGCGGCGACGCCACTGTGAGCAAACGCCGGCGCCGGAGACGTTGCCGGTCAGCCCAGAAAAGGAGACAGGACTATGGATACGTTGCGAGATGCGTACTACCAGGCATACGTGGGCGAGGCCAAGGCCGCCCTGCGGTTGAAGGTCTTCGCCGAGGTGGCGGACAAGGAAGGCTACCCGCAGATCGCCCGGCTGTTCCGGGTCATCGCCCTGTCCGAGGAGATCCACGGCGGCCGCATGCTCCGGCTCTTGCAGAAGCCGCCTTCCACCGAGGAGAACCTGCAGGCCAGCTTCGAGTCGGAGACCCGGGTGGCCGGCGTCGCCTACGAGGATTTCATCAAACTGGCTCACGAGACCGGCGACGACATCGCCGTGCGCATTTTCACCCACAGCCGCGATGTGGAGGCCGGGCACGCCCGCCTGTACAAGGCGGCCATGGGGCATCTCCTGGCAGAGCGGGAGACGCGTTATCATGTATGCCGCATTTGTGGCTACGTGGAGGACAGCACCCTGCCCGACCGGTGCCCCGTGTGCGGTGTGCCGGCCGACAAGTTCGTGGAGTACTGATGGCTGTTTCAGTGAAGCCGACCTGTACGATCGGTCACCATTGCCGCCGGGTGATGGCTGTGCTGCTGCTGGGGCTGGCCGCCACGGCGACGGTCCGCCCGCAGTCGGCTGCTGGCCGGGCAGAGGATGCCGTGGCCGCATTTCAGGCGGCGGTGGCCATCCGGCCTGCCGGTGAGGCCGACCTGCGCCGCCAGGCCGAACTGTTCGAAAAAGCGCTGGCCTTGAATCCCGGTCTGTGGGAAGCGGCGGCCAACCTGACCATGGTCTATCTCGCCCTGGATGATCCGGAGCGGGCGCTGGGCTTCGCCCAAACAGCCGTCGCCCTGAAACCGGAGGCCCGGCCGTCCCGGGTGGGCCTGTGTCAGTGTCTGCGCCTGCTGGAGCGCTGGGATGAGGCCGCGGCGTGCTTGGATGAGGCCCTGGCGGCGTTCCCCGATGACGCGGCCCTGGCGGCGGATCTGGTCTGGATTCGTTACCGCCAGGAGAAATGGGCCGACGTTCTGACCGTCATCGACCAGGTCCCGGCCGTGCGGGCCGATGAACAGATGCGGCGGATTCATCTCCAGAGCCTGGTCCAGGCCGGGCGCTGGCCGGACGTGCTGGCCATCGCCGAACGGTATGCCGGCGAAGGGATGGCACCGGCCCATCGTCTGCCGGCCATCATCCGGGCGGCCACGGCGCTTGGCCGGCCGGAGGCCGTGGTGGCGGCCGCCCTGGAGGGCCTCGAAAGCGAGGCGGAACCCGCGGCCCAGACGTTCTACCTGGGCTTCCTGGCCGCGGCAGGCCGAGATGTGGGCGCCGTCTCCGACCTCCGCGGTATCTACCACCGGTTTCAGGAGCAAATCCGCGCGGAGGTCCCCCTGGCGGAGGACTGGGCCCGGTTGCTGTGGCAAAAACAGTTGACCGGAGACGCGGCGTCGCTGGCGGCCTGGCTGGTGACGGAGCATCCCGATGCCATCGCCGAGGAGATCTTCGTCATGCACGCCTCCGTACAGCTCGCAGAGGGATTACTGGTAAGACTCGCCGCCACGGCCCAGGCCGGCTTGGCGCGCTTTCCCCACTCCGCCGAACTGGCCTACCTGGCCGGCGAAGCGCGGTTGCGGCAGGACTTGGCCGACGACGCCATCATGTACCTGACGCGGGCCCTGAACCGCCAGACTGTCCATCGCCACGCCCTGGATTCCCTGCGCATCGCCTGCGACCGGGTGAATCGCCTGGAACTGGCGGTCCCTTATTACGAAGGCTACCTGGCCCGGAAGCCGGACGACGATGAGGTCCTCTTCTACTATGCCGCCATGTTGTGCCGGCTGGAACGACCGGACGAGGCCATGAACCATCTCGAGACGGCGGTGCGGCTGGACCGGGCCCGCTGGGTACCGGTGCTGCGCAACGAGGTGCAGGGCATTCATTCCATTTTCGACTGTATCCGGTATCGCCGGCGCTTCGCCGCGCTGTTGGAGGACCTGGACCACCGGCCCTGAAACCCAGGCGGAGCAGCCTCATGAGCGGATTTTCCTTCGAACTGATTCACACCGACCGTCTCAGCGGCGCGCGCCGCGGCCGCCTGACAACACCTCATTCGGTCATCGAAACGCCGGTGTTCATGCCGGTGGGCACGGCCGCCACCGTCAAGGCCGTGCCGCAGGATTACCTGGCCGACCTCGATCCGCGCATCATCCTGGCCAATACGTATCACCTCTATCTCCGGCCGGGGCATGAGCTGATCCGGCGACTGGGCGGCCTGCACCGCTTCATGGCGTGGCCGCAGTCGCTCCTCACCGACAGCGGCGGCTTCCAGGTGTTCAGCCAGCGCGAACTGCGGCGGATCAGCGAGGAGGGCGTCCATTTTCGCTCCCATCTGGACGGCAGTGCCCATTTCCTTTCGCCGGAAACCAGTATCCGGATCCAGCAGGACCTGGGCGCCGATATCATCATGGCATTCGACGAGTGTACCCCCTATCCCGCTACCTGGCAGGAATGCCGGGATTCCATGGAACTGACCCTCCGCTGGGCGGAGCGTTGCCGGGCCGCCTTCGACCGGAACAACGGGCGTCAATGGCTGTTTGGTATTGTCCAGGGCGGCGTCTACCCCGACCTGCGCCGGGAGTGTGTGGAGCGTCTGCTGGCGATGGATTTCCCCGGCTACGCCATCGGCGGCCTGAGCGTCGGCGAGTCCCGCCGGGACATGTATGGAATCTGTGAGTTGACCGCGGCTGTCCTGCCCGCCGACCGTCCTCGGTACCTCATGGGCGTCGGTACGCCCGAGGACCTGTTCCGGGCCGTGGAGCGGGGGGTGGACATGTTCGACTGCGTCATGCCCACCCGCAATGCCCGCAACGGCTGCCTCTTCACCCGGCACGGCAAACTCATCATCAAGAACGCCCGCTATGCCGAAGATGAATCGCCGCTGGATGCGGAGTGTGGCTGCCGGGTCTGCCGCACCTATTCCCGGGCGTATTTGCGCCATCTGTACCAGTCTTCGGAGATGCTGGCCGCCACCTTGAACACCTATCACAACCTGTACTTTTATCTTGACATCATGTGTAAAATAAGGCAATCTATCGCACTTGACCGTTTTTGTGAATTCAGGGATTCGTTTCTCTCGTCCTACCTCGCGTCCGCATAGACGGTAGGCTGTAACATATTTGAATTTCCCTGTCACTTCGCCATATCAAGAGTATATAAATGAAAGGTCTCTGCACAATGTTTTACTTCCTTACCGCGGGAGCACCCGAGCAAAGTCCCCTGATGATGCTCATGCCCATGGTCATCATCGCCCTGATCTTCTACTTCCTCCTGATTCGGCCCATGCGCAAGCGCCAAAAACAAACGGAACAAATGATTTCTGACCTGAAGAACGGTGACAGGGTCATCACTTCGGGTGGTATCTATGGCACCGTCTCCGGGTTGCGGGAAAAGACGCTCATTCTGAAAATCGCCGACAACGTCAAGATCGAAGTGGCCAAAACAGCCGTCGCCGGACTTCAGTCATCCCCGCCGGAGGAAACGAAATAATCTGTCTCCCGTTGCCTTTGCGCGACAGTCTTTGCATTAAGTAATCATGAAACAGATCGGGTCGACCATGACCCCGCACGTACGGCGCGGCCGGATGCCATCAAAATCAAAACCGAAGGATCGACAGAATGATTAAAAACGTAAGGACCAAACTCATCATCGCACTTGTCGTGATTGCGGCCAGCGTTTGGGCGTTTTATCCACCCTCGGAGAAAATAAATCTCGGTCTCGACCTCAAGGGCGGCATGCATCTGGTCCTTGAAGTGCAGACGGAACGAGTCATCCAGGGCGAACTGGAACAAGCGGCCGACAACATCCGCCGCCTGCTGCGCGAAGACAAGAAGATTCCCTTTGACACGGTGCGGACCGAGGCCCAGCGAATTCTCATCGAAGGGCTGCCCGAAAACAATTTCGAGGAGGCCCGCCAAACTCTCGAAGATTATTACGGACGTGCGTATCAGCTGGATTCCCGTTACGAGCAGGGACGACCGACGCTGCTGCTGGAAATGCAGACGCAGTATGTCCATGAGCTGGAGCGCAGCACGGTGCAGCAGTCCAGGGAAACCCTGACCCGCCGCATCGACGCCTATGGCGTGTCCGAGCCCAATATCCAGCTTTTCGGCGGCGGGGAAGGCTCCGTTGAGAAACAAATCATCGTGGAACTCCCCGGTGTGGAAGATCCCGAGGAAGTCAAGGAACTATTGAAGAAGACGGCGTCGCTGCAACTGCAGCTGGTGCACCCCACGGCGCCCCGCTATGTCCCCCGCCAGTCCATTCTAGAATCCTTCGGCGGGCAGTTGCCCGAAGGGTATGAGCTGATTCAGTACACCGGTCATTCGGGACAAGAATCCCGAATCGAGGGCGAGACGTACCTGCTGGTCAAGTCGGCCCCGGTGATCACCGGCAAGCATATGACCGGCGCCCGTCCTTCCCAGGACTCCCAGATGGGCCTGAGTCGACCGGCGGTGAGCTTTACCCTCAATTCCGAGGGCGCCCAGCGTTTCGAACAGGCCACAGCCGAAAACATCGGCAAGAGCCTGGCCATCATTCTTGACGGCAAGGCCATCTCCGATCCCGTCATCGAGGGCAAGATCTCCGATTCCGGCATCATCACCGGGTTGGGCAGTCCGCGGGAAGCGGAAATCCTGGCCCTGTCCCTGCGGTCCGGCGCCTTGCCGGCGGACATCCTCATCCTGGAGGAGCGCACCGTCGGTCCTTCCTTGGGATTGGAATCCATCAAGGCCGGCATCAACGCCATGCTGTTGGGCCTGGTGCTGGTGATCCTGATCATCGTCGTCTATTACCGGTTGTCCGGCTTGAACGCCATCATCTGCCTGATCATCAACATGACCATTCTGATGGGCGCACTGGGCTATCTCCAGGGTGTCCTGACCCTGCCCGGCATCGCCGGCATCATCCTGACCATCGGTATGGCCGTCGACTCCAATGTGCTGATCTTCGAGCGCATCCGCGAGGAACTCTTGCTGGGCAAGGCTGTGCGCACGGCCGTGGAAGCCGGCTTTTCCAAGGCGGCCCTGACCATTCTGGACGCCAACGTCACCACCCTGATCGCCGCCGCCTTCCTCTACCAGTTCGGTACCGGGCCCATCCGCGGCTTCGCCGTGACCCTGACGGCCGGACTGCTGGCCAACCTGTTCGCCGCCATCTTTGTGTCCCGGGCGATTTTCGAGTCCGTTCTCGACCGCTGGCAGGTCAAGAAACTGTCAATTTGACGGAACATTCCAAGAGACTGCGTGTCTAAGCAATTTTGAGGAGAGACCATGCACATACTCGCCAACGTAAACGTTAACTGGCTTAAACTGAAATGGATATTTATCATCCTCTCGCTGATTCTGCTGATCATCGGCTGGTACACCGTCATCCAGCGCGGCGGCTTTATTTATGGCATCGATTTCGCCGGCGGCACCGTCATCAAGGTGAAATTCGCCGAGAAGCCCCAGTATGACGTGTTGCGTGACGTGCTGGGGAATACCGCCCTGGGCAAGGTGGAAGTGACCCGCTTCGGCCAGGAAGACAAAAACGAGGTCCAGATCAAGCTGGCCCGGGTGGAGACCGAGGAACGGCTGGAGTTCCAGAAAACCCAGACCATCGTCTATGATGCTTTCCATGATCTGCTGGACCAGGACAAGTCGGCCCAGCGGGGCGATCTGAACAAGGTGGGCCAGAACGAACTGGCCGCCGACCTGCAGCGCAGCAATGTGCTGGAAACCATGGGCATCCTCAAAAGCGACGCCACCATAACCGAGCGGGAACAGGCCTATGCCGATCTGGCCGCCCGCATCATCGACCTGCGGACGGAAAATGGTCTGATCACAAGCCTTGATGAACTGTCCGAGATCGAGGACCTGCCCAAACCCCTGCTGGACAACATGAAGAACAACTATTACCTCGGCTCGTTCGTCATCATCGGCATCGACAGCGTCGGCCCCAAAATCGGCAAGCAGTTGCGTGAAAAGGCCCAGATGGCCGTCTTGCTGGCCCTGGGCGGCATGCTAATTTACATCGCCTTCCGGTTCAAATTCGCCTACGGCATCGCCGCCGTCATCGCCCTGGTGCATGACGTGGCCATCACCCTCGGACTTTTCTCCCTGATGAACAAGGAACTGTCGCTGGTGGTGGTGGCGGCCCTGCTCACCCTGGTCGGTTATTCCATGAACGACAGCATCATCGTGTTCGACCGCATACGCGAAAATCTCAAACTCATGCGCAATGAAAGTTTCCTCGTCATCATCAACACCTCCATCAACCAGACGCTTTCCCGGACCATCATCACCACCGGGACCACCTTTGTCGCCGTCTTCTGCCTGTGGCTGTTCGGCGGCGAAACCCTGGAAGGCTTCTCTCTGGTGCTGGTAATCGGTATCCTGGTGGGGACTTATTCCTCAATTGCCATCGCCAGTCCCCTGCTGTTCTGGTGGTACAGATTTCTGGGATCCGCCAAGGATAAAAAATCTTTAAAAATGGCTTGACATCATTTTGAGGAAGTCATTTAATTTTTGATACGTTTGTTTGAAAATCGTCAAAATTCGACTATTTCGATAGTCTGGAGGATCAAATGTTTGACCAATTATTGTACTCTTCGACGAGTCGACAAGGCACGAAGACGAAGTACACTATGCTGGCGGCCTTTTTGGTCCATGCCCTGGTGGTGCTGGCCATTGTCATCGTGCCCCTGCTGTTTCCCGAAATGATGCAGCAGCAGGTGGAGGGGATTCTGACCTTCCTTGGCGGCACGACGATGCCGCCTCCGCCCCCTCCACCGCCGGCGCCGGCGGAAGCCCCGCCGCCGCAACCGGTGGAAAGGCCCAAGGAGGATATACCCAAACTCGATGTGAATATAGACCTGAGCAAGACCTACCAGATCAAGGAAATTTCCGACACCATCCCGCCTCCGACCAACCGGGAAGACCTGGCGGATCTGATCAGGCTCAGCGAGGCCAACACCAGCACCGGCATTCCCGGCGGTGTACCCGGCGGCGTCCCGGGCGGCGTGGTCGGTGGTGGCGGTGGTGGGGGTGTCGCCGGTGGCGTGCCCGATATCGCGGCCCCGCCTCCTCCCCCGCCACCGAAGAAGACCCCCATACGTATCGGCGGGAACGTGCTGGGCTCGAAGCTGGTGAAACAGGTCAAGCCCATGTATCCGGCCGTGGCGAAAGCCGCCCGTATCAGCGGGGCCGTCATCCTGCAGGTGACGGTGGATGAGTCCGGACATGTGACGGACGTCAAGGTCATCAGCGGTCATCCGCTGTTGCAGCAGTCGGCGGTGGATGCCGTGAAGCAGTGGGTCTATACGCCCACGCTGCTGAACGGCGAACCGATCCCCGTGGTCGCCACCATCACCGTGCGTTTCAATTTGCAATAACCATAGATTAGAAAAAATTTTTATGGAGGTTACGCCAATGTTTTGGTTCTTACTTCAAGAAGCGATGCAAGGATTGGATCTTATGGAAATGTGGGACAAGATGGGCTGGGTCGCCAAAGCCGTTGTCTGGATTCTGCTGATCATGTCCATTTGGTCTATCGCCGTCGCCATCGAGCGGTGGTTCTCTTTTCGAGCGGCCAAGAAACAGAGCCGTGAGTTCGCCCCGGCGGTAGCGGAAGCGCTGAAGGAGAGCAAAATCGAAGAAGCCATCATGGTTTCGGAAAAATACACCAAGTCTCACCTCGCCCGCGTGGTGGTCGCCGGTTTGAAGGAATTCCAGGCGCACGGCGCCAGTGACGAACTGTCGGGTGAAGTCCACGAGGCTTCCCGCCGGGCTTGCGAGCGGGCGGCGGCTATCACCCACGAGGAATTCAAGCGGGGCACCAACGCCCTGGCGACCATCGGTTCGACGGCACCATTCGTGGGTCTCTTCGGAACCACCGTCGGCATCATCAACGCCTTCCAGGGCATGAGCCAGGCTGAAGCGGCCGGTATCGGCGCCGTGGCGGGCGGCATCTCCGAAGCGCTGGTGACCACGGCTTTCGGTCTGTTCGTGGCCGTTCCCGCGGTGTGGTTCTTCAACTATTTCACCAGCCGTATCGAAGCCTTTACGGTGGAGATGGACAATTCCTCGTCCGAATTGATTGACTACTTTGTAAAACGGAGGTCTTTGAGCCGTGGCTAAAAAAAAGAAGGCGGTCAGTGGGGTCAACTCCGATATTAACGTGACTCCCATGGCTGACATCATGCTGGTGTTGCTGATCATTTTCATGATCACCACGCCCCTGCTGCAAAGCGGGATCACCGTGAATCTTCCCCGGGGAGCCAATCTGGTGGATATGCCCGAGGCCGAAGACCGGGAAGCCATCTTGGTGGGCATGGATGTGGAGCGCACACTCTTTATCTGGGATGAGGCCTTCGGCGACCGGGATGAATTGAAAAAGCAAGTCGAGTATCTTAGAGATTTCAATGCCCAGGGACAAGCCTACTTCAAATGTGACGCGAAAGTGTCCTATGAGTCGGTGGTGGCGGCTCTGGAATTGATCAAGGAGGCCGGACTCGATCAAATCGGGTTGGTTATCGACGAAAAATAGCGTGTAAAGGAGAGTTACCATGGGAATGTCAACGGGTGGGGGCGGTGGCCCCAAATCCGATATTAACGTTACCCCCTATATCGACATTCTGCTCGTCCTCCTGATCATCTTTATGGTGATTACGCCCTTTACCCCGAAGGGTATCTTCGTCCAGGTGCCCGAGAAGCTGGAACAAGATGTACCGCAGGAGATTCTGGACAAGTTGAAGGGTATCGTTGTGGACGTCAAGGAAGGCGGAACCATCGTAGAGGTCAACCGGGACAACGTCGGTTGGGGAGGCTTGCAGGCCAAATTGCAGGAGATTTATGCCGGAAGGGCGGACAAAAGCATTTTTGTCAAGGGCGACAAAGATGTGTTTTATCTGTACATCGTTCAAGCCATCGATGCCGCCAAGGGCGCTGGAGTCGAACAAATCAGCCTGATGACAGAACTGGAAGATTAGGGAGGTCTGAACATGAAGCGATTTCGAATATCGACCCTGGTGGCGGTACTGGTTGTTTTTGCCCTGCTGCTGAGCGGATGCCAGTATGTGGATAAACTCAAGGCCCGGGATCAGCTGAACAAGGGTGTGAAGTCATTTCGCGGGAAACAATACAATCAGGCCATCGAGTTTTTCACCAAGGCGCTGGAAATGGATCCCGAACTGAACATTGTTTATGAATATCTCGGTATGGCTTACATGAAACAATACATACCGGGACAGGAAGAGATCGCGGCCAAGGCCATCCTGGCCTTCCAGAAGGCGCTGGAGAAGGATCCCAAGAATGTCAACGCCCTGCTGCGTCTGGCCCGTGCCTATTACACCACAGGGAAACTGGATGATGCCGCCCAATGCTATCAACAGATTCACAGCGAGATCGATCCGCAGAATCCCATGCCGCTGTTTGGTATCGGACTGATCAAATGGGACGAAGCCAAGAACGTCATCGGGGATAACGGCCAGCGCGCCGAGATGCTATTCGATGAAGTCAACAAGGCCAAGGAAGAAGTGGACGCCAAGCAGAAGGAAATTACCCAGCTGCAGCGGCAGATGGATCGGGCGCGCACGGATGAGCGGAGACAGGAATTGCAGTCCGAGATCGAACAGATCCAGATGGATATCCAGGCCCGAGAAGAGATCATCCGGCAACCCCAGATGATCATGAAGACGGTGGACGAGGCCATTGCGGCCCTGGAACAGTCCAATGAACTTAAAGAGGACTATATGACCGTCCGCTATCTCAGCCTGTGCTATTTCCAGAAGGCGGCCCTGACGGATGACGAGGAAGCGAAAACCGAATTTCGCAAGAAAGCCAGCCGGCTGGCCATCAAGGAACTGCAGTTAAAGAAACAGCAGGAAGAGCAAGAAGGGGAATCCGATCAGATGTTCTGATCGTGATCTCCGCCGGATGATCAGATGATCCCCGGGCGTCCTTGTCCGGGGATCCATTCCCTGATTCAGATGGACAGGCGTCCTCGCCGCTGGGAACGTTCCTGTTTCTGTGGGCTGATTTCGAACTCCAGCCGTTCCCCTTTCCGAACCACCCGCACCTTCAGTACGGCCGACGGATCATTCTCCTGTAACGCTGCCATGAGATCGCCGGAATTTTCCACGGCGGTGTCGTCGATCCGGACGATCACATCCCCGGCCCGCAAACCGGCCTTTTCCGCCGGAGAATCCTTGATCACCGAGGTGATGAGAACGCCGGTTCCTTCCTCCACCCCGAGAAAGCGGGCCAGCTGTTCGGTGATGTCCTCGTAGTAGATGCCCAAACGTGGCCGGTTGCGGTAAGAGAAAAAGTCGAACAGCCGCGGCGACGATGGTTGTGGTATTTCGGGGATCACCGCTCCGGAAGGAGAGAAATAGCGATAGCGTCGATCCCGGGATTTTTCCGCCAGGGTCACTTTGGCCGTCCGGTTTTTTCCTTGCCGCAGGAACTCGATGGTGAAGGTCCGCCCGGATGCGCTGCTGCGGATCATCTGGATGAAATGTTCGGCGCCGATGACGGGAATGCCGGCCAGGCGGACAATGATGTCGCCTTTTTCCAATCCGGCTTTCTCGGCTGGGGAATCCGCCAGAATCTCGCTGATGTAAACGCCCAGGTCATCCATGGCCGAAATTTCGTCCAACTCGGCGGCGTTGAGATCCCGTATTTTGACACCGAGCCAGGCATTGCCGGCGTTTTCCCCCAGCATGAAGACAAGATTGTCTTCCGGGTCCTCCTGGGGTGCGCCGGCCAGGGGCTGCAGCGAACCAACCAGGGTCAGCAGGGTGAAAAGGAGCATTTGTTTCATGAGTGGAGCACCTCCGCAATGATTTCATCTTCCACATCAGTATCACGTACAAAGATGATCCAAGTTCCCGCCGGCATTACCGGTCAGGCAGCATGGCGCTCCGGAAACAGGAAATCAGGGCGGGGCGGACATCAGGGGGATGGATCCGGAAAAAAAGGGCGCACCGTGACCCGGTCGGGATACCAGCGGATGACGCCGCCGGGCGTAATGACCGCCGCCGCGGTCAGATCCGGGGAGAGGGACGTCCGTTTTTGAAGAAGCCCTTCATCCACCAGCAGGGCGGTGGACCAGGCGTCGGCGGCGGTGGCCCGGGCGGATATCACAACGCTCATGGTCGGAGTCGTGGCTGGCTGGCCGTTGCGCGGATCGACAATGAGGGAATAGGATTGGCCGCTTCGCGAGTGCCAATCCGCCCCGCCGGCGGAGATGGCCAGCGCATACCCGTCCAGCCGTGCTTCCAGCAGCACCTGTTCCGGGTTTCGGGGAGTGGCGATGGGAATCCGCCAACCCCGGCCATCAGCGGGACCCGCCGCGAAATGACTGCTGCGCCCGAAATCGAGATGGAAATTGGTCAGGCCGGCGGAGCGCAGGATCGTAACAGCCCGGTCCATGGCAACCCCTTTGATCATGCCGCCGAAATCCAATTGCACGCCTCCTTCCGGAATGAGCAGCTCGGCGGTGCCAGGCTGCCAGTGCAAGCGGTGAAAGCCGATCCGTGCCAGGATGGCCGACATTTGCCGGGGATCGGGATCCGACTGCTTTTGCCGATAGAAGCCCCATTCGGCCAGCAAGGGATGCACGGTCACGTCGAAACAGCCATCGGTCTCCCGGTAATAACGGTCGGCCGTGTCCAGCAGACGGGCGAACGGCCGTGACAGGGCAATGCGCGAGCCACCGGCGGAATTGTTGATCCGGCGGATCTCGCTGTCGGGCGATTGAAAGCTGGTCATTGCTTCCAGCCGGTTCAGGTCTCGAACCAGCTGCTCGTAGGCGGCATAAACTTTCCCCGTCGGCTGGTGATGATAAATGGTCACCGTGTACAGCGTGCCCAAAAACAGATTCCGACGGATGAAGCAGGTGGTGGCGGAGGGAGGGCTGTCAGTGGATGGACACGCTGCCAGCAGGCCCAGCGCCAGGAGCAGGAACAGGCATCGTCGCGCGGCGGGGCGGGGGAGGATCATGGTTCGTCTTTGGTGCTGTCCACCTGGTCGTAAAAATCGGGTGGAACCAAAACTTCCCGGGGCCGGCTGCCGTTGGGTGGACCCACGAGTCCATTTTCTTCCAGGACATCCATGAGACGGGCCGCGCGGCCGTACCCGATGCGGAAACGGCGCTGGAGCACCGACGTGGAAGCCTTGCGGTACTTCACAATGAAACGGGCGACATCTTCGTAAAGATCATCGTCCTGGGGATCCAGAACGCCCTCTTCCGAATCGTCATCCGCACGGGGAATGGGTAGATCCTGATAGTCCGGCTCGCCGTATTTTTTCAGAAAATCCACCAGCCGCTTGGTTTCATCCTCATCCGTATAGCAGCCGTGAATACGGATCAGCTTGGAAGAGTTGGGCGGCAGAAACAGCATGTCACCCTTGCCCAGCAAATGCTCGGCCCCCACGGTGTCCAGGATGGTCTTGGAATCATGCCGCGATAAAAGCCGGAATGAGATGCGGGCTGGAAAATTGGCCTTGATGACGCCGGTAATGGTCTCCACCGATGGGCGCTGGGTCGCCAGCAGCACATGAATGCCTACCGCCCGCGCCATCTGGGCCAGGCGTTGAAGGCAGAGCTCCACTTCCTTGGAGGCGACGGACAACAATTCGGCAAATTCATCGATCACGATAACCACATAAGGCAACGGTTCCGTCTCGCCGGTATCGGCACTCACCTTGTTGAACTGGGAGATGTCCCGCACGGCGTACTTGGCCAGCAGCTTGTACCGCTCCTCCATCTCCTGAACGGTCCAGATGAGAGTGTTGGCCGCCACCTTGGCATCGGTGACAATGGGGGTCAACAGGTGGGGAATATCTTCGTAAAAATTTAACTCCGTGCGCTTGATATCGATCATGACGAACCGGACCTGCTGTGGATTGCTCTTGTAAAGGATGGACGTGATCATGGAATTGAGGCCGACGCTTTTCCCCGTACCGGTGGCCCCGGCCACCAGCAGGTGCGGCATGACACCGAGGTCGGTGATAAAGGCATCACCGTTGATCCGCTTGCCCAGGGCCAGGGTGAGGGGCGAGCGGGCGCTTTGGAATTCCCGGGATTCAAGCAGGGAGCGGATCGGGATCAACTGCCGCTGGTTGTTGGGTACCTCGATGCCGATGGTGGATTTGCCCGGGATGCGATCGATGCGAATGGACACGGCCTTGAGCCCCAGGCACAGGTCATCCACCAGGGAAAGAATGCGGCTGTACTTGACCCCCGGCGCCGGTCGAAATTCAAAGAGGGTAACCACCGGGCCGGGATGAATGGCGGCGATACTGCCGCTGATATTGAATTCGGAAAGCTTTTCGATAATCTGGCCGGCCTTTTCCATGAGTTCCGTCTCGTTGACCTTGGCTGTCTCATGGGATTCATGGAGCAGAGACAGGGGCGGGCTGGGGAAAGTCACCAGGTTTTTGATCCCTTCCGGTGTTTCATCGCCGGAGAAATCGTCCCGAAATTCCATTCGGGAAATCGGGATGCTGGCCGTTGTCGCGGCCGGTTTGGGGGCCGCCGGTGCGGAGTCGGGCCGGGGACGCAAACGGGATTCGGGCATCGGGGAAGGGGGATCCGGAGCCTCGACTTCCGGTCGGGGAACCGTGACCGCCGATCCGGCGGACGCCGTGGATTTTCGCCGGAACAACCGGGCCACCCGGTAAAAAAGTGCGGCCCGCAGTTCATCAAGGGTGCGGGATGTAAGGAGCAGCACGCCGATGATGAATCCGGCCACCAGCATGATGGTCGCACCCCCCTCATTGAAATAGCGAATGAGAAGAGTCGCCAGGTTGGTGCCCAGTAATCCGCCCGGCGCGGCGTTGCCGGCGGCGGGAACGCGAATTTGCCATGTACTCCCCAGCCCGCTGAGTGACACCAGCACCAGAAAAACCCCGCTGAAATGGGCGAAAAGATGAATAAAAGCCTTTTTGAACAGAAGCCGGATGGCCAAATGAAACAGGGGAATCAGGAGGACGAACGCTCCCAGACCCAGTAGCTGGAACAAGATATCACTGAACCAAGCCCCCACCCGGCCGATGAGATTTCGCGAGTGGTCGGCGGTGGTGGTGACGCTCCAGGAGGGATCGGTGGGGTGATGACTCACCAGGGCCAATGTCAGCAGAATGGCGATCACCAGCAGGGCCATGCCCGTGATCTCGGCCAGCTTCCTTCGTTTGCGTGTGGTCATTCCCCTCGACCATTTTTTGGAATATGGAAAAAATATTGTAACAGATCAAAAAGCAAAAAACAGCAGTTATTCTTGACACAATTGGGTAGTTTTGTTAGAGTTTCTTCGATTTTCCGGAGGCCCGGCCTCGATTGTGAGAGTAATCCATGTCCCGAAAACTGGTTCTCGTCGCAACTGCCCTGCTGGTCTTGCTGGCCCTGGCGTGCGGTGTCAAGAAGGAAAAAATCTCCGTGGGCCAGCGGTATGAAGATGCCAAAGAATTGAGCCGGGATGAGATCCTCGCGCAGTTTCAGGAGCTGTTTTCCCGTCATCAGTCCGTCCTGATCAAGAAAGCGTCCATGACGTTTTCGGGTGAGTCCCTGATCCGGATGAAGAGGGAAAAATTACCCACGGTTTCGGGGGTTCTTGCGCTACGCCGGAACGGCGATCTCCGGCTGCAGGTGTTTGCCCCGCTTATCAAGACCACCATGGCGGATGTCGCCGCCCGAGAGGGTCTGTTCGAGATCTGGTTCCCCAAAAAGAAAACCCTGTACAAAGGGAAAATCGGTGATGATCTGCTGAAAGTGCCGCTCAATGAAACGAACGATGGGGTGGAGAGTGACGCCGAACCCCGCCAGAATCTGGCAAAACTGAGGCCCTGGCACATTACCACCACTTTTTTTCATTCTCCGCTGGGCGTGAACCCGTCCGATTTCGTCGTCATCGAGGAGGACTCGCCCCAGGAACGCTATTATGTGCTACACGAGATCGGTCGGACCGAGGGCGGCTATCCTGTCCTGCGGCAAAAAATATGGTTGGAGCGTTCCACCCTGAATATTCGCAAGAAATTCATCTACAACGAGGAAGGCGTCACCATCAGCCAGGTGATCTACTGGTATCCACCGACAACCTCCGGTCGGTCTTTTCCCCAGGAGATTTTTCTCTACCGGCCCATCGAGGGCTACCGAATCCAGTTCCGGCTGGATCGGGTGGATGCGGATGCGGAACTCAACGACGAGATGTTTCACATGACCGTCCCGGAGTCAGCGAAAATTGTGGAATTGAGTCAAGAAAATTCGAGGTAGCGTTTGGCCGGTTTAATCGTCTCCAATATCAAGAAGCGTCCGACCCGCACGATTGTCAGCATTCTGGCCGTCAGTGTCGGAGTTGTCATGATCGTTCTGTTCGTGGGCATGTCCCAGGGTATGCTCAAGGATGCGTCCGATCGTCTTCAGAACGTCAAGGCCGATATCCTGTTCCAGCCGTCCGGCTCGTCCCTTCTTTTCGCCCTGAACAATGCCACCATGCCGGTGCGCATCCAGGAAAAACTCATGGAGGTGGACGGTATCAAGCACGTCTCCCCCATGCTCCACCAGTTCAGCAAGAAGAAATTCTCCCTGGTGTTCGGCATCGATCCCGTCTCGTTCAACGAGGTCAGCCAGAACGGTCTGATCATCATGCAGGGTCGTCTGTTCGATGATCCTTACGAATGCGTGGTCGACGACATTTACGCCGAGAGCAACAAGGTTCAGGTGGGGCAGACCCTCGATATTCTAAATCATGCTTTCATGATTGTAGGCATCTTCAAGTCGGGTATAGGCTCACGAATCTTGGTTCCCCTGGAAACACTGCAGGAACTCAATGATTCCCGCAACAAGGCCAGTATTTTCTATATCCGTTGCGAGAACAAGGATCGGGTGGACGACGTCTATCGCTTCCTGACCACCAATGAGCTGTTCAAGGGCTACAACACGACCAAGGGCTCGGATATTGAGATGGTCATGTCCTCCAATTTGCCCGGTCTGCAGGAGTTCACCGCCGCCATCGTCGTCGTGGCTGTCCTCATCAGCTTTCTGGTGATCCTGCTGACCATGTACACCACCATCACCGAGAGAACCCGTGAGATCGGCATTCTCAAGTCCCTGGGAGCCACCAAACTGTTCATCGTTTCCCTCATCCTGCGTGAATCGCTGCTGCTGACATCCATCGGCGTCGGGTTGGGGTTGGTGCTTTCCATGGCCGCCACCGAAATCCTGACCCGGCTGTATCCTTCCCTGCCCATCCTGCTGAAGCTGGACGTGATGGGTTATGTGGCCCTCATCGCGCTGGTCAGCGGGGCGTTGGGGTCGTTCTATCCCGCTTTTCGGGCCGCCCAACAGGATCCGGTCGAGGCCTTGATGTACGAGTAGGAATCTGTCCCGGTCCCTTATTCCTTGATCCGCACCGGCAAAGGTTTTATACTAAACCGTCGAAATTGTAGAAGTGAGTGCACGCGAGAGATGCGATTTATCGTTGAAACCAGAGATCTGACCAAGGTTTACCGGGTGGGCAAAGTGGATGTCCCGGCCCTGCGCGGTGTGAATTTCCAGGTGAAGAAGGGCGAATTCGTGGCCATTATGGGGCCGTCTGGTTGCGGGAAATCAACGCTGCTGCATCTGCTGGGCGGCTTGTTGAGCCCGACGTCCGGGGACATCATCATCGACGGCATCAATATCGCCAGCAGCGGCGACCGGCGGCGCACCGAAGTTCGGCGCAAGAAGATCGGATTCGTGTTCCAGCGGTTTAATCTCTTCCCCACCATCAGCGCCAAGGACAATATCGAACTGGCGCGCAAAATCCACGGGAACCACGGCGCTGACGCGACCACCGTGGACGAGATTCTGGAGATGCTGGGCCTCAAGGGCAAAATGGATCACAAACCGCTGGAGCTTTCCGGCGGGGAGCAGCAACGGGTCGCCCTGGCCCGGGCGGTGATCAATCGCCCCAGTCTCCTGCTGGCCGACGAGCCCACCGGCAACCTGGACTCCGTCAACTCCCACATCGTCATGCGGATGTTGCGGGATCTCAATCTCAAATACAACCAGACCATCGTCGTGATCACCCACGAGCCCACCACGGCGACATACACGCATCGCATCATCGAGATGCTCGACGGGAAGATCGTGCCCAAACACGCCGACTTCCATGTCGAGCACGAAGGCGTTTTCACCCTATAAACGAACGCGGGGTTGGATTGCCATGAGCAAGTTTACCCGGAGACTCGGCCAAATTTTCCTGTGGACCCATGAACGGGGATCCCTGGCATACGATGTGATTGTTATCCTGATCTTGCTGTTCATCTTCCTGACGCCCCACAGCTGCGTCCGCAAAACCATCCCGCAGACGCATATCGAGCAAACGGCCGCCCTGACGACGGGCGAAATGACCGACGCCGACAACTGATCGGTACAACAAGGATTTTTCATGAAAAAGATAATTCCATCCATCGTGATCATTCTGATCTGTCTGCCCGGTATGTGGCTGGCGGCAGACAATTCCAAACTGAAACGCGTTCTGGACAAACTGGACCACCTCAATTCCGAAGTCCAGACATTCCAGGCGGAGCTTATCCAGACCAAATGGATCAAACTGTTGCAGGAGATGGATGAGCCGGAAAAGGGCAAGATCCTGTTTAAAAAAATTCCGGGCGGATTTCTCCTACGCAAGGAGATCGAGGAGCCGGGCAACACCATCCTGGTGGTTTCGCCTGACGAAATCATCATTTACTACCCCAAGAAGAACCAGGCGCTGCGGCGCTCTCTGGAAAATCATCGAGATCGCTATGCCGGTGTGGGCATCGGTACATCGAGCGAAGAGCTGAAGAAGAATTTTGATATTTCGTTCGTGAAAGATGAAGTGATCGAGGAACAGATCTTCCATATCATCGAGCTATTGCCCACCAATCCCAAAATCAAGGATTACTTCAGCAAGCTCATTCTCTGGGTCGACGCCGATACCGGCATTCCGATGCAGCAACGCATCGAGGAGCTCAACGGCGATCGGACCATCATCCAGTTCTTCAAGGTCAAAATAAACAAGAAAATCAAAGACAAGAACTTTGAAATCAAGTTTCCCCGGGACGTCGAGTACATTTCCTGACGGCGGTATTCCGGTCAGGAATTTCTTCGCCATGTCGTCTCTGCGCCCAATGGCGGATGACGGAGAAGACCGGCCGCGTCGGCCATTGTTCCCCTTTTTCCCATGAATGGGGATTAGATGTTGAGATGAATTGTGCCGATATGCTATATATTTGAAGTAACTTGCTGACAAATTCGGGCCGAAGAGGGGCGCATGAACAAAAAAATATCCTTGCTAGCGGTTCTCATCATCGCGCTGGTTTCCTTGCTTGTGGTCTCCTGCGGGTATGTCGAGGACATGCCGCTCATCAAAACGGAGGAAAAGCCGGAGTTCAGGATTCTGGATTGCGAGGTCGGCGTGGCCACCCCCCTGCTGAAAATGGCGGTATTGCATCCGCCGCTGACCTTTAATCCGGTGATGGCGCTGGATGACGTTTCCCGCCTGATCTCGGCGCAACTCACCGCCACCCTGTACCGGTTCGACCCGGTAAAGAACACATTCGATCCCTGGCTGGCCAGCGGGTATGACCGGGGTAGCGAGAGCAAGATCTTCACGATTCATCTGCGGCGCAATATCGTGTTCAGTGACGGGCGGCCGTTCACGGCGGATGATGTGGTTGAAACACTCAATCTTATCCTCCAGTCAGCCCCGGAGCCTTCGCCGCTGCGGGTGTTTCTGCAATTCGCCGGTGGCACCATCGGCTATAGTAAAATCGACGACAACACCCTGCAGTTCACTCTGCCGGACAGTACAGCCGCCATCGAACCCATCCTGGCCCGCATCCCGGCGCTGCCCCATGAGTTGATTCAGGAAGCCCGCAGCCAGAATCGTTTATCGTCATTGTATGAATTACGGTCTCCACCGGAAGAATTGCCCAGCATCGGCCCCTTCATGATCCAGCGGTTTGCGCCGGACGAGAACCGGGTGCTCCTGCAGCGCAATCCGAACTTCTGGGCGGTGGATCCAGCCGGGCAGAACCTGCCTTATGCCCGTGAAGTGGTCATCAGTTTCGCCAATACTTCCACCGAAATATCCATGAAATTCAGAACCGGCGAAACGGATTTGATCGATTTTATCCCGCCGGAAGATTCGGAACGATTGGCCAATGTACGCGGTATCAATATC
The DNA here is from genome assembly GCA_016935015.1 of Acidobacteriota bacterium. Classification (GTDB taxonomy): domain Bacteria; phylum Acidobacteriota; class JAAYUB01; order JAAYUB01; family JAAYUB01; genus JAFGRT01. The sequence continues at coordinate 41,587 of JAFGRT010000022.1, read as the reverse complement.
CAGGATGTTGGGCCTTCCTGTTCAACAGTCGTCGCCTGGTTCAACCTCAGCCGCCGGACGGATCCGCAGACGGATCAGCCCAACATTGAGCGCTGGCAGTTCAATCTCTTCGCCGAGCCGGTCTTTCGACAGGCGGTGGCCGGTGTGATCGACCGGGGAGCCCTTGTTTCAGAAGTTTATATGAACCAGGCAGTTGCGGCCGGCAGTATTATCTCCCCCCAGGAATCTCTCTGGTATTTCGAGACACCCTTCACCCAGCTCAGTACCGGTGCCGCGCTCCAGCAGCTGCGGGAAATCAATTTCACCTATAACCGCGGCGGCGGCTCACCGGCCACCTATGGACGCAACAATGATCAGGTCAGTTTCTCCATTGCCGTTCTTTCCGGCGACACCGCCGCCGAGAAAGTGGCGAACCGGGTGGAGACCGATCTCGCCAATCTGGGTATCCGCGCCACGGTTCTGTCCCTGCCCTATGAGTTCTTCTACAAGGATCTGTTTTCTGCCCGGCCCAATTACCAGATGGTGGTAATGACTCTCCTTGATCCGCTGCACCCTTTTTTCATGAAAGAGATCATGCATTCATCCAGTATCCGCCATTACTGGTACACCCAGCAGGATGTGGCCGAGACGGATGCCGAACGGGAGATCAACACGGTGCTGGATCGGATCTTCCTCCATGGGGAGCCCGGTGCCAAGTTCGAGGCCGCTCGCCGTATTCAGCAATTGATGGATCAGAGCAATTTTATGATCACCCTGGTCAAGCCCCACGGACTTTTCGGGGCCAAGGGTAAAATCCGGAACATCCGGTTAAGTCATCGTTGTGCCACCATGTGCTGGAATCTGGAGGAGATTTTCGCGCTGGAAGAATAAACCATCCGGCCTGGATCGGAAGACTATGTTTGAACATACCGAAAACCGTCGGATCAGGCAATTTCTGGATCTGATGGGTGATTTTTCGCGCAACCTGCTACTGGCACTGGGTATTCTGTTGTTTGTGGTGGCGTTTCTTGTCCAGCCGGTTCGGGTGGAAGGTACCAGCATGGAACCGGAGTTGGGCGATCAGGAGCGGGTGTTCATCAACAAATTCAGCTACCGGGTTTTTGAAATCGAGCGGGGGGATGTGGTGGTCTTCTCCTTTCCGGGCGATGTGCGCAAATCGTTTATCAAGCGGGTGGTCGCCTTGCCCGGAGAAACTCTGGCCATCGAACAAGGGCGGGTCTACATCAACGACCGGTTGCTGGCCGAACCTTACATCCCGCCGGACTTTCAGAGCCGCCACAGCCTCGGCCCGATCCGGGTGCCGGAAGATCATTTTTTCGTCATGGGTGACCACCGCAGTGTCAGCAACGACAGTCGGCACTGGGGAGCGTTGCACCGTCGCTTCATTTACGGCAAGGCCGTGTTGAAGTATTGGCCGTTGAACGATATCGGGTTGGTCTACTGACGATCCGCCGCCGCGCTCCCCTCCAGCATGTGCCGGATGATCTCATAGTCTTCCCGGGTATCGATGCCGGGAGGGCTGTCATGCACTTCCACCACTTTGATCCGGTAGCCGTATTCGATGAATCGCAGCTGTTCGAGCTTTTCCATCTTTTCAAGAAAAGAGACCGGCAGGTTGACGAAAATCTGCAGGAAATTCTTGCGATAGGCGTAGATACCGACGTGTTTGTTGAATTGCTTCAGCAAGAGCGGATTGCGTGCCAGCTGGGCCCGGTAATTGTCCAGAGTGCCGCCGGGTATCCGGCAGAAGGGGACAGGCAGCCGCGAAAAATAAATGGCGTAGCCTTCATAATCGACAACGACTTTGACGCAGTTGGGATTCATCAACTCGTCCAGGCTGGTGATGGCGGTGCAGGCCGTGGTGACGCCGATTTCTTCCTTGACGGCGAATGGTCGCACCACTTCACTGATGGTGCGCGGGGCGATCAGTGGTTCATCACCCTGGATGTTCACCACGATGTCGGCATCGAGTTCCAGTGTGGCTTCGGCGATGCGGTCTGTGCCGGAGGTATGATCGGGCGAAGTCATGGTGACCTGGCCGCCGAAAGCCTGGACCGCCGCGGAGATCCGCTCATCATCCGTCGCCACCAGGACCTCGTCGAGATCGGGGCAGGACATGGCTCTTTCCCAGACGTGCTGGATCACAGGTTTGCCAGCCAGGGGCAGCAGGGGTTTGCCGGGGAGCCTCGTGGAGGCGTAGCGCACGGGTATCACGGCCATACATCGCATGATTGCCATTCCTCCCTGGGCGGGCACCTGGTAAAAACAAAGAATTCGTTTACAATCTTTATCTGAATTTAGAGAAATTTGCAATATGATAATCGGTGTGTTCCCGGTCGAAGCGCGATCCGTCGCCGTGCGTCTCATGCGGCAAGATTCATCGTCCGCATCAGGCGGGCCGGTTCAACAGGCGAGGATCGCCGCCGGGATCCGGTGGTTTTTGTAAGAAATGAAAATAATCCATTTATCTGTGGGAGGTAATCATGGTTGATTTTAAGGAAGTCAAGATACCGGAGGGCGACCTGATCACCGTCACGAACGGCAAATTGCAGGTTGGAGATCATCCCATCATCGGTTTCCTGCGGGGTGACGGTATCGGACTCGACATCACACCGGTGATGCAGGCCACGGTGGACAAGGCGGTGGCCAAAGCCTTCGGCGGTCGGCGGAGCATCGCCTGGTGCCCCCTCTATTTCGGATTGGAGGGTCTGCATCACTATGGCACCGTTTTTCCCGATGAAGGCATCGCCGCCATCAAGCACCTCAAGGTGGCCATCAAGGGCCCGTTCACCACGCCGATCGGTGAGGAGACGCATGTCTGTCTGTACTGCGCCCATCAGCAGTACCACTCCGGGCGCTGCGACAATTGCGGTCGGGACGACGGCGTTTCGCCACGCTACCGCTCCATCAATGTCGGGCTGCGGCAGTCCATGGACTTGTATGCCTGTGTCCGGCCGGTGCGTTATTTTGAGGGAGTGCCGGCGCCCAATAAGTATGCGGACAAGGTGAATTTCATCATTTTTCGTGAAAATACGGAGGATGTCTACGCCGGTCACGATTTTCAGAAAGGCTCTGAGGTGGCTCTGGCCATCATCGATCTGATCCGGGAGAAGACCGGTCGCGAAATTCGTAGCGACAGCGGGATTGGAGTCAAGCCCATTTCGGTTTTCGGCACCAAACGGCTGGTGCGCAAGGCACTGCAGTGGGCCGTCGATCAGGGATTGTCATCCGTCACCCTGGTCCACAAGGGAAACATCATGAAGTTCACCGAGGGTTCCTTCGCCAAGTGGGGCTACGAGGTGGCCCGGGAAGAGTTCGGTGCCCGGATTGTCACCGAAAAACAGCTGTGGGAGGAACTCGACGGGCAGCTGCCGGCTGGCAAGATCCTGGTCAGGGATCGAATCGCCGATTCCATTTTCCAGCAGATTCAAACCCGTCCCGATGAATACAGCGTCCTGGCACTGCCCAATCTCAACGGCGACTATCTGTCGGACGCGGCCATCGCCCTGGTGGGTGGGCTGGGGCTGGGACCCGGAGCCAATATCGGCGACGAGATCGCCGTTTTCGAGGCAACGCACGGAACCGCTCCCAAATACACCGGCCAGGACAAGGTAAATCCGGGATCCATCATCCTTTCGGCGGCCATGATGCTGGAGCATCTCGGTTGGAATGAAGCGGCCGAATTGATCATCCAGGGAATGTCGGCGGCCATCCGGGACGGAAAAGTAACCTACGACCTGGCCCGTCTGATGCACCGGGAAGGGCGCACCGACGTGGAGGAGCTCTCCTGTTCGGGTTTCGGCGAGGCCGTTGCGGCGCGGATGTAAACCGGCCGTGGACCGGAGCGGCCGTCAGGTCCGGTTGCGGGGAAGCGTATCCGCCAGGCCCCATTGCCGGAGCATTTCCCGGACGCGGCGCTGATGGCTGCCGGGCCAGTAAATTTGTCCGCAGACGGTGCAACGGCAGAACCTTCGATGCCGGGCGGCGACGAAACGGGGCACTTTCCCCTCCACCGCCGTTGCCGGTTGCTCCGCCAGGAGACCGTTGCAGGTCGGGCACCGGGTGAACGGTCGCACGAACGGCCGGCAGCCGGATTTGGCCAGAAACTCCGGGATTTGTTGCTGCCAGTTTGTGGATTCGATCAGGATGACCGGCCCGGGGTATTTACGGCCGGTGGTCAGATGGTGGTCGCGGGTGACCAGGATGCCCGGGCTTGTTGCCACTGCCCGGAGCTCCTCCGGTTTCCGGCGGCGCACATAAAGGGCGTCCAGGCCAAGCAACCGCAACCAGCGGGCCAATTTGCCCAGCATGACATCCACGATAAACACGGGCGGTTGGCCATTCATGCTCCTATTGTAGCAGTCGGAAGCGATGGTTGCCAAGTGTGCCATCCGGCCGGGCATTGTCGCACCGGGCATGATCGCCGACATCGATGGGTTCCGGGGGCGCCCGGTTTGTTAAATAGGTTGTGTTTTGTGATTTTACACTTATAATGGGTACCAACTTTGCGCAGGAGTGTGTGCTGTGTCGAAGGTATTTGAAGGACAGCTGCAGGCCGCGGAATTTTATTTTGGAATCATCGTCAGCCGTTACAACAGCATGATCACGGGCCGTTTGCTGGACGGGGCCCTGGATGCCCTGAAGCGGACCGGTGCTGCCGAGGAGCACGTTCATATTTTCCGGGTGCCGGGTTCGTTTGAGATCCCGCTGCTGGCCAAGCGGCTGGCTACAATGCAGAAATATGACGCCGTCATCTGCCTGGGTGCGTTGGTGCGGGGTGAGACCCCTCACTTCGAATATATCAGTGCCGAAGTGACCAAAGGCATTGCCCAGGTCTCGCTGGATTCCGGATTGCCGATCACGTACGGCATCATTACCGCCGATACCGTGGAACAGGCAATCAATCGCGCCGGACTGAAAAGCGGCAACAAGGGCTTCGAGGCCGCTATGACGGCCGTGGAGATGGTCAATCTGTTGAAATCCGTGTAGTTCGTTCTTTCAACCGGAGGTCCGGATGGGCGCCCGCAGAAAAGCACGGGAATGTGCATTGCAGCTGCTGTTTCAGGCGGATCTCTCGCCCATGTCCGTGTCTGAATTCCATGATATTTACTGGCGTCTGCACCCCAAGTCGCCGGAGATCCGCAAATATGCCGATTTTCTTTTTTTGGGGACGCTGGCACATCGAACCGATATCGACGCCCTGGTCCAGAAGTACTCCGAGCATTGGCGGATCGAACGCATGGCCGCCGTCGATCGTAATATCCTCCGCATGGCGGTTTTCGAATTTCTGCATGAACAGGAAACGCCGACCACCGTCGTCATCAACGAAGCCCTGGAGATCGCCCGCAAATTCAGCACCGAGGAATCCACCCAGTTCATCAACGGGATTCTGGATGCCATCAACAAGCATTATCTCCCCGGCAAGGATGATCCAACGCTGCCGGATCCCGCGGGCGGCGAAACCGCACCAGAGGAGCCCGGATCCCCGTAGCTGCCGGCGGCCGGCCGCCGGGTCGGAGAGCCGGACGGAATCATCCCGACGGGCAACCTGCTGGCGACCATCACCCATACTCCAACAATCAAAGGAAGGATGGAATGAGTAGCGGACCCCAAGAAACTCTTGTTCAGAATCGCGAAAACAAGCTGGCGGAGATCCGGCAGCTGGGCTTTGATCCCTATCCGCACAAATTCGATTATACCCATACGGTGAGCCGGATCGTGACCGAATACGCCGACCGGGATGCCGCCGCCCTGGAGGCCGAGCCACAAACCGTCCGGACCTGTGGCCGCATCATGGCCATCCGCACGTTCGGCAAGGCCGCGTTTGCCCATATCTCCGACGGTACGCAGCGGATACAGTTCTATCTCAAGAAGAACGAAGTGGACGAGAAGATATTCCAGCTCTTCCAGTTGCTGGACGTGGGGGATATCGTCGGCGTCGACGGAGCACTGTTCCGGACCCGGACCGGCGAGTTGACGATCCTGGCGCGGGATCTGGTTTTTCTGGCCAAATGCCTGCTGCCCATGCCCGAAAAGTGGCACGGCCTGACGGACGTGGAAATCCGCTATCGCCAGCGCTACCTGGACCTCATCGTCAATCCCGAGGTGAACGCCATCTTCCGAAAGCGTTCACTGATCATCCGGAAAATGCGTGAGTTCCTGGAAGCGCGCCGCTACGTGGAGGTGGAAACGCCCATGATGCATCCGCTGGTGGGCGGCGCCTCGGCCCGGCCGTTCATTACCCACCATAACAAGCTGGACATGCCCCTGTATCTGCGGATCGCTCCCGAGCTGTATCTCAAGCGGCTGACGGTCGGCGGAATGGAGCGGGTGTTCGAGATCAACCGGAACTTCCGGAACGAGGGAATTTCCACCCAGCACAACCCGGAATTCACCATGATCGAGTTCTATCAGGCCTACAGCGATTACCGGGATCTGATGGAGCTGACCCGTGACATGATCACCTGGGTGGTGGACGAGGTGGTCGGCCAGCGTGTCGTGACTTTCAAGGGGCAGGCCATCGATTTCGGGACCTGGCACCGGTTCACCATGCGCGAGGCCATCCTGCATTTCTGGAATCGGGGGGAGCCGCGGCCGGCCATGGCGGACCTGGCCGATCGGGAAGGTGTGGCGGCCTTGCTGCGGCGCACCGGAGCGGAGCCTGCCGCCGGTGAGAGCCGGGGCGCCCTGCTGGGGCAGCTCTTCGAGGAAGTGGTGGAGGAGCAGCTGGTACAGCCGACCTTCATCTACGAATACCCCGTGGAGCTCTCGCCCCTGTCCAAGCAGAAGGATGACGAACCGGATTTTGTGGAACGTTTCGAGCTGTATATCGCCGGCATGGAAATCGCCAATGCCTACAGCGAGTTGAATGACCCGGACGAACAGCGACAGCGCTTTCTGGAGCAGGTGCGCAAGCGGGAGAAGGGGGACGACGAGGCGCAGATGATGGACGAGGACTATATCCGCGCCCTCCGCTATGGCATGCCGCCGACGGCCGGCGAGGGGATCGGTGTCGACCGGCTGACCATGGTGCTGACCGATTCGCCTTCCATCCGGGATGTCATTCTGTTCCCGCTGTTGAAACCGGAAAAGGAATGAAGTTCGAATTATCCGTCGCCTGGCGCTACTTGCGGGCCCGGCGCAAGCATGTGGTCCTTTCCTTCATCACCCTCATCTCGGTGTTGGGCATCATGACGGGGGTGGCGGCGCTCATCATCGTGTTGTCCCTGTACAGCGGCCTGATCGATGACATCCAGCAGAAGATCCTGGGGTCGACGGCCCATGTCACCGTGCTGGCGCGCAGCGGTGGTCTGGTTGACTATGAGGCGACCGCGGAACGGATCAGCGCCCTGCCAGGCGTGCGGCAGGTGAGTCCGGCGATCTTCGTTCAGGCGATGATTAACGCGGGTCCGGCCTCCAGCGGGGTGGTCCTCAAAGGGGTGGATCCGGCTGCCGCCGCACGCAACATGGCTGGTCATGCCGTTCTGCAGGCGGGGCAATGGGCGGATCTGGCCACCGGCCGCCACGTGATTCTGGGCACGGGACTGGCCCGTCTGCTGGCGGTACGGGAAGGTGCGTTCGTCAACCTGATCATCCCCCAGGGCACCCTCTCACCCCTGGGGATGATGCCGCGGATTCAGCGGTTTCGGGTGACGGGCATCGTGGAAACGGGTCTGTACGATCTGGACAATTCCTGGGCCTACATCAGCCTGCAGAACGCGCAGCCGCTGGCCCGGCTCGACAAGGGCAACGTGCAGTGTCTGGAGGTCCGCACCACGGATATCTACGATGTGGAACGGGCACAGGCGCGCATCTCCCGCGCGCTGGGGGACGAGTACGAACTCAGCCATTGGATTGAGAAGAACAAGGCCTTTTTCGCGGCTTTGACCATGGAAAAATGGAGCATGTTTCTGGCCATCGCTCTCATCATCATTGTGGCGGCCCTGAACATCATTTCCACTCTGGTAATGATGGTCATGGAAAAAAACCGGGACATCGCCATTTTTCGCGCCATGGGGGCCACGTCGCGGCAGATCATGCATATCTTCATGGCCCAGGGTGTCATCATCGGGGTGATCGGCGCGTTGCTGGGCAGCGCCCTCGGGGTTACGCTGGCGTGGGCGGCCGATCATTTTCGCTGGATCAGCATGGATGCCGAGGTTTATCTCATCTCCTATCTGCCATTTCGCATCGGCGGCCTGGAGGTTTTCCTGGTCGCCGCCGCCGCTGTCGTGGTGAGTTTTGCGGCTACCCTGTATCCTTCGCGCCAGGCCGCCGGGATCGATCCGGTGGAGGTCATTCGCTATGAGTGAGTTTCTCTCGTTGCGTGACGTCAACAAGAGCTTCCCCTACGGCGCGGGTTCCATCCACGTGTTGCGTCATGTCACCCTGGACCTGGAGGCGGGTGTGCTGGCCACCATTGTCGGTGATTCGGGCTCGGGGAAGAGCACGCTGCTGCACGTTATCGGCGGCATGGAACGCCCCGACAAGGGAGACGTCCGCATCCAGGGAACCGATTTCTATGCTCTCAAAAACGACGACCAGGCCCGGTTCCGCAACCGGAAGATCGGCTTCGTCTTCCAGTTCCATCACCTGTTGCCGGAATTCGATGCGCTGGAGAATGCCATGATGCCGCTACTGATTCGTGGCCAGACACGCCGGCAGGCCGAACCCCGTACCCGGGAATTGCTGGCCGAGGTCGGTCTGGCGAACCGCCTGCTCAACCGGCCCGGTGAACTGAGCGGCGGCGAACAGCAACGACTGGCCATCGCCCGGGCGCTGATCAGTGAGCCGTCACTTATCTTGATGGATGAACCCACCGGCAACCTGGATCATCGCACCGGGGACCAGATCGTAAACCTGGTGGAACAAATTGTGGCTTCGCGCGGAGTGACTGTCATGGTTGTGACCCATAATCCGGACATTGCGGCCCGCGGGCATCGGATATTCCGCATGACCGATGGCCGGCTGGAGAGTCTGGACACACTCGTCCACGATCGGCCGCAGGCAGTGCACGAAAAAAGGGCGGACCAGGAAAGCCCCTGAGGGTGCCGTGCCCGGCAGCCTGTTCCGGCGGCGGCGGATTCCGCGGATTTTTCTGATTTCCCATTGATACAAACGGCAACCTTGATGCATCATAGGTAGTGAGCGTGGACGACGACAGCGCGCCGGTGATCCCTGGCGGGGCTCCGCGCCCTGCGAGCAGGTTGCCTGGGCGTACCGTACAGGAATCCGGGCCGCGCCGTGCAAGACGTTTATGTGACGAAACCTGGATCGAAATGAGTTGATCATGTTTGAAAAATATACTGAAAAAGCCCGACGGGTTATATTTTTTGCCCGTTTTGAAGCCAGCCAGCTGGGGAGTCGGTACATCGATACCGAGCACATCCTGCTGGGCCTGGTGCGGGAAGACAAAAAACTGGGCCGTTTCTTTCCGAAGGGGGAATCCAGCTTCGACGTGATTCGCAAGAATATCGAGTCGCGGACGAAGATGCGAGAGAAAATTTCCACCTCCATCGAGATCCCCTTGTCCAATGATGTGAAGAAGGTGCTCAACAACGCCGCCGAGGAATCCCAGCTTCTGGGGCACAAGTTTGTGGGTACGGAGCATATCCTGCTGGGTCTTTTGCGCGAAAAGCACACCTTGGCCGGCAAACTTCTCTTCGAGCAGGGATTGCGCCTGCCGTCGGTGCGGGAGAGCTTGGAATCCAGTGCCGGGGAAGAAGATCCGGCCAAGAGTGCCCGCAAGAAGAAGGACACTTCCATCATCCAGGAGTTCTCCCGCGACCTCACGGAAGCGGCCTATCGCGGGGAATTGGATCCTCTCATCGGCCGCGAGAACGAGCTGGACCGGGTCATCCAGATCCTTTGCCGGCGTACCAAAAATAACCCGGTGCTCATCGGCGAGCCGGGCGTCGGCAAGACGGCTATCGTTGAGGGGCTTGCCCAACGGATCATCGACGGTGAAGTTCCCTCTTTTCTGGCCAACAAGCGGATTATCGCCCTCGATCTGTCCCTCATCGTCGCCGGCACCAAGTATCGGGGCCAGTTCGAGGAACGCCTCAAGTCCATTCTCAAGGAACTGGTTGAAAACAAGGATTTTATCGTTTTCATCGACGAGTTGCATACGCTGGTTGGTGCCGGTTCGGCCGAAGGTTCACTGGATGCCGCCAATATTCTCAAGCCGTCCCTGTCGCGGGGCGAGATCCAGTGCATCGGTTCCACCACCCCGGCCGAATTCCGGAAATCCATCGAAAAGGACCGTTCCCTGGAACGGCGATTCCAGGCCATCAAGGTGGATGCCCCTTCCGAGGAGCAATCCATCAATATCCTGAATGGATTGCGCGAACGGTATGAAAAATTTCACGGATTGAAATATTCCCCCGAAGCCATCGGGGCGGCGGTTTATCTCTCCTCCAGGTACATTTCCGACCGTTTCCTGCCCGACAAGGCCATCGACCTCATGGATGAAGCCGGGGCCCGGGTCAAGCTGCGTTTTGCCGAAATCCCCGATGACATTTTACGCGGCCAGAAGCGGATCGAAGAACTGACCGACCTGGTCAAGGAGGCCATCTCCAAACGGAATTTTGAAGAGGCGGCCAAGCTGAAGGAAGAACAGCTGTCACTTCAGAAAGAGCAGAACGAGCAACGGACCAAGTGGAAAATCAATGTGGATTACCCGGCGGTGGTTGCCCGGGCGGACATCGAGGAAGTGGTGGCCCGCTGGACGGGTGTGCCCGTCTCGGAAATCAAGGAAGAGGAAATGAACAAGCTGCTCCGGATGGAAGAGGAGCTGCACCGACGGATTATCAGCCAGGATCAGGCCATATCCGCCCTGGCACGGGCCATCCGGCGCAGCCGGGCCGGGCTCAAGAACCCACATCGCCCCGTCGGTTCCTTCCTGTTTCTGGGGCCCACCGGCGTCGGCAAGACGGAAGTCGCCAAGCGACTGACGGAATTCCTCTTCGGCAGTGATCAGGCCCTAATCCGTTTCGACATGTCGGAATTCATGGAGAAACACTCGGTGGCCAAACTGATCGGATCGCCACCTGGCTACATCGGTCACGACGAAGGCGGCCAGATCACCGAAAAGGTCAAACGAAACCCCTATTCCGTCGTCCTGCTCGACGAGATCGAGAAGGCACATCCGGAAGTGTTCAACATTCTGCTCCAGGTGTTCGAAGAAGGCCATCTCACCGATTCCCTCGGCAACAAGGTGAATTTCAAGAACGTCATCATCATCATGACCTCCAACATCGGGGCCAAGTACCTGGACAAAAAGGGCGGCTTGGGTTTCGCCGCCGACGATTCCATCGTGGAAAAACGCGGCGATGAAATGATCCGCAGTGAAATCAAGAAAGTTTTCCGGCCGGAATTCCTCAACCGAATTGACGAGATTATTATCTTCAAAGCCCTGCATACAGATGACTTGCGTCAGATCGTCCGATTGCTGGTGGATGAGCTGAATTTGAATCTCAGCCGTCGGGACATTCGCATCGAGATCACACCCGAGGTAACGGACCTCATCGTAGAGCGTACCTGCCGCGACCGGACGTACGGGGCCCGGCCGCTCCGGCGGGCCATCCAGAAATTCATCGAAGATCCTATTTCCGAGATTCTGATCCGGGGCGAGATACCGGAAGGATCCACGGTGGAAGTTTATGTGGATCTGGGTGAAATCGCCTTCCGCATCTCCGGAGAAGATGAGTCTGAGGGTAAACCGCTTGTGGTCAGCGGCACCACGGCTCCCACCGAATAACCTGCCCGTGGGTTACCAGCCGGTGGTCCCTTATCTGTTCCAGAAATCGATTCTTTTGAACTTTTCCCCACCTTGAATTTTCTAAAAATAAGATGTAAAAAAGGCCTTCGGGATGATATAATCTCGATCTTTTAAGGCACCATGCGAATACTAACGGGAGGATGGATGCTTGGCAAAAAGATGGTCGTACATGCTGTCACCAGCGCGCTTCTTCTAACACTTGCCGCCTGGATGCCGGCTCAATCCCGCCAGACCATAGAAAAAATCGAAATCCGGGGGAATCACCGCATTCCTCAGGATACCATCTTCTATTATATTCAGTCACGGCCGGGCGATGTGTATGACGAACGCAAGGTCTTGAGTGATTTTCAGTCGCTGTTTAAAACCAATCTGTTCAAGGACATCAAAATAGATGTCGCCGATGGTGAGACCGGCAAGATCGTCACGTTTATCGTGGAAGAGAAACCCATCATCCGCAGCATCGATTATGTGGGGAACAAATCCTTTAAAACGTCAGACATCCTCGACAAGTTCAACGAGGAAAAACTGGGTCTGACCGTCGACTCGCCCTTTGAGCCCACCAAGATCAAGAAGGCGGAGCGACTCATCAAGGGGCTGCTGCTCACCAATGGTCGACCGCTCGGCAATGTCACGTCCGCCGTCGAGGAGATCCCTCCCAATTCGGTGAAAATCACCTTCCAGATCGATGAGGGGGAGAAAGTGCGTATCGGCAAGATCATGTTCGAGGGAAACACGGTCTTCGATGACGGCAAACTCAAGGATGCCCTGAAGCTGAACAAAGAACGCGGCATCATGAGTATTTTCAAGGGGACGGATAAATACCACAATGACAAGCTCCTCTACGATCTGGAAGAGAACGTCAAGGCCCTTTACCAGGAATACGGCTATCTGGACATGAAATACGGCCAGCCCCGCATGGAGATCGTGGAGGGCCCCCGCGGCTTTATTCCCTTGTTCCGCAAAACCAAGAAACAGTTCTATCTGACCATACCCATCGATGAAGGGGCCCAATACAAAATCAAAGAAGTCAAGTTCGACGGGAACACCCTGTTCAAGGATGAGCAGCTGCGCGGCCACTTCAACCTCGAGCCCGGGGATGTGGCCAATTTCAAAGCCATCAAGGACGGCATGGAGAGCCTGAAAAAAATGTATGGCCTCTTCGGCTATATCGATTTCGATATCGCCCCCATCGTCGATTACGACAAGAAGAATCTGCAGGTCGCCATTACATTTACCATCGACCAGGGAAGACAGTACCGGGTGGACAAGATTGAGTTTTTCGGTAATACCCGCACCCGGGACAAGGTCTTGCGCCGGGAATTCCGCCTTTTCGAACAGGAAGTGTTTTCCCAGGCATTGCTGGACATCAGTGTTCAGCGCCTGAACCAGTTGGGCCTTTTCGAAAAGATCGAGGAGGACGACTACGAAATCAAACGCAATCCCGAGGAAGGGATGGTGGACATCAACGTGACCGTGCAGGAGAAGGGGCAACAATCCATCGGCCTGACCGGTGGCATCAGCGGCTATCAAGGCAGTTTCATCGGTCTGAATTACAGCACCAACAATTTTCTGGGCTACGGCGACAAGCTATCCTTCGATGCCATCTTCGGCACCCGCCTTGTCAATTTTATGTTCAGCTTCCAGGATCCGTATTTCCTGGACACCAATACGCTCTTCGGTTTTTCCATCTATAACCGGCGCTATTCCTATGATGTGAACGACTACTCTTACTTTTATACCGATGACGCCCGGGACCTGTACGTCCAAAAAACCCTGGGATTCAGTCTGACCTTCGGTCGACCCCTCAGCCTGTTCTGGCGCTACTACCTGACCTACGAATTTCAGAATATCTCTTTTCCGCTGGGTGATATCGATGAGGATTACCGCTACCTGGTGGAATATCAGCTTTGGGGCGTGAACCCCGGATTGCCGCTAGATGACGCGCTGTCCGGACTTCATCGGTCCCAGGTGACGGCCCGGCTGGCCTACAACTCCACCGACGACTATTTCTTCCCCACCCGGGGCCAGGAGATCAGCATCGGCTTCTCCGTGAGCGGTGGGATCCTGCAGGGTGATTTTAATCTGCTCAGTCCCACCGCCGATTACAAGGTTTTCCTGAAAGACAAGCTTTTTTCCGGCGGCCGGCATGTGTGGGCCTTTCATGTCCGTTCCATGTTCGTGTCGCCTTTCGGAGACACCCTGGCCGTGCCTTTTTATGAGCGTTTTTTCATGGGCGGCGACTGGGACATGCGCGGCTTCGACATCCGCGGTATCAGTCCCTACGGCATTGTCTCCACCATCCAGAAGGATAACCAGGGGATACCCATCATGGATACCGAGACCGGATTGCCCCTCCGTTCCGATATCGTGCAGCCCCTGGGGGGTGATCTCTACGGACTGGCCCAGGCGGAATACCGGATTCCGCTGGTGGGGCCGGTTTCCATGTCCGTCTTCGGTGACATCGGGATGACGACCATCACCCAGTTCGACAAGTTGGGATTTTCCCCGGACAGCAATGTCTACCTGCTGACGGATACCAACCGGGAATACCGGGTATCCACCGGTGTCGAACTGCAGTTCATGCTACCCATGATCAACGCCCCCTTTCGCTTGATATTCGCGTACAACCCCGTGCGCATGACGCGCGAGTTCCGTCTGCGGGACCGGGTTATCTTCTATGAGGAACCCGAGCGAAACGTTCAGTTTACAATAGGGAAAAGTTTTTAGAACAATATTGAAGGAGAATTGCGGGATGAAGCAAGTCACACTGTTATGCAGCATTTTTGCCATGATCGTCATGTCGTCATTTTTGTGCGCCCAGGCCAAAATTGGTTTCGTGAATTCCACTCGGGCGGTCACCGAAACCGATGAAGGTAAGGCCGAAGTGCAGAAGATCGAGAATTGGGCCAAAGGCGAACAGGACAAGATCGCGGCCATGCAGAACGACGCCAATGAGAAAAAACAGCAGCTGCGGAACCAGCAGAACATGCTGTCCGATGAGAAGAAGGCGGAGCTCATTGAAGAGATCGATCGGCTGGAAACCACCATGAAGCGGGTGCAGGAAGACGCCCAGAAGGAATACGAGCGCCTGATGCAGGAATTCGGCCGAAAAATGGATCGCAAAATGTCGCCGTTGTTCAACAAATATGCCAAGGACAACAACTACACCATGATCCTGTACATCAGTCCCCAGTCCATTTCCCAGGTGATCGCTTACTATTCCGAGGAGAACGATATTACCGACGCCATCATCAAGCTGTACAACCAGACCTACCCGTTCACCCCCGGTTCTTAGGGCGGCAGCGCGGCAGTGACGGAATTCCTCCGGCTCGGACGTTCGGTTCGAGCCGATTTTACTTTTCAGAGGAGGCGTTGTCGTGACCCAATCAACGGATTTACCGGATATTCATCGGATCATGAATATCCTGCCCCATCGCTATCCTTTCCTCCTGGTGGACCGTATCGTGGAGTTCGAGCCGGGTGTCCGCATCAAGGGATATAAGAACGTCACCATCAATGAGCCTTTCTTCATGGGACATTTCCCCGGAGCACCGGTTATGCCGGGCGTGCTCATCATTGAGGCCATGGCCCAGACGGGCGGAGTATTGGCGCTGTCCACCCGGGAAGAACCCATCGGGGATAATCTCATCTATTTCATGGGGATCGATCGGGCGCGTTTTCGGAAGCCCGTGATCCCGGGCGATCAGCTATTGATGGAATGCGAAGTGCTGAAACTGAGGTCCCGTGTCTGCCAGATACAGGCGCGCGCGTACGTGGATGGCGAGCTCGTGGCGGAGGCCGTCCTGTTGTCCTCCCTCGTGGAGGCAGCGCGATGAGTGACGTCCATCCGACGGCAGTACTCGAGGGCGATGTCCGTCTGGGAGTGGACGTACGCATCGGTCCGTATGTGGTCATCCGCGGCCCGGTCGAGATCGGTGACGGTTCCGTCCTGGATGGTCATGTCTTTATCGAGGGTTCGATCCGGATTGGAAGCCGGAACCGGTTTTTCCCCTTTTGCTCCATCGGGGCCATTCCCCAGGACCTCAAGTATCATGGCGAGGAGAGCGAGGTCGTCATCGGTGATGACAACACGTTTCGGGAATCCGTCACCGTCAATCGGGGAACGGAAGGCGGCGGCAGCCGGACGCAAATCGGCGACAAGTGCCTAATCATGGCCTATTCCCATGTGGCGCACGATTGCATCATCGGTAATCGTGTCATCATGGCCAATGGGGCCACTTTGGCCGGTCACATCATGGTGGACGATTTTGCCACCGTGGGGGCCTTCACCGGCGTGCACCAGTTCTGCCGCGTCGGGGCCTATGCCTATGTCGGCGGTTATTCCGTCATCACCAAGGATGCCCTGCCCTTCGTCAAGACCGTGGGGATGCGCGGCAGGGCCGCCATTTACGGGATCAATTCGCTGGGTCTGACCCGCCTAGGTTTCTCCCAGGACCGCATTGATCTGCTCAAGCGGGCGTACCGACACCTTTTCCGGTCCAGCAGCAATCTGGCCAAGGGACTGGCGCAGCTGACCGAGAATATGCCCATCACAGGCGACATCAAGACGTTGGTGGATTTCATCGAAAGCTCTCCGCGGGGGGTGATCCACCAGTCTCCCGGTACAGCGGATGACAACCGTCCTGATTCTCCGTAGCCACGGTGCCTAACGATGAATACACTTCTTAAAGTGCTGCGGGCGATCGTCTTTCCCTTCCGGTTTCTGTTCCTGCTAGGGTACGCCTGGCTGACCAACCGTTGGCGGGAAGCCTATCTCGCCCGGCGGGGAGCACCGCAGGATGCGGTGATCGCCCGGTCGGACGACAATCCGACTTAGCACGTCCCATCAGTTCGGCCAGGATCCTTTGCTTACGGCGGAGGAAGGCCGTCTGAACTGCTCGTTCTTCATTCTTCCGCGTGCCACAATTCCCGATGTTCCATCATCCATAGTTGTGAATTCAGGGCTTCTTCCCCTTCGGCGGGGCTGATCCGCTCGTGGGTGCCGTCGGGAAGAAGGCGGCGTGACTGGACGTTATCACGGAGATGCATCATCAAGATATGATCGCGCAAGACCTTGCGCAGATGCGGATCGTTGACGGGGAAAAGGGTTTCCACTCGCCGGTAGAGGTTGCGCGGCATGAGGTCGGCGCTGCCCAGGAGAATTTCCTCGTCACCGCCGTTCCGGAAATAATAGATGCGGGTGTGTTCCAGGAAGCGGCCCACTATGGAGGTGACACGGATGTTGTCACTGATGCCCGGTATTCCGGGGCGGAGACAGCAAATCCCCCGCACCTGCAGATCCACGGTAACACCAGCCTGGGATGCCCGATAGAGCGCCTGGATGCACGTTTTATCCACCAGGGAGTTCATTTTGAACGCCAGGTAGCCGTCGCCATGTTTGGCATGGCGGGCGATTTCCCGTTCGATGAGGGCGATCATTCGGTCGAGCATTTTCTGTGGCGCCACCAGCAGTTTTTCGTAGTCTTCCTTCTTCGAATAACCCGTGAGGGCGTTGAAGAGGTCGGACACTTCGTCCCCGATTTGCGGTTCTCGGGTAAAATAGCCGATGTCCGTGTAAATCCGGGCGGTAACGTCGTTATAGTTGCCGGTGCTCATATGGACATAGCGTACAATCCGGTTCTTCTCCCGGCGCACAACCAGCAGCAGCTTGGCGTGGGTCTTGAGACCCACGAGGCCGTAAACTACATGCACGCCGGCCCGTTCCAGGGACCGGGCCCATTCGATATTGTTCTCTTCGTCGAAACGGGCCTTCAGTTCCACCAGGACGGCCACCTGCTTGTTGTTCCGGCGGGCTTCCATGAGGGCGGCGACAATGGGTGAACGGGGTCCCACCCGGTACAAGGTGTGTTTGATGGCCAGCACCTTGGGATCACGGGCGGCCCGCCAGACGAAATCCACTACCGGCTTGAAACTGTCATACGGATGATAGAGCAGGATATCCCGCCGGCGAATCTGACGAAAGAACTCTTCAGGATTGGCCAGGCTGGGCGCTGTTTGGGGGATGAGCGGCGGATCCTTGAGATCGGGACGCTCGATTTTGGTCAGTTCCATCAGATGGGCGAGACCGATGGTGTATTGGCTGGTATAGACCTGAAACGGTTCCAGCTGAAGATTGGTCATCAGGATATCCCGGACCTGGGCAGACATCCCTTCGTCGATTTCCAGGCGAACCTCGGAACCGAAATGGCGCATCCGCACGCTTTCCTCGATGGTGGTCAGCAGGTCCGCCGCTTCGTCCTCCTCGATCTCCGGATCGGCGTTGCGTGTCACCCGAAAGGGGTAGACGGAACTGATTTCCATGCCCGGGAAAAGGAGATCGAGATTGGCGGCCACGACCTGCTCCAGCCAGACGAAATGCAGGGACGTTTCTTCACCCGTCAGGCCCAGTTCTTCGTACTCATCCGCTTTTTCCTCGGAAGGGACGCGCAGCAATCTGGGGAACAGGGGCGGGACCTTCAGGCGGGCGAAGCGGTCACCAAGCAGCGGATCCCGGATGACCACCGCCAGATTGATGCTCAGATTGGAAATATGCGGAAAGGGGTGCCCGGGATCAAAGGCCAGCGGTGTCAGTACTGGAAAGATTTCCTGCCGAAAATAGCGGCGCAGCAACTTGCGTTGCTTGCGCTTCAACTGGTCGTACTGCAGAATGTGAATGCCGGTTTCCGCCAGTTTGGGCAGGAGGTCTTTTTGCCAGCAGGACTCGTGCTGTTCCAGCAGGGGGAGTAATTCCCGGCGAATGGCGGCCAGTTGTTCGGCGGGGGTCATGCCGTCGGGCGAGGCCAGATGGGGCTTGACCAGCATCTGCTGGCGCAATCCTGACACGCGGATCATAAAAAACTCGTCCAGGTTGGTGCAGAAGATGGCGAGAAACTTGAGCCGTTCCAGCAGGGGTGTGCGCGGATCCAACGCTTCTTCGAGGACGCGCCGGTTGAACTGCAGCCAGCTCAGTTCGCGGTTGAAATACAATCCGGGATCATTCAGATCCTTTTTGGGATTTTTGTCCCCGGCGGCTTGACCACTCATAGCCAATTCCTCATCTCGTTTGCGAAATAATCCCGGCTTCGCCCGCATGGGCCTGGCCCACCACGACCGGGACGGCATCCATGATGCATGGTACGGCGTTCCGTGTCAAAGAAAAACAGGCGCCGAGAATCCTCGGATAAACCGACAGTCGCTACAGTGCGTCGAACGGCCAAATGGCGGGGATCAGGAACAGGGAGATCAGCAGCATGATGAAGGTTAGCGGCGCACCCACCCGGGCGAAGTCGGAGAAGCGATAACCGCCCGGGCCGTAGATAATGGTGTTGGTCTGGTAGCCCACCGGTGTCAGAAAGGAGAAGGACGCGGCGAACATGACGGCCAGAACCAGCGGCTTGGGCGACACCCCCAGCTGGGCGGCCACCGAAAAGGCCACCGGGACCATGATCACTGCCGTGGCGTTGTTGGACATGATTTCCGTCAGCACGATGGTTACCAGAGCCAGCAACAGAAGATACAGGTGGAAGTTGTTTTGAAAAGGGACTTCGACAAGCTGCCGGGCTACGAGCGCCGCCGCGCCGGTTTTCTCCATCGCCACGCCCAATGGGATGAGACAGCCCAGCAGGATGATGACCTTGAAAGGGAACGATTCGTAAAGTTCCTTGAGGCTGATGCAACCGGTGATCACCATGGCCAGAGAGCCCAGCACCACCGCCGTGACCAGGGGAAGAAGACCGAGGGCCAGGATGAGGATCGTCAAACCGAAGATGCTGAGGGCGAAGGCGATTTTGCCGCGGCGGGGCTGGGGCAGCTTGATGCGTTCCAGCAGCAGGAAGTCAGGCGATTCCAGCAGCCGGTCGATGTGTTCCCGGTCCCCCTGCAGCAACAGGGAGTCCCCGAAGGTCAGCCGTATCCTGCCGATTTTTTGCGTCACCGGCCGGCCATAGCGGCGGATGGCCAGAGCTGCCACCCCGTAATTGGATTTAAATTCGATCTCCTTGAGCGTGCGGCCGATGAGACGGGAAGTGGGGGAAAGTACTCCTTCGGCCAGGATGATTTTGCTGTCATGCAAGTCCTTGTCGTGGACTTCGAATTCATGTCGGATGGAGATCTCGTGTTCGTCTTTCATTTTCATCAGGTCATCGACGGCACCGTGAACCAGCAGGGAGTCGCCCGCCTGAATCACCGGATGATCGGACGGCAGGAATTTCCGGCCCTGGCGGATCATTTCGATGACTTCCACCCCGGGTGGCGGCCCACCCGGTAGATTCGCATATTCATTCAGTGAACGGCCGATCCATTGGCATCTTTCACCGATCTTGATTTCGGTGATGTACTCCCGCAACTGGTAACGTTTGGACAATTCTTCGCGGGACCGGCGGTCGGGGGTGATTCGCCGACCCACGAAAATCAGGTATACGAGCCCGACACAGAAATAAACCAGCCCGATGGGGGTGATTTCAAAGATTCCGATGTCCCATCCCCCGGCGTGCTCGGCGCTGATGGTCTTGACCAGGATGTTGGTCGAAGTGCCGATCATGGTGCAGGTGCCGCCCAGGATAGCGGCGAAGGACAGGGGCATGAGAATTTTGGACAGACTCAGCCGGGCCTTTTCCGCCAGGGAAACAGCGATGGGCAGCTGGACGGCTACAGCCGGTGTGTTGTTCACGAACATGGAGACCAGTCCGGTGGAAATCATCATGGTCACGATGATGCGCACCGGATTATGCCGCGAGAACCGCAGAATTCGCTTGGCGATGATCTGCAGGGCACCGGTGCGCTGAATGGCCGCACTCATGATCAACAGCCCGGCGACGGCGGCGGTGGCCGGGCTTGAAAAGCCGCTGAGCGCTTCCTCCGGGGTGAGGATCCGGCTGAGCATCAGGGCCACCATGACCAGCATGGCCGTGATCTCCACATCCAGGCGTTCACTGAAAAAGAGGACAACCGCCGAAGCGATAATCACAAAAAGAACAATGATTTCCACTGATGGTTCCTTGTTCCTCCAGGTTGATGCTCACGTTTGTTAAGACTGGCGGACGTGTTGTTCATACTTCCGCCCCGCTGTCTCGGGTGATCTCCTCGAGAATACCATACAATTCACGGCTGTTGACAGGCTTGGCCAGATAGCCGTCCATCCCGGCTTCCAGGCAGCGCTCCCGGTCACCATCCAGGGCGTGGGCCGTCAGGGCGATGATGGGCACGTGTCCGCCCGTCGCCCGTTCCTGTTCCCGGATGGCCGCGGTGGCCGTAAAGCCATCCATTTCGGGCATCTGCAGATCCATCAGGATCGCATGATAACGGTTTTGCGCCATCATATCCAGGGCCTGCCGGCCATTCTCCGCGACGGCGGCAAGATGTCCCCGCTTTTCCAGGAGCCTTGCCAGCAACTGGCGGTTGACGAGATTGTCTTCCACCACCAGGACATTCAGTCCCGTCGGCGCAATATCCAGCGGAATCCGGGCGGCGGATTCGGTCGTTTCCTCTCCACTCCGCGCCACTCCCAGCACCGACAGGATGGCCGACATGATTTCCTCGGAACGGATGGGTTTCATCAGGTAGCTGTCCACCCCCAGATCCCGGCAACGACGGGCATCACCAAGTTGGCCCGATGATGTCAGCATAATAATAGCCATATGGTACGAGGGGTCCAATGCCCGGATTTTTTCCGCCAGAACAAAGCCATCCATGTCCGGCATCTGTGCATCCAGAATCGCCAGCTGAAAAGGAAGGGGAGTCTCGGCAGCGGATTGTTCCAGCCGTCGGAGGGCTTCAGGTGCGTTATCCACAACGGTGACACGCATATTCCATTTTTGCAGAAGTTCTTCCAGAAAGCGAAGGGACAGGGGATTGTCATCCACCACCAGCACGGGCACGTTGTGCAGTTCCCGGGGCTCGGTCCAGCCTGGGATCTGGGATGGCTGAGTTTGCCAGCGGAAACGGAGTGAAAAATAGAACGTGGAGCCGGCTCCCCCCCGGGCCGAGCGGGATTCGCGCGTGGGACTCTCCACGCGAATCTGCCCGCCCATGAGGCGGATCAGCTGGGCGCAGATGGCGAGGCCCAGCCCCGTGCCGCCGAATTTGCGAGTGGCGGAAGTGTCTCCTTGTTCGAAGGCGTTGAATATGCTTGCCTGTTTGTATACGGGTATCCCCGGCCCTGTGTCGGTTACGGAGAAGGCCAGGCAGATTTCTTCGTCACTCTGCCATTCGTTCTCCACCCGCAGTACCACGTCTCCCTGTTCGGTGAACTTGATGGCATTCCCGACGAGATTCAGGATGATCTGGCGCAGACGACCGGGATCACCGATGAGATCGTCGGGCACGTTGGCGTCGATGTGAGTCAGGAGCTCCAGACCTTTTTCGTTGATTTTGAAAGCCATTGTTTTCAGAGCTTTATTGAGGCAGTTCCGCAGACTGAAGTCGATTTCATCCAGTTCCATCTTGCCGGCTTCAATCTTGGAGAAATCAAGGATATCGTTGATGATGTTCAGCAGCGATTCAGCGGATGATTTGACCATTTCCAGGTATTCCCGCTGTTCCGGATTCAAATCGGTGTCCAGTGCCAACTCCGTCATGCCGATGATGCCGTTCATGGGGGTACGGATCTCGTGGCTCATGTTGGCCAGAAACAGGGATTTCGCCTCACTGGCGGCCTCGGCCAGTTTCATGGCTTCCCGCAGGTCGTCCTCGGCTTTCTTGCGGGCAGTGATGTCCGTATCGATGATGACGAACTTGCGCAGCGCCCCCTCATCGTCAAAAATAGGGGTCAGGGTGGAGGAAACACAAATTTCCCGTCCCTGCCGGTTGACGATAATCGATTCATAAATCACAGACCGTTTTTCACGAACACTTTCTTCCAGGTGATGTTCGATGTCGGGATTGACACTGGCTTCCTGAATGGTCGCGCCCCGGGCCCGGGTGAGATCAGCCAGTGTTTCCCCCGTCATCCGTGTGAATCCGTCATTGACCCACTCGATATTGCCGTCGGCATCGGCGATGAGGACGGCATTGTCGGTGCGGCTGGCCACCAGCGACAGTTTTTCCAGTTCCAGGTTGATCTGTTCCAGCTGCCGCCGGGCGCTTTCGGACTTTTCCTTCTCGATCTGCAGTTGCCAGGTTCGCTGATCCACCATGGCCTTCAGTTTCTTGCGCAGACGCTGCAGGTGCTGGGTTCGGATCCGGATGACGGTCGTGACGGCCAGCAGCAATACCAGGACGCTCAACAGATAAAACCAGGTGGTTTCGTAGAAGGGAGGACGGATGTACAGCTGCAGCTGCCGGCCGGTTTCATTCCACACGCCGTCATTGTTGGCGGCCCGGATATGGAGCACGTATTCGCCGCCGTCCAGATTGGTGTAGCTGGCGAAGCGGCGGGTGCCGCAGCGGATCCAATCCTGGTCGAAACCCTCCAGTTTGTAGGCATATTGATTCTTGGCCGGATCGGCGAAATCAAGGGCCGCAAATTCGAACGCAATGTAGTTGTCCCGGTGGCTGAGCTCGATTCGATCCAGAAGCCACACCGGTTTGTCCAGCGGTACTGCCTGGTCGAACTTACGGAATTGCGTCAGAATCACCGGCGGCACATAAGGGTTTTCCCGCACATCTGCTGGACGAAACACATTGAAGCCGTTGATTCCGCCGAAAAACATTTCGCCGGAGGCACTCTTGAAGTAGGAACCACCGTTGAATCCATTGCTCTGCAGGCCGTCGCTGACATCGTATTTGCGCACCTCGCCCGTGTCCGGGTGGAAGCGGGCCAGCCCGTTGATGGTGCTGATCCAGAGCCGGCCCTGGCTGTCTTCGAGGATTCCGGAGATGGCGTTGCTGGGAAGTCCGTCCTTTTCGGTGAAATGAGAAAACGTATGGGTTTCAGGGTGAAACAGATCCAGGCCGCCGCCCCAGGTGCCGATCCAGAGACGGCTTTTTCGATCCTCCAGAATGGATGTGACGATGTCCTGGCTGAGGGAACTCTGCTCGCGGGTTTGATGGCGGAAGTTAATGAAGATTTCCGTTTCGGCATGAAACCGGGATAAACCGCCTTCGGTGCCGATCCAGAGCCGACCACGGGAATCTTCGAACATGACGTAGGCGCAGTCCTGGCAAAGACTCCTGGGATCGTTGGGGTCGTGCCGGTAATGAGTGAACGTTTCAGCCGCCGGATTGAATCGATTGAGTCCGCCGGTGTTGGTGCCGATCCATAGCGTGCCGGCACTGTCGCAGAAGATGTCCCGGATATGATCATCGCTCAGGGAAGTAGAGTGTTGCGGATTATGGCGGTAAACGTTGAAACGCCGACGGCCGGCATCGAACCGGTTGAGGCCGCGGTCTGTGCCGATCCACAACTGTCCGTTGCCGTCTTCGGCAATGGCCCGCACAGTGTCGTCGCTCAGGGAAAACGGATCCCGCGGATCGTGCCGGAAGGTCTCAAACACGCCGCTGTTGCCGCGCATGCAGTTTAATCCGCCGCCGGCGGTACCGATCCAGAGCGTGCCTTTCCGGTCTTCGAAAATGGTACGGACGGTATCATTGCTCAGGCTGCCCGGCTCCGACGGGTCGTGCTTGTAGTGGACGAATTTTCGCTTGAACCGGTTGTACTTGCTGAAACCCCGGTGATAGGTGCCCACCCAGAGAGTACCGGAGCGGTCTTCGTAAAGGGAACGAATGTAGTTGTCGCACAAGGATGTGGGATCACCGGGACTGAATCGATAGTGACCGAATGTCCCGCTGGCGGACTGATAACGGCTGAGACCGCTGGATTCGGTGCCGATCCAAATGGTACCGTTTTTTCCTTGCAGAATGACATGGATGTTGTCACCGCCGATGCTGGACACATCGATGGGATTGTGGCGGAAACGTTCCCAACGGCCGGTGGCTGGGTCCAGCCGGTTCAGTCCGCCCCGGCTGGATCCGATCCACAGGCGGCCGTCCCGGTCGGCGCAAAGGGATGTGATGCTTTCGGTGCCGGGCCCGGCGGGATCGCTGGGTTCATAGAGGAATCGACGGAAATCGTCTGTTTCCTGTTGGTACAGATTCAAGCCGCCGGTTCGGGTGCCGACCCATAGCCGGTTCTCCGGATCCACACACAGCGCCAGGACGATGTTGTCGCTGAGGCTGCCGGGCTCCTTTTTTCGGTAGAGATAGCGGCGGCATTCACCGGTGGCCGGATCCATCCGGTTGAGGCCGTTATCGGTCCCGATCCAGATAGAGCCGTCGCCGGTTTCAGCGATGGCCCGGACCGTATTGTTACTCAGGCTGCGCCCGTCGCGAGGAGAGTGGAGGATGCGCTGAAACGTATTGGTCTGGTATTCGTAGCGGTTGAGCCCGCCGTTGTAGGTGCCGATCCACAGGCGATCCTGGGAGTCGATGAAGAGGGTCCAGATATAACTATCGGCCAGTGAAAGCGGATCCTGGGGGTCATGGCGATAGATCCGGAAGTCATAGCCATTGTAACGGTTTAGTCCGTTCTGGGTTCCAAACCACATGAAGCCGAACCGGTCCTGGATGACGCAGTTCCCCGTGACCTGGGACAGGCCATGGTCGACGGAAAGGTGATCGAAGTTCAGTTTTTCATGCGGGATGGCCGCCAGGCAGGTTCCCCACACCATCACCAGACAGGAAAGCCATGAAATGAGCCGGAACGGTTTCCTCACTGCGGCGGACTCCCAGGCTGATTCCATGAAAGCCGGCCGGACACTGCGGCGACGATTCGCCCTGCCGGATGAAACCGGCGCCGGGAACCACCAGAGCAATGTCCGCAAGTCGCCGGCAACACGCTACGCCTCTATCCGATTATAAGTTAGGCCAGGGAAGGCTTCAATACAAATGCGTTGAGGTTACTTTGAATTCGGACGGAAGCCTCTGGGCTCCGTGGCCGATCCGGCCGGACCACGGTCTTGACCCAGCGGGCGGCCGATATAAAAAGGACGGCGGCCAAGCAAGGCCGCCGCCGGTGGGAACTGCTCGGCGAAATTCCGGAAAATCAGACGGATTGCACTTCCTTGATTTCCGGTATATCCTGGCGAACCAGCCGCTCGATTCCATTCTTCAGGGTGATGGTGGCCATGGGGCAGCCACCGCAGGCACCCGTCAGCTTAACGCGGACAATATTGTCTTCGGTCACTTCCACGAGTTCCACATCGCCGCCGTCGGCCTGCAGGTACGGGCGGGCTTTTTCCAGGGTCTGCTTCACTCTTTCTTGAATATCCATGGTGGATCCTCCTTTGATTGTCAAAAACGCCATATCTTCCCATCATCGGGCAGGGAAGTCAATGTTTTTCCCTGCAGTTAGATGCAGAGGGACGGCGCCGGATTTCCGGCGTCTGTGAGCACAATTTTCTTGAATCTTCCTACGGGGATTGATATCTTAATAAACCTTTGATGTTCAACTGTTTTTGATTCCAGAGTCTCTCGGGCTGATGGATGCAACTAACAATGAGTAAATACTTAAAAATCACCTGGAGGTAGTCATGAGTATCAAAGTCGGAGTCAATGGTTTCGGGCGCATCGGGCGAAACTTTTTCCGGTACGCTTTCGCGGATCCGGAGATCGAAGTGGTTGCCGTGAATGATCTTACCAACGCGGAAACCCTGGCGCATCTTTTGAAATATGATTCCATTCTGCGGACGTTTGATGCCGACGTCAAGGCCGAGGGTGATTCCATCCTGGTGAACGGTCAGCCCATCAAGGTATATTCCGTCAAGGACCCGATGGAAATTCCCTGGCAGGATCACGATATTGAAGTGGTGGTGGAGGCGACGGGTATGTTCCGCAAGCGGGACGGTGCCATGAAGCATCTGCGAGATTCCGTCCGGAAGGTGATTATCAGCGCCCCGGCCACCGAACCGGATGTCACCCTGGTACTGGGCGTCAATGATGCTGAGTACGACAAGGGACGGCATCACATCATTTCCAATGCCTCCTGTACCACCAATTGCCTGGCGCCCGTGGCCAAAGTGCTTCATGACAACTGGGGCATCGTCAGGGGATTCATGACCACCATTCACTCCTACACCAACGATCAGCGGATTCTGGATCTGCCCCACAAGGACCTGCGCCGTGCCCGCGCCGCCGCGGTTAATATTATTCCGACCTCCACCGGTGCGGCCCGGGCCATCGGGCTGGTCATCCCCGAACTGGCCGGACGAGTGGATGGGATCTCCGTGCGTGTGCCCACGCCCGATGTGTCGCTGGTCGATCTGGTGGTGGAAGTGTCGCGCACACCGACAGCCGGCGATATCAATGACGCAATGAAACGGGCGGCCGAAGGCGAACTGAAGGGCATCCTGGCCTACTCCGACGTCCCGCTGGTATCGTCCGATTTTATCGGCGATGCGCACAGTTCCATCTTCGATGCGGAATACACCAAAGTCATCGACAACACCGTCAAGGTGTTGGCCTGGTATGACAACGAGTGGGGATATTCCTGCCGGGTGGCCGATTTGATCAAGTTTATCATGAAGTAGCGACACCATTCGCCCTTTCCGGCCCGGTCAGCCGGCCGGAAACGGCCGCATGAAAGGAGCAGGCCATGGACAAGCTCACCATTCGTGACATTGCCCTGAAAGACAAACGGGTATTCATGCGAGTGGATTTCAACGTCCCCCTGAAGGACGGAGAGGTCGACGACGATACCCGTATCCGGTCGGCCCTGCCCACCATTCGGCATGCCGTTGAACGCGGCGCCCGGCTGATTTTGGCCTCACATCTCGGCCGGCCCAAAGGCGAACACCGGCCCGAGATGAGCCTGCAGCCGGTTGCCCGCCATCTGCAGCAGCTTCTGGGCCAGCCGGTGGCGTTTGCGCAGGATTGTGTCGGTGGGGAGGTGGCGCAGGCGGTCGAACGGCTGGTGGCGAGCAACGTGCTGCTGCTGGAGAATCTCCGCTTTCACAAGGCGGAGACAAAAAACGATCCCGATTTCGCACGTCAATTGGCCCAGCTGGCCGATGTCTATATCAACGATGCCTTTGGTACCGCTCACCGGGCCCACGCTTCCACGGAGGGCATCACGCACTACCTGTCGGTGCGGGCGGCCGGGCTGTTGATGGAGAAGGAGCTGCAGTACCTGGGCCGGGCGCTGGAAAATCCGGATCGACCGTTTGTGGCTGTTCTGGGCGGAGCCAAGGTGTCGGACAAGATCGAGGTCATCGCCAACTTGCTGGGTAAAGTCAATACGCTGCTGATCGGCGGCGGTATGGCCTATACGTTTTTCCGTGCCCGGGGACTCTCCACGGGCGATTCCCTGGTGGAGGAGGACAAAGTGGAGCTGGCCCGGCAATTGTTACAGGAAGCCGACCGGCAATCGGTGCAATTCTTGTTGCCTGTGGATCACATCATTGCCGATCGTTTGGCCGCTGATGCCCAGGTGCGGACGCTGGAGGAGGGTGACGCGATTCCCCCAGGCTGGATGGGTCTTGATATCGGACCGAAGACCATCCGGCGCTATACCGCTTGCCTCAAGGACGCCCGTACCATCGTCTGGAACGGTCCCATGGGCGTATTCGAGATGGAGGCTTTTGCTGCCGGAACCATGGCTGTGGCCCACGCGGCGGCGGCGGCGGATGCCGTAAGCATCGTCGGTGGCGGGGATTCCGTGTCGGCGGTTCAGAAAGCAGGCGTGGCCGATGACATCTCCCATATCTCCACTGGTGGCGGAGCCTCGCTGGAGTTCCTGGCCGGCAAAGAGCTGCCCGGTGTGGCGGCGTTGTCCCCCCGCCGGTAGAGGAGGAATGAAAAATGTCCCGCATCCCAATGATCGCTGGTAACTGGAAAATGCACAAGACGGTGGCCGAGGCCGTGCGCCTGGCGGCTGCTCTGCGTGGGGCCTTGGGCAATCTGGCCGGCCGCGAAGTGATGATCGCGCCTCCGTGCACCGCCCTGTCCGAGGTGGCCCGCGAATTGACGGGCAGCAGTATCCACCTGGGCGCTCAGAACATGTATCCCGAGGACAGCGGCGCCTTCACCGGCGAGATTGCACCGGCCATGCTGCGAAGTGTCGGCTGTAGTCACGTAATCCTCGGCCATTCCGAAAGACGACAGATTTTCAACGAAAGCGATGACTTTATCGCCCGTAAGGTAGCCAAGGCCCTAGCGACGGATTTGACGCCGGTGCTTTGCGTGGGGGAAACCCTGCCGGAACGAGAAGCGGAAACGGCTGTGGAAGTGGTTTCCCGCCAGTTGCGGGCGGCTTTAAAAGGCTTGACAAAATCGGAGGCTTTGCGTATCATCATCGCCTACGAGCCGGTATGGGCGATCGGTACCGGCCGGACGGCGACGCCTGATATCGCCCAGGAGATGCACGCCACTATCCGCCGCCTGCTTCAGGATCTTTTCAGCGACCCCATCGCCGCCCAGGTGCGGATTCTGTATGGGGGAAGTGTGAAACCGGAAAATATTTCCGCCCTGATGGCGGAGACAGACATCGACGGCGCACTGGTGGGCGGGGCCAGTCTCAAGGCGGAAGATTTTATTCAGATCGTGGAATACACGTAGGAAAGAGACGATGCTAACGATTACCATTCTCATTCACCTGATTTGCTGCCTGATTCTGATCCTGGTCATCCTGTTGCAATCCGGCAAGAGCGCGGATCTGGCCGGTGCGTTCGGCGGCGGCGGATCACAGACGACTTTTGGTCCCCGGACAACCGCCAATATTCTGACCAAGCTGACCACCGCCGCTGCCGTGATTTTCATGATCACCTCCCTGGCGCTGTCCATCATGATGGCCGGTGGTTCACAGGGTTCCAGCGTGGTGACGGATACGGCCCCGGCTGCCGAGGCGGAAACACCGACGCAGCCCCAGCCGCAATCCCAACCGCGGCCGCCGACGGGCCAGCAAGCCCCGGCCACCGCCCCGACGGGAGATGATGATGATATCGGTGAGGTCATCAAAACCGTCCCGGTGGAGGATGAAGGGGGTGTCGTCGGGAATGTGGAATTCCGTAAGGTTTCCAAAGAGGAACTGATGAAGGATATGACGCCCGAACAGCGGGCGGCCTTCCTCAAGCAGCAGGAAGAACGCCGCCAGCAGCGGGAGCAGAAGGAAGAAGGCAAGAAACAGGACGAGGGCAAAAAACAACCGTAAGCCCCGTGGTTATTTGATCCGATGCATTTCGATGCCGAAGTGGTGGAACTGGCAGACACGCCATCTTGAGGGGGTGGTGCCCAACCGGGTGTGCGGGTTCAAATCCCGCCTTCGGCACCAGAACGGAAGCCTTCCGTGACCTGATCGCGGAAGGCTTTTTTGCGTTTACCCTTCCTTGGATTCCGGGGGGGGCAGCCGGTTTCGGGGCGTCGTTGGGCCGGTCCTCCCCGGCCGATGGCGCCCGGAAACCCGGGCGACCGCCATTCAGCGTGCGGGGAAACCCGGACCACCGGCCGGCTGAAAGGGGGAGACTCTGTGCAGGAAATAGCGGATCACGACCTGCAGGTTGCGGGCGAGATCCGGTTTGGTGTTGCTGATGGCCAGGCAGCCCTCCCAGCCGAAGATTTCGCCGTCCAGACGCCGGAATTCGGCCGGCCGATCCAATACCTCGGCCAGGGCCCGGTGAAAGAGAGGCAGCAGTTTGTCGGTCATCCGCAGATGGGTGTCTTCCACCAACAGGGCGAAGCGAGGTCCCAAATCGGCCAATCGCTGTACGAAGGCTCGTATTTCATCATAATGGATGTGTTTGGGGGGGGAGGATTTCACTTCCACGACCAGGAGATGATCTTCCAGGCAGGTGAGGATGTCGAAGTCGCCACCGCTTCCAGCGTTCAGGAGCTTGACGCCCCGCAGGGAAGACAGCCGGAATTCCCGCTGCAGCATTTCCGCCACGAACCATTCCAGCAGACCGCCCATGCTGGCCCGAAAGTGACCGACCAGTTCGGACATCGCCGCCGCCCCGAGGATCCGTTCCAGTTCGCGGAGATATTGGCAGGCGGTCTCCGGATTGTAGAACTTGCGGCCCCGCTGCGGCCGTTCGGCGCCCGTGAGCAGCAGATCGCGCACGAAGAGCCGGAACGAGTATTTTTTCATCAGCTGATAGAAATCCTCGACGGCCGCCTTGTCCAGCCGGGCCAGGAAGGGGATGTCCGCCGGCAGATAGGCGGGCTGCAGGGAATCGTAGCCGCGCAGGCGCAGGGCGTGGCGGATCCTGTCCGTGGCGGGGTCGTGTTCGGGCGGCGGAGCGGGGTTCATGGTTTTCGTATTATACCATTCCTGCCCGCAAACTTCGATCGGACCGGAAGCGCAGGGGCGAATACACGTGTCGGAGAACGGGAAGTTGTGATATGATGTCGGGTTCCTGCCCGGGGGGGACGCTCCCGTCGGCCATGCCGGACGTCGCGGAGCCGCCGAAGGTGGGCGATGTTTTCAATCAATCAGCCGGAACATGTGGTGGCGGTCGGCCGGCGGGCAGCGTGACGGCCTTCGCAGCCGGGAGGAAAGGAAAAATCATGAATCAAGGAACCCAGAATACAGCCGTCCGGAAACCGGAAGCGGTGGCCCAACGGATCGTGTGTCTCGGCTTGCTGTTTTTGCGCGGTGAAATCGAGCAGAATATGGCGGGTGCCTCCTCCGACGGGGCCCGGAAAATCCACCGCGACACCCATGCCCGGCTGTATGAATGGACCCGGCAGGGCGATTTGCACAAATGGTTCCACCCTGCCGAAACTCTCGAATGGGAGTTGCCGCTGGGGCAATGGCTCCCGGCGACGACCATCCGGACCAGCTGGTTGCCCGAGAGTAACGGTACCCTCCTGTGGGCTCTGGGGAGGCTGGCCCATTTGCCGCCCATTGAGGAGGTGTTCGATGTCCTGGCCATCGTCCGCAAGCTGCCCCTGTTGCAGGATCCCGCTCCTTTTCTGCAGGCGGTGGCGCTGCGACCGCTGAGCGAGCTCGAACAGGCCTTCCGGGTGATGGATATCTGGCACTGGCGGGCCCAGGTGGACGCCGCCATCCGTGGCGAACTGACGCCGCCGGACGACTGGACGTGGCCAAAAATCATCCGCGTCACCCTGGACCTGGCCCACGAGGAGGGCGTCGTGCCCGCCCCGCTGGACGACGACCTGGCCTGTTTCGGCAAGCCCTATCGGGATTTGGAGCCGGCCCAGCGACGGTTCGTCGCCTCGGTGAGCACCGAACGGCTGAGAGCCCTGGCCTGGGTGCTGGGCAGGGTGGAGCAATGGGGTGATCTGCCGACGTCATCCGTCGGAGCGGCGGCGGATGCAACCCCTGCTGGTTCACCGGCGGGTGCCAACTGATCCCTGATGGTTTCACCCTGATCGCGCGACTCGTCAAAGGAAAGTCCTGAACCCAGAATGGCCGGCGACTTTGCAGGAGGCTAGAGCATGCGGTTTACCCCTGATTGTCTTCGCCTGTACCTGGTGACGGACCGGCCCATGCTGCGGGGGAAATCCCTGGCTGAACTGGTCCACGAGGCGGTCGCCGGTGGCGTGACCGCCGTTCAATTGCGGGAAAAGGAGGCCACGGGGGACGAATTTTACCGCCTGGCGTTGCAAGTAAAGGATGTCCTGGCCGGTACGGGTGTGCCCCTCATCATTAATGATCGGGTGGACGTGGCCCTGGCGGCCGGGGCCGACGGCGTTCACCTCGGCCAGCGCGACCTGCCGTTGGTGGCGGCCCGCCGGCTGGTGGGCGACCGCATGTTCATCGGCCTATCGGTAAACACGGTCGAGGAGGTTCAGCAGGCCCAGGCCGGAGGTGCCGACTACCTCGGTGCCGGGCCGGCCTACGCCACCGCCACCAAGCTCGACACCGATCCCGAATTGGGGCCCGAAGGATTGCGGCACCTGGCGGCCGCCACTCCCTTGCCGGTAGTGGCCATCGGTGGCATCCACGCCGCCACCCTGCCGTCGCTGTGCGGCATCGGCCTGGCCGGCGTGGCCGTGGTCAGCGCCATCTGCGCCGCCGCCGACCCGCGGCGCGCGGCCGCAAACCTTTTAAAAGTTTTAGGCGTTTAAGATAATATTCTTTTTCGAATTATGGCAATCTGGTAATCTATGAAAAATAGGTGTGGAGTAAAAAAATGAGTGTGATTTTAATTACTGGATCAGGTGGGCTGATTGGCTCACAGGCTGCCGAGTTTTTTTGCGAGTTGGGCTTCGAAGTTGTAGGAATTGACAATAATATGAGAGAGTATTTTTTTGGAACCGAAGCAAGCACCCAGTGGAGGATCGATAATTTGCGGCATAAGTTTAACGGATACTACCATCTAGATATTGATATCCGTGATGAGGAAAAGATCAATGAGACATTTCAGAGATATCCTTTTGAAATGATCATTCACGCTGCGGCTCAACCCTCTCACGACTGGGCGGCCAAGGAGCCTCTTACTGACTTTTCAATAAACGCAAATGGTACTCTCGTGTTGCTTGAGGCATACCGTCGCTATCAAGCGGATGCTTCATTCATATTTTGCTCCACTAATAAAGTATATGGGGATGCCCCCAATGAGCTTCCTCTGGTTGAACAGGAATTGAGATGGGAGCTAGATCCTGCTCACCCATTCCACATCGGCATCGATGAATCCATGAGTATCGACCAGAGTAGACACAGCTTGTTCGGTGCCAGTAAAGTTGCGGCGGATATCTTGGTTCAGGAGTATGGCAGATATTTCAAACTTAACACCGTTACTTTTAGGGGCGGATGTTTAACAGGACCCTATCACAGTGGTGCGGAACTACACGGATTCCTGGCATATCTGGCAAAATGTGTTGCTACCGGAAGGAAATATACGATTTACGGATATAAGGGCAAACAGGTTCGGGATAATATCCATTCATATGATCTGGTCAATTCATTCTATCACTACTATCAGAAACCCAGAAAAGGTGAAGTTTACAATATGGGTGGATCAAGGTATTCTAATATTTCCATGCTGGAAGCGATACAAGCCCTCGAACGAATAACAGGAAAATCAGCTGTCTATGAATATACTGAAACGAACCGTATTGGGGATCACATTTGGTATATCTCGGATGTTACGAAATTCCAGCAGCATTATCCCGGTTGGAAATATAAATATGATATTGAAATGATTCTGGAAGAGATTTGTTCGCAGGGGCACTTCTAATGTCCATCGATTTCCGAAAAGTGTTGATTACAGGTGGGGTCGGGTTTGTTGGCGCAAATTTGGCAATTTTTCTGTCACGTCAATTGCCTAACCTCAGCATTACATGTCTAGACAATCTGAAGAGAAGGGGGAGTGAGTTCAACATCCGTCGTTTGCAGGAAGCGAACGTGCCTTTCATTCACGGAGATGTCCGGTGCCCTGAGGATCTAGATTCGCTAGATGTTGATCTGTTGATCGAATGTTCAGCCGAACCTTCCATTTTGGCAGGGTACAAAGCACCATTGTATATGATAAACACAAACTTTGTTGGAGCTGTCCACTGTCTAGAATTGTGCCGGCGATTTGGCGCTGCGTTTCTTTTTATCTCAACAAGTAGAGTATATCCCATTCCATCTCTTCTGGAGATTCAACTGATTGAAACAGATGAGCGATTCACTCCTTGTGCTGATCAGGCTCTTCCGGGGATCTCTCCACTTGGGATTAGTGAAGAATTTCCGATTTCCGGTCCACGGTCCCTTTACGGTGCAGCAAAATATGCATCGGAACTTTTTATTGAAGAGTATCATGCCGCCTATCATGTTCCGACTGTCATCAATCGGTGTGGAATAATCGCGGGACCATGGCAGATGGGGAAGGTGGACCAAGGGATTGTGGCATTGTGGGTAATGCGACATCATTTTCAAATGCCACTGTGCTATATTGGATTTGGTGGGACCGGTAAGCAAGTGCGAGATTTTCTTGATATTGACGATTTCTGCGCTCTGGTTCTCATGCAACTGACACATT
The DNA here is from genome assembly GCA_016935015.1 of Acidobacteriota bacterium. Classification (GTDB taxonomy): domain Bacteria; phylum Acidobacteriota; class JAAYUB01; order JAAYUB01; family JAAYUB01; genus JAFGRT01. The sequence goes on along the minus strand of JAFGRT010000022.1, from coordinate 6,952 downwards.
TCGATAAAGTCAATGGCCAGGTGTTCAATATCGGGGGTGGACCCAAACGTTCCGTATCCCTCAGGGAACTGACCGAGCTATGCAGGATGAAGATGGGTTGCGAGATTCCGCTTGGGTCGGAATCTTCGACACGGCCAGGTGATGTGCCCTTTTACGTTACGGATAATTCAAGGATATCAGCTGCTTTGGGTTGGTCTCCTGTTCTGAGTCGGGAAGAGACGATTGAGAAAATTGCCCGCTGGGTTAGAGATAATGAACAAATGCTCCGCCCATTGCTCTGATTCCTTCTCACCATCTGTCTCCATTGTTATCCCTTGTTATAATGGTGCAGAATATATCAGGGAAACGCTCAAGCGAACTTTCAGCCAGAGATGTAACCCACACGAAGTTCTGTTCATCGATGATGGGTCCACAGATTACAGTTTTGAAATCGCTGTTGAATTTCCAGTGCGATTGATGCGAAACGAAAAGAACAGAGGACTCGCCTATGCACGGAATCGAGCGATTGATGCAGTTTCGGGCGATGTGATTATGTTTCTCGATGTTGATGCATGGCCTGCGGAAGACCTGATCGAGTTGATAATGAAGGAATTTTCCCGCAAGCAAACGGAAGTTGTATGCGGCCGAGGCATAGAGGTAAACGTCCAGAATAAGTATGACGCGTTTCGTAAACGATTTTTTAGCCAAGATATGGGTTGCAGAAGAAAGGAAGATGCTCCTGTTATGTTCGGTCTGTGCAGCGCGATCCGGAAGGATGTCCTGGTTGCGATTGGCGGCTATAATCCTGAATTCCTGACGAATGGCGAGGATTTTGACTTGGCATTCCGATTGAGAGCAGCAGGAACCAGAATCATCTACAATCCGGATCTCAAGGTCTTTCATCACCGGCGTGATGATCGTGATTCATTCTTCCGCCTTGTATATCGTTGGTATTACTGGGGGGCGAGGGCATACCAGGTTAATGGGAAGGCCTACCTTTTGCCGTTTTTGATCAAAGCAGTGGCGGATATTTTCCCCCATTTTTTCTTTTCGCTGGGATTGGGCAATGTCCGTGCCTTGTGGATACCTTTCCGGATAGCCGCTTTACGTATCCGGGCTGTTCTGGATCTAGAAGGCCGAAAACCACCTGATCCTCAGGGTTACGGGAAATCGGGCCACCCGGAATAGGTCATGAACGTCGAAGCGTAGCGTGCAATCGATCCGAGCGTGGCGTTGGAGAAAGCATATTATGAAAGTACTCTTATCCAATCCACCATGGCAGAATCTTCGATCAGATGGAGGTTACGGCGTCCGGGCCGGATCCCGATGGCCGCATGCGGAAGAATCATATTCAAAGTACATCCCGTTCCCGTTCTTTTTGGCGTATACAGCAGCTCTTCTCGAGCAGAATTCCATCGATGTGAAACTGGTGGATTCGATCGCTTTAGGAGAAAGTGTTGCAGATTTCCTGGTACATATTGAAAATTATGCTCCCGACCTCATCATCCTCGAAACCTCAACTCCCTCCATTATTTGGGACCTGGAATTGTGCCAAACCATCAAAAAAAAATTGCCTGAAACTCGAATTGCATTGGCAGGTCCGCATCATGACATGTATCGTCCGGACTTTATTGCTGAAAATCCGGCTCTTGACATGGTTTTTTTGGGGGAATTTGAACTCACTGTGCTTGAACTGGTTCAAACCCTGTCAGAAAATAATAAGCCGGGACAGGTGCCAGGTTTGATTCTTCGAGACCAGATGAGTGGCCAGATTATTGAAACAGGGCGTCGCCCGCTGATCGAAAACCTGGATGACCTTCCGTTTCCCGCGCGTCACCAACTTCCCATGTACCGATATTGCGACTCTCCAGGAGGGCTTCCGAATCCCAGTCTTCAGATCATAGCCAGTCGAGGATGTCCCTTTCAATGTACTTTCTGTTCTTGGCCCCAGATTATGTATGGTGGCAACAAGTATCGCGTTCGTTCCCCGGGCAATATCGCAGATGAAATTGAGTATTGCCTTCAGCGATATGAGTTTAAATCCGTATATTTTGATGATGACACATTCAATATCGGAGAAGCGCGAATAATTCGTCTTTGTGATGAATTCATCTCACGTGGTTTTTCCATTCCTTGGGCAATTATGGCCCGAGCGGATACCATGACAGAGAGAATGCTCTGCAGGATGAAAGATGCCGGGTTGCAGGTTGTGAAATATGGTGTTGAATCTAGTTCACAGAAGCTGATCGATGCCGCTGGAAAAGGTTTGAATCTGGAGAAAGCGGAAAAGACCATACGGCTGACCCAAACGCTGGGGATCAAGGTGCACTTGACATACTGTTTTGGATTACCTGGCGAGACGAGGGAGACGATTAATCAGAGTATTCAGCACTCGCTGGATATGAATCCGGATTCCGTTCAGTACTCTATCGTAACTCCTTTTCCGGGTAGTGAGTACTTTGAACGTTTAAAGCGGGATAACGCATTGATTTCCTTGGATTGGAGTGATTACGACGGGAGCCGTGGTGCCGTTTTCTCAACCCCAAATCTTAGCGCTGATGAACTGACAAATGCATTGAAAATCGCCTATCGCCGCTGGACCGCCCATTCTTTAAAAAATGGGTTCTGGACAAAGTCCAGACAATATTTGAAAGACGGCGTCAAACATCCTTGGCGCAGCGCCCGTTATTTGCTTCAGCTTTTTTTTGCGTCTAGAAAAATGTGAGCCCGATGCGAGTACTTTTTATCACGCAGGATGGCAAACAACTTCCTACCGCCCGAGTTCGGGGATATGCTTTTGCGGAAATAGTGAAAAAATCAGGAATGGAAGCCGAATTGTTGTCCTATCGTGATCATCTGAAAGCCAGCCGTCATGGAGTCCAGTTGTGCGAGATGGGTTGGGGAGAAAAAATCCTTTTGAATTTGCGTGCTTTACCTAAACTGTTTTCGGCAAAAGTTGATCTATTTTACATCCAAAAGATCAACTACCATATTCTGGCTCCGGTCATGATTAGCAAATTTCGCCGAATACCCTATCTTATAGATTTTGATGATTTTGAGTACTTGGAAGAAGACCAAGATGCTTGGCAGAACCGCGTGATACGTTATGTCCTGCGCCGAGCGGCGGGAGTTGTGGCCTCAAGTCATGCCTTGGCTGATTGGTGTAGTATGCATAATTCTAACACATTCTTGATCCCGACAGGTGTCGACGCGGCTATGTTTAGTCCGAAAATGGAAATTTGCCATCGGAGCCAAACCTTGGTTTGGCTAGGTGTTGTAATCGATCGTTTGATATTTGATACAATTCTGGATATTGTCGGGATGTTTGAGCAAATCGCCACACGAGATCAGACCGTGAATCTCTGCTTGGTTCTCAAGGGGCGCTACCTGTCAGAAATCAAGACCCAAGTTCATCAAAGTCCAGCTGCAGAGCGAATACAAGTACATGAGAATGTTGCGCACCAGGATGTGCCTGAGCTACTGTCAAGGGCAACAATTGGCTTTCTCACATATCACATGAACAATCGGTGGGTAATTTCAAAGAGTCCAACCAAGTTGTTTGAATATATGGCAGCCGGACTCGTTCCGATCTGTACCCGGGGAACGGAAGCAGATCATGTGATTCGGCATGGCATCAACGGATTTCTTATCGAATCACTCAAGGAGGGACAGAAGATCGTTGAATTCTTGCTTCGGAATCCCTCCAGGATGACCGAGATTTCTCGCTCGGCCAGGGATACGATTTTGCAAGGATATTGCTGGGAAAATCTGGGCGTAGGGCTACAGCGGGTCATCCGTTCCGTCATGGATCCTTGAGTCTGATATGCAAAGGTATTTCTATCTCATTGTTCTGCCAGTCGATTTACTTTTGGCCTGGATGTTGTTGTTGGTCAATTTTCTGGCCCGAGGTGTGCCCAGGGCTGTACTGAACAGGAAGCGACGAAATCCTGCCCACGAAGCCGGTGTCTTATTTTATTCCCATGAAGGTGTCGCTGTAGCTCCATCTCGGGTGCGGTGTTATCATTTTTCTGATGCTTTGAATCGCATGACTTCTGGAAAAGCCAACACTTTGGTTTTCTGTCATTGGGACCATGTATTCGGTTGGCACCAGATCAGACCCAGAAATCTGTGGAAAACAGAATTGGCGATTGCCGTTATCCGTTCCTGGAATTATATGTGCCGGCATCGCTTCGTCGTTGTGGTAGATCAGCGGCCGAACTATCATACTCTAGCGACTCTTTTGTACCGGATTACAGACGGCGGGCGGATTTGTGTCGATGTCGATGATTGGATTTTTAATGATTGGAATTATCTTTTACCGATCAGAACAGATATTTTCCTGAAGTGGATTCGTCCTATGGTCGATTCGGTTGTCGTGTCGACGAATCCCCTTGCCAAAAAACTCGAACCCTTGTTTCCGGCAGTGGAAACGATCCCGACATTTGCGGACGAAAATATATTTCGATATCAACCGGCTCCGGTGGGATATCCTTTTGTTTTCTCCTGGACAGGCAGCGTGTTTTCTGTGGAAGCTTTGGAGAATCTGCTTTTCGTTGTTGATGCGGCCGGAATGCTGGAGTGCCAGCCGGACAAACCCTATAGGCTGGAGTGCCTGATTATCATGGATCCAAAACAGACAGAGTTGAACGAACAGGTGAAGGAGATACTTAGGTCTATACACGACCAGCCGCAGATCTCGGTGAAGTCGCCAGTCGCTCCTAAAGACATGCCGAATTACCTGGCGGGAGTCCATTGTGGACTTTATATCTTGAAAAGCCCCTCGGCCTTTCAACAGGCGAAATGTCCGACCCGTATTTTCGAGTACTATGCTGTCGGTCGGCCGGTAATCGCCACGGCCACAGGCGCAGCGACGGAGTATGTAATCGAAGGAGAAACAGGTTATATTGTGAGTTCTCCTGAAGACCTGGCCCAATGCATGGAAAAGTTGCTTTCAAAACCAGAGGACTTGACTAGTATGGGGCTTAGAGCCCGGGCGTATGTGGATCGGGATTGGTCGATTACCGCAGCTGTGGATCAATACCGCAGAATATTGGATACGAGTCGTTCGCTGTCTTGAAGTGGATGGTGATGAGAGTATCTGAACAACCGATAATCACTAATCATGCACAAAATGAAATATCCTTGTCGTAAGTCACCAGCGGCGCATAGTATTCTGACCGGTTGCTCAATGCCGATCTGGAATTAGCGGGTATCGAACATCTGGCCACCTGAAATAGTATTCTGAGCAGCGTGGATTGATAATGAGAAAGTCCAAATCCGGTCAATGAAAATGGCAATCTTTAAAAAATGCTTCATATGTGTATGTTGGCAATGGATCGAAAGACTGAATTTCGTAGGAGGATATTGGAAATTTTAATTATAAACAGGGCTTTTTATTCATGAGAGTTGCGGTCGTTGATTTCAGATTCATGTGGCCTCCAGATGGTGGTTCCGCCACAGATGTCAAAGAAATTCTCTCCCGACTGAGTCGCGATCATAATGTTTGTCTCTTCGTTCCAGAGTTTCAGCGGCTTTTCCCTAGGGGAAGAGGCGTGGAGGATATCGGTGTTCCCTTCGAGCGGATTTCGAGCAATTTGCTCACATTTCAACCGGAGATCTTCTCCAGCCGATTACACCAGCTGATTGATAAATTTCAACCGGACTGTACTTTTTTTACCGATGGGTGGTATATAAAATCTGAGATCATTCGCCGCTTCAGTTTTCGACCATATGTAATCCGTTATTATGCCTATGAAGGATTATGTTTACGTCAACATGGCACATTTTTCCGCAATGGGTGTGAATGTAATCGTAATTTATTACTTGAGGATTCTTCAGAATGGAGGTTCTGCAGTACTTGTGCCCGTCGATGGATGGCAGATGAACGTCAGCTTCACTTTATCCATGAGTTCCTTATCAGTAGGGCTTTCTCTCGATCTTACAGGCGAGGAGTTATCCAATCCCTTGCTAATGCACAGGCGGTCATCTGCTATAATCAATTTATTGCTAAGCGCATACATCCTTTTAATAATAGAATATATATTATCCCCAGCGGGATAAACATCTCTTCCTTTTCCAATCTTAAGCACCCTCCTGAACTGGAAAAAGATAGAGACGATTTTAATATCCTTATGGTTGGCCGGAAATCCGATCCAACCAAAGGATTCCAAGTACTCAAGAAAGCAGTGAGCAGGTTGATTCTCGACTTCCCCAACATCCGTTTGCATGTGACCAGTAATGATCGGGCGCCCGGATCTGAATCGTGGATGATCACACATCCTTGGATGTCTCAGGAATCCTTGCCGGAATTATATTCCAGTGCCGATCTCTGTGTCGTGCCGTCGCTATGGCCGGAGCCGTTCGGGATCGTTGTACTTGAAGCCATGGCCGCAGGAGTGCCTGTTATCGTCAGTGATGCGCCGGGACCAGCGGGAATAGTCACGCACATGCAGGATGGTTTGATCTCACCGCGTGGGGATGATCGAAAACTGGCTGAGGCCATTCGAATGATAGTAGAATCTCCTGCCTTGGCAAAAACACTTACTGAGCAGGCACGATTAACAGTTGAACATTACAGTTGGGATAAAGTGTACAGGCGCGTGGAGCGTGTGCTGTTTAGTGTCGCCAGCGGCTTGCCTGCTGAGCTGTATGATGATTCGCCTTTGGATTTGTGAGTTTTCTTCTCCGGTTTCCCCCGCAAGGTGAGGCACAGGGCAAATGCTGACTGTAAGCTTGTAAGTTGTTGTCTGGAATCCACAGAATACGAAGGATGTCCCCCTAAAATCTCGAAACTTGTAACTAGTGTCATGTCACACTTGATATGTCGCAAATATTGGAGTAGAATACATCCTGGCCGAATCCAGTGACATGGAGGTGCCGGGATGAACCGATACAAGGTCACCCTTGAGCGGGAGGAGCGGGAGATGTTGGCCGCCCTGAGCCAAAAGGGAAGCCATCGATCGCAGAAAGTATT
>JAFGRT010000172.1 GCA_016935015.1 Acidobacteriota bacterium | reverse complement strand
CTCACGGCAAGAGAATTAGCCTCTTACCGAAACATTTTTAGGTGGTTAGCCGATTGCATCGTTACAATCTTCCGGGAACTCAGGGTACATAGCCAGTGATGAGGATCGGCGAAGACTCAATTCAGCCGGTCGAGCTTGGCGGCATTCAGACCGATGGGCCGGATGGTCTCGTTGGTGAGATTTACCTGCCAGAGAAAAGACTCCTCGGAACCGGTATCGGTACGGATGAACTGAAAGTTGAACAGGTACACACCCTCGCCCTTATCCTCCGCCGTGTATTTTTGGTACGCATACTGGGCCGACGGACCACTGACCATACTGGCGAAGATGGGCTTTGCTTCCATCAGCAACTGGTAGGCTTCTTGCTCCGGGCCGGCCGGTTTGGGCTTCGGTTGAGGCTTCGCCTGGGGCGGCGGAGGGGGACGACGGGTTGTCGTCCGGGGGGTGGTCACCGGTGGGGTAGCCGGCGGAGTGACTGCCACGGGGGCCGTCTTGATCTCGAAGGGTTCTTCCCGCCTCTCCGGCTTGGCCTCCGGCGGCAGGGGGGCGGCCACCTCCTGGTGCTCATTCATGGGAACGGCCTCCTGGACCGTTTCCCGGCCCTCGGCCAATACCATGGCCAAGGTGTCGCTGCGTTGCGACATGGTTTCATGGGTGGCCGGTGAGAGGAGCAGGTACAACAAAACGAACGCCACCATAAGGGACAACGTCAGGTAGATGATGGTCTTGCGCGAAATAGCCGCCGGACCTGCATCCGTCAGGATGATATCGGCGGTGGATTGACTTCGGCGCAGCTGGCGGGCCTGGGATTGCAGATCCTGCCCATTGCGCCCAGCCGGCACGGATTGTTCACGGGATTCCGGAGTCGGTTCGGCGGGATTCATATCAGAGCGTTTCACGTTTTTCTCCCTCAATCAGATTCCATGCGTCATTGCGATGGTATGGCCGAAAGAAAGGTGTCGCCGATGCCGAAGAGGGCATAACAGAAAATGGGCCGCGACGACACTATTTGGATGTAGCCCCCCAACTGCTGGTTCAGCAAAAAGGGATCGTCCGAGAGGAGCCGGACGAACTTGGCCCGGTCGAGCAACGAAATGATGCGGGTGCTGACAACGAGAATACCCTGTTCGTCGTAGACATTGACGTCCACATCCACCGTCTGGCCGGAATCGTTGACGAAAGCCAGACCGGTAAAATACTCCATGTCCTGGGCGACATGGGAAATAAAGTGCCGCAACCGGGGCACGGCCTGCCCCGGCAGGGTGGACAGGAGTTGCCCGTCTTCGGTTTCAAAAAGGATGGCCGCCTGCAGGCCGACCAGGTCACCGCCCAGACTCAGCCAGCCGGAGCGCAACGTATCCGGCGGATCCATGTTCAGCAAATCCCACACCTCACGGACGACCTGATCCTTTGCCGGAATGTTGACCGGCGCCACCACCGGCACCCCGCCGCTGTCTTCCAGGTACATATCCACCTGAACATTCAGGGGGACGTCGCCGGTATTGGTCAGCAGAACGCGGCTTTTCCAGCCATCTCCTTCAGCGAAATGGGGCAGCACGATCCGGTTGCCGATCCGCCGGCCGACGGGCTCGCCCGACAGCAGCGCCCGGGCGTCATGATCCCCGAATTCCAGCTGGGCATGGAAACTTGCCGATGCCGTCAGGACCAGGAAGCCCCGGTACGGAACTTCCACCCCGAACATCCCGGCGAGGTCATCCACTACCGTGCGTCCCTGCGCGGGCAGATCGACGAATTGCCGCGCAAAGCCGTTGCTGTCGCCTGCATGCAGCGTTGCTTCGATGCGCAGGATCATGTCGCGGGGATTACTGATATGCAGGCGGTTGATCCTGTCGGTATCCAGATGGACCCAGGGGATGATCAGATGGTCATCAGGGACGGTGTCATAACCCAGGCCATCCAGCCAGTGGACGTCCCGGCGATAAAACATGGCGAAGCCTTTCAGATCGGACAGGGGTGACGCGAACCGCGCCCAACCGGAGAAGGGATTGGGCAGGTTCAGATCTTCCGACGTCCATTCCCGTACGAGCACGGAGTGCCCGTTCACGTTGACAAACCGCTGGGCCTGCGCCGGGCCCCCGCCGTCCGCATAGGCCGCCAGCTGGAGATTCACAATCGCCGGATCGGTATTGACAAGGGCGAACCCCTGGTTGGTCTCGCTGGTGATGTCCACCTGGCGCAGGTCGATGAGCTGATCCCGGGTGAGGATATCCAATCGATCGGAGTCGGCACTGACAACCGCGGCGGCGCAACCCGACGGATTGACCGCGATTCCTTCAGGACGATTGCCGGTGAAATACGTGTTTTGCAGGGTTCCGTCCAGGGCGTCAAAAAGAAGCAGCCGGTTGTTGGGGCCGGCACTTATCATTCCCGTCCGGCGATGGGAAATGATGACCGGGCGATTGTCCGGATGGAAACCGGCGTTGGCGAAACCGTGATTGGTGCCCGTCCAGGTGGCCATGTCGATGATGGATATGTTGTTGGCGAGCACATTCACCGAATATGCCCGGTCCAGCACGGGGTCTACCGTCAACGAGACAGGGCCCGCTCCTACGGTTACCTGCTGCTGGATGACGCCCGTATCGATATCGACCATCAGGATACGGCCGTTGCTGTAATTGGGCACCAGGACATAGCGGCTGTCCGGCGTGAAATCCACGGTAGTGGCATCCTGATAAACGGATTGTGTGGACACCAGGGCAATGAGTTGGAAGGTCTCGGTAGCATAAAACTGCTCCAGATCGAAAATGGCAAAATAGAGGAAACCGCTTTGATTGTACAGCATAATCAGGCGGCGATTGTCGGGCGAGATGGCCAGATGGGTCGGTTGAAGCCCCACGACGTGATGGGCGACCAGCTGACCGGAAGGCGGATCGAAGGCGTACAGCACGCCTTCGTGGCGAGCGGCTACGAAGGCATAGCGATTGTCGTTGGTAAAAACCACTTGGTTGTAGTAACCGAAATTGGCCGGCGGATTGAAGATACTGAGGGGCGTCGTCTCATCGGACAGCCCGTCGAAGATATACACCGTGTCACCGCTGAACGGGATCAGTCCCACATTGACGACGGCGACAAGCTGGCCGTCGGGACTGAGAGAAACAGCGGCCGGATTGTCCGCGGTCGGCCAGGCGGTGAAGGTCAAATGGAACAGGTCCACCCGGACCAGGCTATCCCCCATTGGATTGGCGATAAACGCCCAGCGGCCATCCGGCGTAATGACCGGATTGGTATAGCTTTCAAAATTGAACGTGCCCGACTGGACGGTATCCTGATCATATTGCCCCTTGACGGTGACCGCCAACAACACCAGCCAGCAGGCCGAAATCACGCTGATGCGGCGGTGGAATTTCATGATCGGTCCCTCCCTCCGTAAAATCACTCTTGAGTATACGCTTTTTCAGGGTGGATTCCAAGCGAGGGGAACGAGGCGCGCCAAATTACATACAAAAATGGCACTTTCAGCCGGTGGTTCCATCTTCCCCCGGACCATGGCCCAGGGAAAGATCGTCCGTTTTGGCGGCCATGATGAAATCATTACGATGCAAACCGCCGGTGGCATGGGTCCAGTATATGACCGTCACCTTGCCCCATTCGGTAACCAGCACCGGATGGTGCCCCTCCGCTTCAGCCAGGGCACCGACGGCGTTGGTGAAATCGAGAGCTTTCTGGAAATTGGAAAATTCGTAGATTTTTTCAATTTTATGGACATCGTTATAGGTTCGCAGGCGCCATCCGACCACCTCGTCCAGCATGCGCCGGATGGAATCCTCAGCCATGGGTTTCTCCCCACCGTGGCAGGGTACACATTTATCACTCAACAAGGACATTGCATTTTTCTCCTTCGGTAAAATCCTTCTTCATTGTGAGATGCATGAAAGAAGATTTCCGTTTCTTCCAGCGATCCGTGGATGGTATGATGAAGCAACCGCATGAAATCCATTGCCGCTGGAACAGGAATTGACCCGAATCCGGCGGCCGTTTTTCCCGGAACGCCGGCGGTAAAGAAGGAAGATCACGGAGTATGCTCCGCTCGCGCATGATGGTTTTATTGGTTCTGCTGACGGGTTGTCTGGGCGCCGGCCGGCCGGACACGGCGACGGCGGCGTCCTCTTCGGAGGGTAAGGCCGCGATCGGCCTGGTCGTGGAATCGGTCCGCGCCGGATCGGCCGCGGCGACCGCCGGAGTGACAACGGGGGACATCCTTCAGGAATGGTCCAACGGTCAGACGGTCAAGCCATTCCTTTCGCCCTTCGATTTCCTGGCCGTGGAACGAGAACAGGGTCCGCGTGGTCCGGTGGGGCTCCGTATCCGGCGGGGAAAAGAAAATATCCAGTGTACATTGATTGGTGATGATTGGGGCATGCGGGTACGGCCGCCGTGGCCGGCGCCGGTGGAGCTGTCGTATCTGGCCGGTCTGGCGGCCTGGTGCGATGGATCCTGTCAACAGGCGACGGGGCACTGGGCCGGCCTGATACACAAGATGTCGGAGCAGCCCCATCAAAGGAACCATGCTGCCTGGCTGGCCTACCGTTTGGGGGAACGGCTGGCGGAAGCCGGGCAGTATGACGAAGCCGCGAACTGGCTGCGCCGGGCTGCCGAGTGGGCCGGCCCCACCGAACCGCTCGCCGCCGGGCTGGCTGTTGAATTGGCCCTGGCCGAGGTCGCGGTCATCCACAACGACCTGGATGCCGCCGCCACAGCACTGGCCCGAGCCCTTTCCTTTCTGCCGGAGGATTCCACGCCCGGTTTTTCCCGCGCTCTCGTGCTGTTCGAGCAGGGCAAACTGGCCGCCCGGCAGGGAAATCTGGACATGGCGGCTGAGCGGTTCGATGCCGCCCTGGCCCAGTGCCGGACGTGGGCGGCCGATTCGCGCCTGGCCGGGCGCATCCTCTACAGCCAGGGAACAGTCGTCTGGCGACGGGGTCGCATGGATGAAGCCGAGCGTCTTTTCCAACAATCCCTCACCATGCTGGAGAAGGTGGCCCCGGCGGGCCTGGATATGGCCAACAGTTTAAACGGTCTGGGCGCCGTCGCCTGGCGGCGCGGTGACATGTCCGCCGCCGAAACCTACTATGGTCGGGCACTGGACATCCGGCGACGGGAAGATCCCCTCAGCCGCAGTACCGCCGGCAGTCTTAACAATCTCGGCAACGTAGCCTGGAACCGGGGCGATCTGGCCCGGGCCGAAGAGTATTACCGGCAGTCCATGGAAATATACCGCAACCTGGCACCCAACAGCCTGGAGCTGGCTCACAGCCTGCACAACCTGGCCGGAGTGAGCCGCCGGCGCGGGCATCTGCTGGACGCCGAGGGATACTACCGCCAGGCGCTGGCCATCCGGCAGGAACAGGCACCCAGCTCCGGCGACACGGCCGCCACCCTGAACAACCTGGGCATCGTGGCGTTGAAACGCGGCCATCCTGCTCTGGCGGAAGAATATTTTCGCCAGGCCCTGACCATCCGCCACGAACAGGCACCCGGCAGCCTGATGGAGGCGGCCAGTCTGAACAACCTGGGCACGGTGGCCGAATGGCGGGGCGACTGGAACCAGGCGGAGTCATATCTGACCCGGGCCCTGGAGATCAAGCGCCGGCAAGCACCGGACAGCCTCGACATCGCCTCGACCTTGCAAAATCTGGGCGCACTGGCCGTCGCCCAGGGGAATTACGCCGCGGCAACGGAATCGTACACGCAGGCCCTTGCCCTCAAGGAACGTCTGGCTCCGGGCAGTCTCGATACGGCGGTCACCTTGAACAGTTTTGGGTTATTGGCCTGGCAACAGGGTGATCTACCGGCGGCCGCCGAATGGCTGCTCCGCGCCATGGCCATTCGGGAACGCCTGGCACCGGGTAGCCGGGAGCTGGCAGAGACCTACGACAATCTGGCCCGGGTGTATCAGCAGTCCGGCGACCTGGCGGCCGCCCGGCGGCATCTGGAACTGGCGGTATCGGCGTTTGAAATCCAGCTGGGACGAATGGGCGGTGGCGACGAGTTGCGCCAGCGTTTTTCGGCCGCCTTCGCCGACTCCTACCGCCGCCTGATCGCGCTGCAACTGGATCAGCCGGTCGAAGCCTTCCGCACCCTGGAGCGTTTCCGGGGACAGGTATTACGAGAAATGTTGGCCCGGCGCGATCTGGTGTTCACCCGAGACCTGCCCGCCGAGCTTATCCGGGAACAGGGTCGGCTGAAAACGGAACTGGACCGGTTGAACCAGTCGCTGGCCGTGGCGAGTCCGGAAAAGGAACCAGAACGCGTCGGCGAACTGCTGCAACGCCTCCATCAGCTGACGGTCCAGGAGCAGGACATCCGGCGGAAAATCGAACATCAGGCCCCCCGGTTGGCCGAGTTGTGCGATCCCCGACCGGTGGAACCGGAGCGCTTCCGCGAAGTCTTGCCGGCGGATACGCTTTTCCTTTCCTACTGCACCGGCCCTGAAGAGCTGCAGATCTTTTGCCTGCTCAACGGTGAGCTGACGGTGCATCGGGTGGCGGTCGAGCGGGAGACTTTGCAGCGGGCAGTCTGGTTCCTACGGCTGTTGTTGACACATCCAGACTACCCGGAGCCCTGGATCCGGCACAAGGGCCAGGAGCTAGCCGGTTATCTGCTGGAACCCGTTCGGCCGCTGCTGGCGCACGCCCGGCGGGTAATGGTGTGTCCCGACGGTCCGTTACACCTGCTCCCCTTCGCCGCCCTGCCATTGGCCGACGGATATCTGGTGGAACAACACCCTGTTTCTCGTGTCATTTCGGCCACCATGTGGACGGCGATGCGACAGGCCCCTCGCGAGGCCAAGGCCCAGGTCCGACTGGTGGCCTTTGGGGCGCCGGCCGTCACGTCCGCGTGGCCGCTGCCGGCGGCAGGGACACGGGCCACCGAATCCCTGCCGGCCTCGCGTCGGGAGGTGGAAGGGATTCTTGCGCTGTTCGGCGCTGAGGCCCGGGTGTTTCTGGGATCCGCCGCCAGCGAAAGGGAGGTCCGCCGCCTCGAACGAGGACTGTCGGTCGTTCATTTCGCCTGTCATGGTATCCTGGACGAAGCCGTTCCCCTGGACTCGCGCCTGATTCTGGCGGCGCCCGCCGCCCCGGCGGACCACCGCGACGATGGCCGCTTACTGGCCTGGGAAATTCTGGAGGATATCCGTCTGGACGCGGAACTGGTGGTCCTGTCCGCTTGTCAGACCGGCCTGGGACCGGAGGTCGGCGGCGAGGGCCTGGTCGGCCTCACCCGCGCATTTCACTATGCCGGCGCCCGCGCCGTCCTGTCTTCCCTTTGGAATGTGGCGGATGTGTCCACGGCGCGGCTGATGCAGTACATGTATGCGGCCCTGCGCCGGGATGTCCCTCCCGGCGAGGCACTCCAGGCCGCCCAGATCCTCTGTATTCGAACCGCAGGAGCGGTGCCGGGGACGGACAGTCTCGTCCACCCTTTTTACTGGGCCGGTTTTGTACTCAGCGGCCGGTGGCAGTGACCATTCCCGATTGAACGCCGCCGGGCCGCTCCACCGCTTTCCGGACCCAGGGTTTTGCCGGCCGCCGTCGTCATGGTACAATGGGACAGCGCCGGACGGTCCGGCCGATACCACATCCAGACTCTGACGTATTTCGTCAGAACAATCCGTTCCCGGAGATCAGGAAGACATGCCATTCGAGGGAGCCGAAAAAAAACTGGCGCTGATGATTCACCCCGCTGTGTCCGGTACACCCCTCCGCCAGCTGGACACATCATTCTGGAAGACCGTGGTGGCGGCGGCCGGGGCCCGGATTCTGTCGGACATTCGCAGCGAGTCATCCACTGCCTATTTGTTGTCGGAATCCAGCCTGTTTGTTTGGGATCACCGACTGGTGCTCATCACCTGCGGCCTGACACGTCCCCTCCAGGCGCTGGAAGCCCTGGGCCGGGCCGTGCCGTTGGACTGCCTGGTGAAAGTACTCTACCAGCGCCGCCCCGAGGTGTTTTCCGAAGCCCAACCCACCCGATTCAGTGATGATCGCCGGCAACTGCTGCGGCGGTTTCCGGGCCGTGACCTCGCCGTGGGGAACGATCCCCGTCGACAGGTACAGCTGTTCGTGTATGACCGGGATGCCGGCACCGGCGCAGCGCCGGACACCCTGGAAATCCTCATGACCGCCATCCACGCCGATGTTTGTGGGGAAATTCAGGCCGGCGTCCCGGCTCATGAAAATACCTCCGGCAAACTCGGCCATCACCTGCGGCGATGGTTCCCCGGATTCGACTGGGACGAGCACTGGTTCCGGCCGCCCGGATATTCGGCCAACGGCCTGCAGGGCGCCGACTACGCCACCATCCATATCACCCCGCAAGCAAAGGGCTCTTACGCCAGTCTGGAAACAAGCGCCACGGGGCCGGTGTCCCCGTCCACGTTCATCGAAGAAGTCCTGGCCTATTTCCGGCCTCGGGAAGCGCTGGTGCTCGGATACGGCCGACGCGCCATTTCCTTACAGACAGCCGGTGCCACATTGTACGCTTACAGCAGCCAGCTGTTGTCTCGGCAGGAACTCGCCTCCTGCGGCGAGTGGCCGGTGACGGGGCTGGCGTGTCAACGACACAGGGAAAGAAGCCCGGTTTCGGATTTAACCCCCTGAGCGCCCCGTGGCCTTACCCGGGCAATTTACCAAACAATGACCACATGCTTTTCGTATGCAGACTTTACGCTTGGTTTCACACAATCTGTACTGTGAGGTGAACATGAGGAAGAGACACCCATGGACTCTCCTGGCGGTGATGGGCTTGCTTACGCTGGTCCCCGTCATGGCGCAGGAGGGGGAGACCGGCCGTTATCACAACCCGGCGGAAGTGAGCGCCCGGCTGAAACAGATGGCCCAGGCCCAGCCGGAGGTGGCCCACACGCACACGCTGGCCCGCACGCCGGGCGGTCGGGAGTTGGTGCTACTGGAGATCGGCCCGGAAATCGGCACCATGCCAAAACGGAATCCGGCCGTTTTCGTGGCGGCCAATTTTGACGGCCTCGTCCCGCTGGCGACGGAGGCCGCCCTGCACGCCGCCCGGGTACTCCTGGAGAAGGCGGAGCTGCGCAATGACCGGACCTGGTATATTCTGCCCGTGGGCAATCCCGACGCCGCGGCCCGCTATCATGACCGCCCGCTGGCGCTCAACAGCGGAAATGATCAGCCCTGGAACGACGACATGGACGACCGTATCGACGAGGACGGTCCCGACGACCTCAACAACGACGGCCTCATCACCCGGATGCGCGTCAAACATCCCGAAGGTGAGTGGCTGCCGGTACCCGGCGAGCCGCGGGCCATGAAAAAGGCCGACTGGGCCAAGGGGGACCGGGGGATCTACAAGTTGTATCCCGAGGGTCTGGACAACGACGGCGACGGCCGCTTCAATGAGGACGGAACCGGCGGCGTTAATATGGCCATCAATTTCCCGCACCTTTTTCCATTCGGCAAACCCGGCGCCGGCTGGTGGGCCGGCAGTGCCGACGAAACCTACGCCTTGCTGCAGTTCATCACGGAACACAAGGAAATTGGGCTGACCTTTGCTCTCGGGCGGACCAATTTCTGCCGGGTACCGCCCAAGGGTGGCCGCAAGGGCGAGGCGGATTTCAACAAGATCAAGATCCCCGAGGAAATCGGCAAGCGGATGGGCCTCGATACGACACGGACCTACACCATGGCGGAGATCATGGAGATGGTGCAGCGTTTCGTACCTCCCGGTATGGAGATCTCCGAGTCCATGGTAGCCAGCTTCCTGGGGCTGGGCGCGGTGGTGAATCCCCTGCCCGAGGATCTGAAGTTCTACAACGAGCTGTCGGAAAAATACAAGGAATTCCTCAAGGAGAAGAAGCTTGACGCCAAGCGCCTGGAGCCCGCTCCGGCCGCTGACGGCTCCTTCGAACTGTGGGTTTATTATCACCTTGGCCTTCCCTCCTTCAGCCTCGACTTCTGGACCTTGCCCGAGCCGGCCCCCGAGAAAAAAGCAGAAGATTCGGGCACCGGCTTGACCCCGGAAACGGTGGAGCAGATGTCCAACGAGGAATTTATCGCCCTGGGTGAGGAAAAAATCGGGGCGTTCCTCAAGGAAATAGGCGCCCCCGCCCAGTTCTCACCGGCCATGGTTATCGGCGCCCTGCAGGGCGGCATGATGACCACCAAGCGCATGGCCGAAATGATGCGGCGCATGGAGAAGCGCCAGGAAGCCGGCGACGTGGATCCCGAGACCAAGGCGCTGCTGGAATTCAGCGACGCGAAGCTGGCCGGCGCCGGTTTCGTCACCTGGCAGCCCTTCAACCATCCCACCCTCGGCGAGGTGGAGATCGGCGGCGAGGTCCCCTTTGCCGACACCACCCCGCCGCCGGACATGATTCGGTCGCTGGTGGAGGGACAAGTTCCCTGGATGTTCGAGATCGCCAAACGGATGCCCCGCGTCGGCATCGCCGAATCGCGGGTCACGCCCCTGGACGGTGGCGTCAGCCGCGTGGAAGTCTGGGTGGCCAACCAGAACTATCTCCCCTATCCAACCGCCATGGGGCAGCGCTGCGGGTATCCGGCCCCGGTCGTGGTGACATTGACCGGTGAAGGCCTCCGTTTGCTCGAAGGGCGGGCCCGCCGTACCATCAAGGCCCTGGACGGCTTCGGCACTCACAAGATCGCCTGGGTGGTCCAGGCACCGCCGGGGTCCGTGCTGACGGTGGCGGCCGCCACCCCCAACGCCTGGGGTGAATCGGCCCAAATCCAGCTGGGAGGTGCCCAATGAAAAAGATCCTGTTCCTGAACCTGTGCCTCCTGGCACTCAGCTGGACGATGACCGCCGCCGTCACTCCGACCATCGAAGTGCCCCTGCGGTTCGACGACTATTACACATATGACATGACGGTGGAGGCCCTGCGGGCGCTGCACCGGGCCTATCCGACGCTGACCCGTCTGGATGAAGTGGGGCGCAGCGAGGAAGGTCGGACCATCTGGTGCATGACCGTCAACAACCCGGAAACGGGTGACGCGCTGGAAAAACCCGGTATCTACGTGGACGGCAACATCCACGGCAACGAGATCCAGGCCACGGAGGTCGCCCTCTATTTGCTGAACTATCTCCTTGCCAACCACGGCCGCAACGAGAGGATCACCCGGCTGGTGGATACCCGCTGTTTCTATGTCGTGCCTATCGTCAATGTGGACGGCCGGCACCATTTTTTCGCCGACGCCAACACCTCCAGCACCAACCGTGGCCTGCGCCGACCCAAGGACGACGACAACGACGGCCTGCTGGACGAAGACTTTCCCGATGATCTCGACGGTGACGGCAACATCTGCATGATGCGCCGGCGCGATCCCCACGGCCAGTTCCGCACCGATCCCGAGGACCCCCGCCTGATGATCCGCGTCAAGCCCGGCGAGAAGGGCGAATGGACCATGCTCGGTTCCGAGGGGATCGACAACGACGGCGACGGCCGCATCAATGAGGATGCCGAGGGGTACGTGGATCCCAACCGCAACTGGGGCTACAACTGGATGCCGCCCTACGTGCAGACGGGTTCCGGGTACTACCCCTTTTCCGGTGTCGGATTGAAATCCCTGGCCCAGTTCATCATGGCGCGCCCCAACATCTGCATGGCCTGGGCTTTTCACAACGCCGGCGGCATGTTCGTGCGCGGCCCCAGCACCAAGGCCCAGGGGGAATTCCACCCCGAAGACCTGCGGGTGTACGACCTGCTGGGCAAAGAGGCGGAAAAGATGGTCCCCGGCTACCGCTACATTATTGGCTGGAAGGACCTTTATTCCACCTACGGCGATTTCACCGCCTGGATCTCCAACACCATGGGGATCTATGCCTTCGTGGGCGAGCTCTTCGCCCGGGACCAGGAACGCTACGAGCAGAAGCCCGACGCCCGGGAGATCGATCCCGACTACGAAGAAGGGCCGCGCTTCGGCGCCAACGAGGCCCAGACCCGCGACCGCCTCAAATTCAACGACCACCTGGCCCACGGCGAGTTGTACCGGGACTGGCAGCCCTTCGACCATCCCACCTATGGTCCCATCGAAATCGGCGGCTGGGTCAAGATGAGCTCCCGCCTGCCGGCGCCGTTTATGCTCAAGGACCTGGTTCACCGCAACGCCGCGGCGGTGATTTTCTCTGCGCAACAGACTCCGGAGGTGAGCCTGGGGCTGATCGGGACCGAGGCGCTGGAGGACGGGGTCCACCGGATCCAGGTTCGGCTGGTGAACGGAAAGGCCATGCCCAGCATGAGCCATTTGGCCCGGCAGAACCGGCTCTATCCCCAGGACATGCTCACCGTGGCCGGTGACGGCATCACCGTGGTGGCCGGCGGTCGCATCAACAACCGTTTCACCGGCGACGTCTCGTACAAGGAACACCGGCCGGAACTCCAGTTCCTGACGGTACCCGGTTTTGGTGTGACGGAATACGAGTTCCTGGTAAAAGGGACCGGCACGGTGACGGTGAACTACACCTCCGCCTGGGCCGGTTCCCGGCAGTTGAGCGTGGATTTGAAATAGAAGGATTGCCTTTCCCCCGGGCCGCCGGTCCGGGGGAGCGTGACCGTGTCGTCCGCCATGACGGGCGGTGCGCTTATTCGTTTGTTCCCGGGTCGAAATAGGTGGAGGACGGATTTTCGTAGGCGCCGCCGGGCCAGCCGGCCGAGTCCTGGGCGAACGGATCGATCTCCGGTTCTGCCGGGGTTTCGGGCATCACGTCCGGATAGGCCACGAATTCTTCACCGCTGCCATCGCCTTCCCCTGACACCGACGCGCCTTCCGCCGCCGAGACCGTAAACTCCGCATCGGCCTCCACAGCCATTTCCGCTTCTGCGTTTATCTCCAGTTCCGTTTCCAGAACGCCGTCACCATCCAGGTCGGCCACCACCACATCCACCTCGCCGTCCTGGTCATCGTCCAGACCCACGGCGTCCATGACGCCGTCACCGTCTACATCGACGACGTAGGTATCCAGCTCACCGTCGGCGTCGGTATCGGCACCCACCACGTCCACCAGGCCGTCGCCGTCGGTATCGGCCACCACCAGGTCGGCCTCGCCGTCGCCATCCGAGTCCATGATCACGGCCTCCACTTCCGCGGCCTCGTCCGCGGGAAATTCATCCAACTGTTCGTCTTCAAAATCCGCGAAATCCATCATATCATCCGACATGGCATTCCTCCTTGCCCGGTCCGTTCCGTGCACGATCCATCCGGCACGGCTGCCGCCGCGGAGATCGACCGGGCCGGCACGG
>JAFGRT010000171.1 GCA_016935015.1 Acidobacteriota bacterium | reverse complement strand
TTTGGAATAGAAGATGCCGGAGGCCTGTTCCGCCGGCACCGAATACTCCTTCGACCACGGTGCCGTGTAATCCATCCGGACAGGCAGCCCCCGGCTGAAATCGAACCGCTCGTTATGCACCAGGTAGTTGCGATAGGATGAGTATTGCCGGATTTCTTCGTGGGTCCGCTGGCGCACTTCCTCCATCCGGCTGACGATCTTCCGCGCGTCCGGTGGAGGATCGGCCACAACGACCGGCGCCTGGCGCCACAGGCCGGCAACCAAGCCAAAACACAGCATCGTTAACGTGAACGGATGCCAGCCGCTCTGTCTTCTCCTGTCCGACAGGCTGCCTTGTTTCACAACCGACTTTTACTAATGAACTTGTTTGTATTTGACCATGATTTCCGATAATGTCAAAATATATACTCTGGCCAGTCATGCATCTCTTTCTTCAAGACAACTACTGTTGTTCCGTCTCTTTTTTCTGGCCGCTTCCCTTGCCGGATGTGCCTCATACCCCTTTGCACAACGGCCGGCACGTTTTTCGACCCCGCCGGCTGAAGGGATGCGCGCCCGCCGCCTGGCACATTTCATCCATGCCGGGCCCGCCACGGTGACCCGCCTTTTTGAAGCATCGCCCGGCTGCTGACATCTAATCCAATCGGTGCGACCGCAATCAGGCGGAGAATTCCATGTCCAATCAGAAATCAGCTTACACATACGCCCTGCTGGCGGTCCTGCTCTGGTCCACGGTGGCGACGGCCTTCAAACTCGCCCTGCAGCATCTGGATGTGCTCCAGCTGCTGACCTACGCCGTGGGCGTCTCGGCCCTGGTCCTGAGTGGTATGGTCGTTACCCAGGGGAAACTAAGCCGGCTGCGCCGGTATACCTGGCGTGATTATCTCCGCCCGGCCCTGCTGGGCCTTCTCAACCCGCTGGCCTACTACCTGCTCCTCCTGCATGCCTATAACCGGTTGCCGGCCCAGGAGGCCCAACCCCTCAACTACACCTGGCCGGTGGTCCTGGCCCTGCTCTCCATCCCCCTGCTGGGCCAGCGCGTTTCCCGCACCAGCCTGGCCGCCCTCCTCGTCAGTTACGGCGGCGTCCTCATCATCGCCACCCGCGGCGAACCCTTCAGCCTGCGTTTCGCCGACCTGCCCGGCGTACTCCTGGCCCTGGGCAGCGCCGGGATCTGGGCGCTGTACTGGATCCTCCACCTGCGCAGCCGTCGGGACGAGATGGTCCGGCTGATGCTCGCCTTCCTCTTCGGATTCACCTACGTGGCTATCGCAGCCGCCCTTTTTTCCGACGTACCCTGGTCCGTGCCCGCCGGCGGCCTGTTGGGGGCGGCCTACATCGGCCTGGCCGAGATGGGCGTGACCTTCGTCCTGTGGCAGCGGGCGCTGCAGCTGTCGGACACCACCGCCCGGGTATCGGCCATGATCTATATCAGCCCGTTCCTGTCCCTCTTCTGGATCGCCCTGGTGGTGGGCGAGACCATCCGCCCCTCCACCATCCTGGGTTTCCTGCTCATCGTGGTCGGCGTGGGTATTCAGCACGCCGGCGGCCGGCGCGCCCGCCAGGCTGTATCGGGCGGCTGATTCCGGCGCCCGGCGCTCCTTCCGCCTGTTCCGGACAGGCATCAACATCCATGCGTCAGGCTCCGTTGTGATATGCTAGATAGAGACCATCCCGGGAGAAACCACCATGAAAGCCATGCTGCTGGAAGGGATTCATGACCTCCGCGACACGGATACCCCTCTGACGTTGAGGGATATTCCCGAGCCGGATCCGAAGGCCGGGGAGATCCTCCTGCGGGTCACGACCTGCGGCGTCTGCCATACCGAGCTGGACGAAATCGAAGGGCGCACACCGCCACCCTGCTTACCCATGATTCCCGGTCACCAGGTGGTGGGCCGTGTCGCCGCCCGGGGCACGGGCGCAACTCGCTTCAAGGACGGCGACCGGGTCGGTGTGGCCTGGATCTTCTCGGCCTGCGGCGCCTGCCCATTCTGCCGCCAAGATCTGGAAAACCTGTGCCCCGAATTTCTGGCCACCGGCCGCGACATGCCGGGCGGTTACGCCGAATACATGACGGTGCCGGCCGATTTCGCCTTCACTATCCCGGACGCCTTCACCGATGTGGAGGCTGCCCCGCTGCTGTGCGCCGGCGCCATCGGCTACCGCTCCCTTCGCCTGACGAACCTTACCGACGGCCAGCGGCTAGGGCTGACCGGTTTCGGCGCCTCGGGCCACCTGGTGCTGAAAATGGCCCGTCATCGCTATCCCCACAGCGAGCTCTTCGTCTTTGCCCGAAATCCCGCCGAGCGGACGCACGCCCGCGAACTGGGCGCCACCTGGGCCGGCGACACAGCCGACACGGCACCGGCCCCGCTTGACGCCATCATCGACACCACCCCCGCCTGGAAGCCGGTGGTGGAGGCGCTGCGCAACCTGGCGCCCGGCGGCCGGCTGGTCATCAACGCCATCCGCAAGGAGGCCGGCGACCAGTCGCATCTGGAAAAACTCGACTATCCGACCCATCTCTGGCAGGAAAAGGAGATCAAGAGCGTCGCCAACGTCACGCGTCGCGATGTCCGCGAGTTCCTGGACCTGGCGGCCGAAGTCCCGTTGAACCCGGATACGGAGGAATACGATCTGGCCGACGCCAACCGGGCCCTGTGGGAGCTGAAGGCTGGGCGCATCCGCGGCGCCAAGGTGCTGCGCATCGGCTAGGATAACTGTCGGGACACCTTGGGGCGGCACCTCGCCGTCACATGGGCCGTGGATCACTATCATAATTGTAGATATTTTACGGCCATTGCCCTATAATCGGACCCATGAAACAGCATTGTACGTTGGTCCGGCAGGGATTCAGTCCCGGCTGCTGCACCGTGCACGGGGAGAAGGAGAGCGGTCCGGCCTGTAAGCTGACGTACCGCCGGGTGGATGGCGTCCCGTACCGCCGCATCGTGGCGGCGGACCTTTCCCGCCCCGAGCACTATCTGTCCGTCTACCAGTCGGGCTGCACCATGGACTGCGCCAAGTGCCACTCCTGGCGCTTCAGCCAGCAGGTGGACGGCAAGTGGTACTCCCCCGAGGACATCCTGCAGGAGGCACGCTTCTACAACGCCGCCGTCACCGTCCGCGAACCCCGGGAGCGGGCCACCGCCTATCACGCCGGGGACCTGTGCCGCAGCTGCGGCACGTGCGTGGAGATCCACTGGATCCCCTTCGATCCGGCGCACTCCTTTCGGGAAGGAATCTACCTGGAGCCCACCGGCCGGCGCGGCTCCCTGTGCCCCCAACGCCTTCAGCCGGATCAGCTGACCATGTCCCCCCAGGGAATCGGCCCGGCGCGCAACATCGTGGCCTTCACCGGCGGCGACCTGGCCTGCCGGCCTGACTTCCCGGCGCGCTGCGCCGAAAAGATCAAGACCGCGAACCTGCCTCTGTGGATTCTTTACGAAACCAACGGCTACGGCCTGACCCCCGCCCACCTTGACCTGTTGCGACGGGCCGGAATCGATTCCTTTTGGCTGGACATCAAGGCATTTGACGGCGATGTCCACCGCCGCCTGACCGGCGTGGACAACGACTGGATCCTCCGGTTACCCGAAGAGATCCGGCGCCGCGATTTCGTGCTGGAAGTGCTCAGCCTGTACATTCCCGGCTGGGTGGAAGAAGGCCAGCTGGCCCGCATCGCCCGGCAAGTGGCCGCCGTGGATCCCGAAATCCCCTTCACCGTCCTGGCCTTTTTCCCGGCCCACCGCCTGAAGGACGTGCCGGCGCCCACCCTCGATCAGATGCTGGCTGCCCACGACGCGGTGACGGCCGCAGGGTTACGCCAGGTGCGCCTGGGCAACCTGGGCGTCTTCGTGCGCAGCGACGCGGATTACGACCGGCTCCTGGCCCGGGCCGCCCGGGTCGTCTGAGCGCGACCGGCCGTCACTCCTGCCCAATCATGCCCGACCGGCGACATCAATCCCCTTCACCCCGAATCCCGGCATACTCACCCCAAAAAGAACACTTGGTCCTCGGTGGGGTTTCTGCTATTGTAGAAATACTTCTGTCCATTCCGCAATCGAGGGAGGCACCATGAGACCTTGGCTGATGGCCATGTTGCTGGTCGGTCTGCTGTGGCTGCCGGTGGCGGCGCCGGAGGAGGAGGGCAGCGGACCACCGGCGATGGAGGATTTCGAGGACGCGGTGGCGGCCCTGCAGACGGCGCTGGACGAATACTCCCGCGTCATGGACGAGGTGCGCCGGACCATGGAGCAGGTCCACGGCACCACCACGGCGGCGGCCCTGGACGATACGGCCGTGGTCCAGGTGGGCCTGTCCGCGAAGACGTTGCGTCAATTGACCGGAATGTACTGGGAAATGCAGAACATCGGCTACCCCAACCGGTTGCGCACCGTGCAGTTGTTCGCCTACACCCAGCAGCGACGGCAGCTGGACTGCCGGCTGGCGCAGGCCCCGCCGGCAGAGCGGGAAGCCATTCGCCGCGAACTGGCGGCGGTCAGCCAAAAACTGGAAATTCTGCAAAGGAGCGCACCGGCGGATTAAGACCGGCGGTGTTCCGGCCGGCTTAGACCAGCGGTTTGTCCGTAGCGGACGATGGCGCATCGGCCGGCCGCACCAGCCGGAGGAGGGTGATCTCCGGCGAGATGCCCACCCGGCCCATGAAACCGATAAAGCCGAAGCCACGGTTGACATAGAGATATTGGCCGTTTTCCTGGTACACGCCGGCCCATTGCCGGTAGACGTATTGCACCGGGCTCCACTTGAAGCCGGGGATCTCCACCCCGAACTGAAAGCCGTGGGTATGACCGGACAGGGTCAGGTCGATGTCCGGAAATACCGGTCGGATCTGGGCGTCCCAGTGCGTAGGGTCATGGGAGAGGAGCAATTTCACCGGCGCCGCTTCCGTCCCCTGCACCGCCCGGGACAGATCGCCGTAGCTGGCGAAGCCGCGGCGGGCGCTCCAGTTTTCCACACCGATGACGGCCAGGGACGCCTGCTGTCGTTCGAGAATGACGTTTTCATTGCGCAGCAACCTCCAGTTCAGGCGTTCGTGGAGGGCCAGCAACCGCTGGAAATGGGCCGCTTTCTCCTCCGGATCGCGCCACCAGCGGATGTAATCGCCGTAGTCGTGGTTCCCCAGCACCGAGAAGACGCCCTCCCGGGCCCGCAGGCGGGCGAACAGGGCGAGATAGGGCTCCATTTCATCGGCCAGGTTGTTGACCAGGTCGCCGGTGAAGCAGATCAGATCGGCACCCAGGTCGTTGACCATGGCGATGCCGTCGGCCACATTGGAGCGGCTGTCAAAACTGCCCACGTGAATGTCGGAGATCTGGGCGATGGTCAGGCCGTCCAGGGCCGCCGGCAGGTGCGACAGCGGGATGGTGACCTCGCGCACGGTGAAATCGTACTTCTGCCGCACGATACCGTAGACGATGGAAGCGAAAGGCAGCCCGGCCAGGGTCAGGCCGGCCAGGCTGATAAATTCGGCCCGGGTAATCCCCGCCGGGATTGCCGCGGCCGCCGTCGCGCCGTCCGACGCCGGCGCAGAGGGCGCCGCTCCCGGAGGGCGCACCTTCCGCCACAGCCAGCGGCCCAGGCGTACCACGTCCTCGGCCAGCAGGACCAGCGCCGCCACCAGCTTGGGCACATAGAGCAGCACAAAGAACGTGATGAGATAGAAAAACACCCGGGCGGGAAGCCGGGTTCCCGCCAGCGCCAGTCCGCCCGCGCCCAGGAGGGCCGCGTAGTACGCCAGGTGGATCCACCAGTAGAGCCGCCGGAACCAGTGCCCGGACCGCCAGCGGCGCGATACCGTCCGCACGGACTGATAGACGTAGACATCCAGTCCCACCAGAATTCCCACCATGATGATCAGGCGCAGGATCACGACCATTACTCCTTATCCATCCTTGTACGCTCCGCCGTTGCGAATGTTCCCCGCACACAATCCCGGACGGCACGTACGCCAATCCTTCATGGATGCCGGAAAAGCGTCACTGGATTTATCCAAGTCACCGACAACGGAGCCGGACCGGACGCCGATCCTGTTTCCCGCCGCTTTTTGTTCGCCGGCGTTCATGATCATGCTACAATGACGAACCTGTTGCAATTTTGGAGGAGGCAATGTCATGACGCCCAAGACCGACAAGCGATCGGATTACATTTCCTGGGATGATTACTTTATGGGCGTGGCCCTGCTTTCGGCCCACCGCAGCAAGGATCCCAACACCCAGGTGGGGGCCTGTATCGTCAATTCACAGAAAAAGATCGTCGGCGTGGGCTACAACGGCTTCCCCATCGGCTGCTCCGACGACACCCTGCCCTGGGATCGCGAGGGCCCCTTCCTGGAAACCAAGTACCCGTATATCTGCCATGCCGAGCTGAACGCCATCCTCAACAGCGTCGGCCGCGACCTGAGCGGCTGCAGCCTCTATGTCGGCCTGTTCCCCTGCAACGAGTGCGCCAAGGCCATTATCCAGTCGGGCATTCGGGAAGTGGTCTACCTGTCCGACAAGTATGCCGAGACGGATATGGTGAAGGCCGCCAAGACCATGTTCGGCCAGGCCGGTGTGCGCCTGCGGCAGCTGGAAGTCAAGCGGCCGCGGCTGGTTATCGACTTCGACGTCAACGGCATTTGATCCACCAACGGTCGACGGTCCCCCCCGAGGCCCAGGCCTACAGATCCTTGCGCAAATCCTCGAATACTTTGGTATCCTGGCTGGAAAAGCGGATCCATTTGGTCTCCACCAGCAGGCGGATGTCCTCCAGCAGGTCGTTCTCGGGTATGTTCAGCTTGCGGTTCAGCTGTTCCAGGTTCATGAGACCGTCGATGGCGTTCAGCACCAGGTTGGTTCGCAACAGGGGCGGATAGGGGCGCTCCGAACCGGCCTCCCGGTCCGACTGGCGTACCGGGATCAGGGTCTGCCATTTCAGCACCGTGGCGGTGGTGCTGATGAGCCCCTTGGAAAACAGGCTCCGCAGCAACGTTTTGGTTTGATCCTCATCGCCGGTTTTTTGGCAGATCTGCCCGATGGTCCGGCGGCCGTTGACCAAAGAGAGAATCTGCCATTCCGGGGAACTGATGGGCGGCACGTTCTCCACCACCGAGACGATAAACAGGTTGGTGTTGTCTTCGGGCAAATGGGTGCTTTCGCGGCGCAACTTGCGTAGCCGCTTGTGGGATTCCAGCAGCATGGGCAACGGCTTGTCGATGCTGTGACGAGGCGCCTCGACGGCCGAGATGAACCGGAACTCCCCCTCGCCCCAGTCCAGGATCACCTCGAAGGCGTTGGCGCCGTCCATCTCGTTGACCTGGGCGTGAACGAGCCGCCCTTCCAGAAAAAAGAGGGAACATCGGTTGTCGGAGCGGGTGTGGGTGATGCGCAGCTCTCCGGTCTTTTCGGCGATATTGATGAACTGGATCACACCCACCAGCGGAAACCGGTCGATATGTCCGCTGAGTTGGAATTCCCCGTTGTGATGCTTGATTTCCAGGGCATTGTCGGTCGTGCTCATGATGATACCTGCCTGTCAAGATTGCCCTCATCAATACACGACAAGGATTAACCCCGGTTGACATTTGCATGAGAATTCCATGAAGGGGCCGAAATTAATTACCAGCTAATTATTCCACTACAAATAGGCATTATTTGTAACCGGTTTGTCATATTTCTATTTTTGTGAACATATGCGCATATATGAATGAGTCGGAACTACTTGTTACGTTCAACTTCGGGAATTCTCCCGTGGCAGGGGAGTGATCGCCAAGCCGGGCGTTGTCCGGGCCGGATGTCTTCGTCCAGCTGGAAATCGAACAATCCCCACAAGAATATTGAAGCCACGCCCCTTCCCGTCTACAATAGGGAGCGGCCCGGACGGCCCGGCTTGCCGGCAGAACGCCGGTCGGGCAACGGAGAGAAGCAACATGACCATTTTCAAGCAGATTCGTGCCGAAGCCTTGCTGGAAATGCAAAAACTGTACACCCGGCTGCACGCGGCCGCCCAGGCCGGCGATGACGCCGCCGTAAAGGAATGGCTGGCCCGCTGGCCGTCCAACAAGGCCTTCGGGTACGAGCGTCTCATGCCGGCCATCATGTTCGCCGCGGAACAGGACGACCTCCCCCTGGTGAAGTGTCTGCTCGACACCGGGGCGGCGGTGGACGACACCCACTTTTATCTGTCGGAGAGTTTCGACGCCAGCGACCATCCTGCCGGCACACCCCTCTCCCACGCCGTTTCGACGGCCATGGCCCAGTATCTGCTGGACCAGGGGGCCGACGTCAACGCCCAGGAGGGCCAGCCGCTTAGAAACGCCATCCGCCGCGGCGACCACGCCCTGTTCCGGCTGCTGCTGGAACGGGGGGCCGACGTGCGCAAGTGGCGGGTGGAATTCCTCAAACTGGCCTGCGAGGGGCAGGCGGCGGCCATCGTCGGCGAACTCGTGGAGCTGGGGGCCGACGTCAACGCCACTCTCTCCCCTTGGGACCGCACGCCGCTCATGAGCGCCGCCGGCGGCGGCAACCTGGAAATCGCCGACATCCTCCTGGCCCGCGGCGCCGATGTCAACGCCTGGAACAAGGAACGCGTCACTCCCCTGCTGTTGGCCATCGAAGGTGGGCACACCGCCATGGCCGAGCGGCTGCTGGCCCACGGCGCCGATCCCGACGTCAGTAACAGCAATGAAGTCAACGCCTTGGCCCTGGCCATCGAGCGGGAGAATCCGGCTCTGGCCGAAGCCCTCATCCGGCACGGCGCCCGGGCCACCCCCCGCCTCAAGGAACGCCTGGCCGCCCTGACCTTCTGGAGCGATGCCAACACCGTGGGCATCATCGAACAACTGACTCAACTGAAACTGCTGGAGTCGGAGACACCCAACGAAACGGAGAAGAAGCGGATCAAGCGGCTCATCGACATGGGCACCCGGCTGGACGAACTGGCCGAACCGGTCAGTGTCGGCCTGATGTTTGCCGTGGGTTCCCTGATCGCCAAAAAGGAGACCCTCATCGACCAGATCGAGGACCTCATCATCATGGACGCCGACGTCAATGCCCGAACGGGCAAAGGCTATACCGTCCTCATGCTGGCCGCCCAGGCCGTCTTCACCGTGGGCAACCTGGAGGCCGTGGTCCGGTTGCTGATCCGGGAAGGGGCCGCGGTCAACGCTGTCGCCGATGACGGCACCACCGCCCTTTGGTGGGCCGCCGCCTGCGGCAACGCCGAGGCCATCCCACCGCTGGTGGAGCACGGCGCCGACCTGGCCGCCCGCTGCACCGACGGCG
>JAFGRT010000170.1 GCA_016935015.1 Acidobacteriota bacterium | reverse complement strand
CCGTGATTTGGCCGGTGATCCCTTCATCGGTAAACTGCACCCGGGTCACCCGCTCGATGACGTTGGTGCCGGCGGGGGCCACCGGCGTGGTGAACATTTCGCCGTCGTCCCGGGAAAAGAACATGCCCTTCACCCCTTCCTTGTTCCAGTTGACGACCCCATAGTCGCAGTAGGGCGTGCCGGGATCCAGGCAGACCATGCCATCGGCGGTTTTGATGACCGCCAGGGGTTCGTCGAACTGGTCCACCAGCAGGTAATTGCGGAAGAATGACTCATCCCGGCCGCAGACATACGCCAGCCGGGCATCGAGACCGGCTTCCTGCAGCAGGGCGACGTACAACTGGGTCAGCTCCCCCTTGCCGCCGTAGCCGAGCTTGATGACGTCGGCGACGTTGTTGCGGTCCTTGTACTTGCGCTTGGCCTTCTTGTCCGCCGTGGCGCTGTCCGGTTCGGTCTGGTAGGAAAGGTTCTCGAAGTTGGCGACCACATGGCCATAGATCTTTCGCTCGATGGGCAGATCGCGGGCGTCCGATTGCCGGATGGTGTCCAGAAGGTTCCGCACTTCCTTGCCGGGCTTCATGAACTTGGCGAAATTCTTGGCCCATTTTTCGCCGTAGTCCTGCCAGAAAAGCTTGATGTACTCCTCTTTTCCGCTCTCGGATGTCAGGTCCAGCGAGCGGGCGCCATCCACTGCGGGCATGCCCAGATGCATGATGAAAAAGGCGCTGGTCTCCAGTTTGGGCGGCAGGAAATCCTCGTCCGGCAGGGCCGGGATGTTGGTGGCTTCGTAACGGATATGGCCGTCTTTGGGATAGCTGATGACCCCGGCCTGGAAATAGGTGTCGATGATCATCCGGTTGTAATTGCGAATCATCTTTTCATCCAGGTCCAGCCAGGCTTCCCGACAGAACAGATCGGTCTGGAAGGGCCATACGTAGACGAAGCGCTCCCTGTCCGAGAGGCGGTACTTGTACTTGTACTCCAGGACGACGCCCGGCTCCACGCCTTCGAAGGAGAAGACCTTCTGTTTCATGGATTGGCGCTTGCGCTTGTAGACCAGTCGTTTGCGGATACTGTCCTTGTCGAGCTCCACCCAGGTTCCGTCGGGCTTGATGGTGCGGGCGCGGATGTCCTTGACATCCTCGGGCAGGCTGAAGTCGGCCAGGTCGTTGCCGGCCTGGTTGAAAATCTTGACGGCGCCGTGCTCGCAATACTCGTACATGTCGCGGCAGGCATGCTTGAACAGCAGCATGGCCTTGGCTCCGGGCTCCTTGGGGTTGTCCGTCAACTGCAGATCGGCCTCGGGAATGGGCGCCCATTCCTTCATGTCGATGGATCCGGCCATGACGCTCAGCCCCAGCATCAGGATGAACAATGAAAGAATCCTTGCACGCATACACGTCTCCTTTGTTGAATCATGTTGTATGAATGAAGAATGGTGAAGGAGTCACGTCTCCCCCCGTTCTGCATACCCCTGTAAAACCCATCCGAATCGATCTCCTTTGGGGAGATCAAATCATCAATACGGTTTGAAATTGATAAGATACCAGAATACCCACCTTGGAACGAGGTTTCAAGTGCAAAATGACCCGGTTACACCCATCGGCCGGCCGGAGGCTCCGGCGTGCGCATGGCGCGTGCTCTGTGTTCCGGAAACGGCGTAACGGCCAACGGACGAATGGCTCCATATCGATCTCGGCACGGAAGATGGACTGATGGACCCGGAATGGGCTTTTCGGGTACGACGGCAGATGATGTACAGGTGCTTTCACCCGGGGAAGGGAGCGGATTAACGCCCGGCGGCGCCCGGGTCTGGGGGACGAGAATTTGATTGACAGACATGACAGAACAAGGTACATCTTGAGTAAGGTATTCCTGTTTTTATGGCGTGTTTATCCCTTCTTCGCGGAAGGGAATAGTTTCCGAGAGGGCCGGGGTGGAGTCCCTCAACATCGGGGAGGGTTGCGTGTGCCAGGCCTGCCCCGCATGCTTGGCCTTGCCCCGGAGAGGTGGGAGGCCGCCGCGAAGGATGGTGCCGTCACGGCCGCGCCGGCCCACGGCCGCCGCCGTGGGGCACAGCTCCCGCGGTGTCCGGGCGGGCAGAATGCAAGACTGCCGCCTTCCGGGTGGGTTCATCGATCATGATTCCGGCGATTTTCAGGAAGTTGCATAGTCTCAGACGTCTTGCTATGTAGTATGGAGCGTGACGGATGACCGGCCAAACCATTGCCCACTACACCATCCTGGAGAAGCTGGGTCAGGGCGGCATGGGGGTGGTGCACAAGGCCCATGACACCCGGCTGGACCGGCTGGTGGCCCTGAAATTCCTGCCGTCTGATCTCGCCCAGAGCGATACGGACAAGGCCCGTTTCCTGCAGGAAGCCCGGGCGGCAGCGGCCCTGAACCATCCCAATGTGTGTGTGATTTACGAGATCCGGGAGGAAGGTGACCCGCCGTTTATCGCCATGGAATATGTCGATGGCGCGACCCTGAATCAAAGACTGAAGGATGAATCCCTGGCCCTGAAAACGGCCATCGACTACGCCGGCCAGATCGCCGGCGCCCTGCAGGCGGCGCATGAGAAGGGGATCGTCCACCGGGATATCAAATCGGAAAACATCATGGTCACCCCAACCGGCCAGGTCAAGGTGATGGACTTCGGGCTGGCCAAAATCCGGGGGGCGGCCAAGCTGACCCGAGAATCGAGCACCGTGGGCACCGCGGCCTACATGCCGCCGGAGCTCATCCAGGGCCGGGAGATCGATGCCCGGGCCGACATTTTCTCCTTCGGCGTGGTGTTTTACGAGATGCTGACCGGCCAGCTGCCGTTCAAGGGGGACTACGAGTCCGCCATGATATATTCCATCCTCCATGACGAGCCGGAGCCGTTGGCAAAATATTGCCCGGGATTGTCGTCGGAACTGTTGCACATCGTGAACCGGGCGCTGGAGAAGGATCCGGCGGATCGATACCAGTCGGTGGCCGACATGCGCATCGATCTGAAGCGGCTGGAACGGGATGCGGACAGGGTATCCGGGGGAACATCCGCCCCCGAAAGTCAGCGGCCGTTCCGTCAACCGGCCGACAGCCGAAAAAGGGCCAGGAGAGTTCCCCTGTTTCTGGCGGCCGGGTTGATGGCCCTCATTGGGGCGGGCAGTCTTCTGTTCACCCTTTTGCGAACGGATACGGATTCCCCCGCCGATTCAATGTCCTGGAAGAATTCAGTGGCGGTGCTGCCCTTTGATGATGCCAGCCCCGCCAAGGATCAGCAGTATTTTTGCGACGGCATGACCGAAGAGGTGATCACCCATTTGGCCCGCAATCGAGAGCTGAAAGTGATTTCCAAAACATCGGTGAATTATTTCAAGGGCTCCGCTGAACCCCTGCCGGCCATCGGTCGAAGACTGGGTGTGAACAATATTCTGGAAGGCAGTATCCGCAAACAGGGCCAGATGATTCGCGTAACCGTCCGGCTCATCGACCTGGAAAATGGCGCCACCATCTGGACGGATTCGTTCGACCGGGAGCTGAAAAACGTGTTCGACGTGCAGGCAGAGATCGCCCAGGCCATCTCCGAAGCCTTGCACATCCGTTTCATCCCGCCGGACGATAACGCCACCGCCATGCAACCGGAAGTGCAGGAATATTTTCTGCAGTCCATTGATGCCGCCACCAATTATACCATCAGCAGTGATGTGAAATACTTCGATGAGGCGGTGGATCTGGCCGACAAGGGGCTGGCAATCGATCCGGACAACGCCCTGATTTATGCCGGCCTGGCCTGGATTTATAACACCCGCTATGCCCTTACCGGCGATCGTGCGTACCGTGAACCGGTGATCCGGTACTGTATCCGCTCCTATCAGCTGAATCCCAATCTGGCCCAAACCAATGTGGCCATGGCCTACGCCCTGCATTCCCAGGGACAATTCGACCGGGCGGCGCATCACATGCGGCAGGCCCTCACCATCAATCCCAATCTGGCCGAGATCAACCATGTCATCGGATTGTCACTTTACAATTCAGGCCTGGAAAATAAAGCGATCAGCTATTTTAAAAAAGCTGCGGAAATCAATCCCTTCAATCTGTTTACACCCGACATGCTCGGCTGTTCATACCTCAATTGCGGCCGGTGGGCCGAGGCGGAAGCCGAATTCAGAAAAGCCCTGGACCTGTCCTTGTCCAGTCCCATCCTGAATGCCGGGCTGGCTGAAATTCTGATCGTCCAGAACCAGGCCGACGAGGCGGAAACGTGTCTTACGAGAAGCGCCGGGCAGCCGCACGGATCGCAGTTTCGGGCGGTTACGGCCTTTCTGCATGCGGTGCGGGGCGAAAAAGACAAGGCGTTATCCGTTGAAAATATATATCTCAACAATACGGGTCTGTTGTACGCCTTCCTGGGCATGACGGAAGAGGCCCTGGCCTGCCTGGAGGCCGGCTCCGAGACATCCTACCTTCGCTTGATCCACCACCCCTTTTACGACAGTCTCCGCCACGAAAAGCGGTATCAGGCCGTGGAGAAAAAATTGAAGGAACAGCACGACCGCATGAACAAAATCTTCGCCGACCTGTGACCACGCTGTCTGGATACCGCGGGCCGTCGTCATATCTTGTCGAAAAAAGAGATGTTTGTGGAGTGCAACACGTAGTGCCGCTTTCTTTTGACGGGGAAGAAAAAAGGGTTCAGTATCAGGGTCCAGGGAAGGAAAACAAGATTGCCGAAACATCTGCCTTTATCCTTCGGTTTTCGTTCAGATCCGCGACCATCGGCCTCCGGTCCTCGGGCATCCGCAACCTGATCCGTGACATTCCGCGTTAAACATGCGCAGGGCCTCCTGCGTTCCGCGGAGCACGGAGCGGTGGTGGGCAGGCCAGCGAGCGCATTGGGGAACCGCCGTCCGGCCGGCGACGGCTACGTCCGTCGCGCCGTTGCCGGTCCGGAACCACAACGCACCGCCTCCTGCGCTTGGCAGACGGCGGAGCCGGGGTGGCTGGGCCAGCCCGGTGCTCTTCATCGACAACGGTGCCAGGCTCTGTCACAAAAGTGTGTCAGTCGCCGCTTCACCCGAAAAAGTCGCTCTGCCGCCTGGTTCCAGGAAGCACAGAGCGGTGGTGGGAGGCCAGCGATGGCGTAGGGTACCGCCGCCCGCCCGGCGCCGGCTATACGCCCTGTTTGACGGTTCGACAACGGTGCCAGGCTATGTCACAAAACGATGTCGACAGAGCGCGTCAATACGGCTGGCGTGCTGCGATGGCGGATTCGGGCGACGTGTCGCCTCATCATCGATGCTCCCGTCGAAACCGGGCTACCTTTCCGCACCCGGCCGGTGACGGCTATGCGCTCTGTTTGCCGGTCCGGCAACGGTGCCAGGCAACGGTGCCAGGCTCTGTCACAAAAGTGTGTCAGTCGCCGCTTCACCCGAACACGTCGCTCTGCCTACTGGTTCCAGGAGCTCGGAGCGGTGGTGGGCAGGCCCGCCCAGCGCATTTCGTGGACGCCGTGCGGCAGGCGGGGCGGTATCGCAGGGAGAGGCCCTACAGATTGGGCCCGGCGCGGGTCGTTCAGGCAGAATAGATCCACAGCGATTCGCCCCGGGGGGCGTAGGCCGAATATACGGTCAGGGTGTCGCTGACCGCCAGCCCGGGGAACGGAAACTCCCGGGTGGACAGGACGTGCCGCAGGCGGGGGCATCCGGTGGCCATTTTTCGGACGATGCCGGCCATGAGGTCGTCGCCGAACAGCCGGGCGCACAGGAAGACCATGGTGGCGTCGCCGATGTCCGCCGCCAGGATGTCCCCCTGGACGAAATCGAGGCGCCGGCCGGCGGCGAAAATGGCCGGGTAGTCGGCCTGCAGCCGCTGCCGCGCCGCCTCGGCCTGGCGGTGCCGCGGCGCCGACAGCTCGATCCCCCGGCAGGCGCCCACGGCCGTGGCCAGAAACACCTGGACGCACACCTTGCCGATCCCCGAACCCAGGTCGATGAACACGTCGCCGGCGCCGAGGCCGCCCGGGAGCCGGTCGATGACGTTGTGGACGCTGGCCGGCGTGAGTTCGCCGTACACATGCTCCAGGTCGCGGGGCAGGCCGCGGACGGCCTGTTTCAGCTGCCGCACCACGGCCAGCAGATCGGCCAGTCCCTCGTATTCCGGGGGCTCCTCCGGCTCGGGCGGCACGTCGTGGAAGGTGTGACCGGCCGCGTCGCCGTAGAGGCGCTCCAGGATGGCCGGGATGGCGGCGCGGTCCAGAGGGGTCGGGTGGTCGTTCATCGGCTGACCTCCGTTGTTGTGGCTGCCGCAGAAGAACTGCCTTCCGGGGACAATCCCGCGCCCGCCGCGGCGGTGGGCGGGTGGCCGGGGGCAGGGAAGTGGGCTGGGACGCGAAATCGTATCGCTACCACCATACCCCGGAACCGGGTCCCGGGTCCAGTGCCAAAACGGTGCCGCCGAAGCCGGCGGCCGGCGCAAGGGCCATGAACCCGCCGGCGGTGGATATTCAGCGACTCATGAAACGGATGGAGCTTGCCAGGCGTATCGGGGTAGAATAAACCAGAAAAACGGGAGGCGAGCATGATCCAGGCAGCGAGATGGCGGCGGATGCTGGCGGCGGGGGCGTTCTTCGCCCTGCTGGCGGGCGCGGGATGCGCGCCGGAAGCGCCGGCCGGTCCCGCAGAGCGGATCCGGGCGGTGGAGACCGGCCTGCGGCCGGAGCTGTACATCGCCGGCGAACCCGTGCCGGCCATGACCCTGCGGGACCGCATGGCGCACTACGCCGTGCCGGGGGTGAGTGTGGCCGTCATCCGCGACGGGGAGATCGACTGGGCGCAGGGCTACGGCGTCCGGACGGCGGGCCGCGATGAGCCCGTCACGGCCGACACCCTGTTCCAGGCGGCCTCCATCAGCAAGCCGGTGGCCGCTCTGGGGGCGCTGCGCCTGGTGGCGGCGGGCCGGCTGGGTCTGGATGAGCCGGTGAACGGACGCCTCGTCTCGTGGCAGGTGCCCGACAACGAGTTGACCGCCCGCGAGCCGGTGACGCTGCGCCGGCTGCTGACCCACAGCGCCGGGCTGACGGTCCACGGCTTTCCCGGCTACGCCGTGACAGCGCCGCGGCCCACCGTTGTGCAGCTCCTCGACGGCCAGCCGCCGGCCAACACGGCGCCGGTGCGGGTGGACATCCTGCCTGGAGCCCAGTGGCGCTATTCGGGCGGCGGCTACGTGGTCATGCAGCAGCTGGTGGCGGACGTGACGGGGCAATCCTTCGCCGACTACATGCAGGCGGCGGTCCTGGATCCCCTGGGCATGACCGGCAGCACCTACGCCCAGCCGCTGCCGCCGGCCGGCGCCGCCCGGGCGGCCACGGCCCACCGGGCCGACGGGCAGGCCGTGGACGGCCGGTGGCATGTCTATCCCGAACTGGCGGCCGCCGGACTGTGGACCACGGCGGCGGATCTGTGCCGTTTCGCCCTGGGCGTCTCGGCTGCCGCTGCAGGGGAGACGGAGCACATTCTGCCGGCCGACCTGGCCCGCCGGATGCTGGAGCCGGGCATCGGCCAGTGGGGCCTGGGGCCGGGCATCCAGGGTGCGGGCGCCGACAGGACGTTCCACCACGGCGGCGCCAACGAGGGCTTTCGCTGCAC
The DNA here is from genome assembly GCA_016935015.1 of Acidobacteriota bacterium. GTDB lineage: Bacteria > Acidobacteriota > JAAYUB01 > JAAYUB01 > JAAYUB01 > JAFGRT01. The sequence continues at coordinate 1,550 of JAFGRT010000170.1, read as the reverse complement.
CCTCGTGTGCGCGGCCGACGGCCGCCGCGGGGCGGCCATCATGACCAATTCCGATGCCGGCGGCCCCCTCATGGAGGAGATCCTGCGCGGCATCGCCCACATTTACGGCTGGCCCGATCACCAGCCGCAGGCGGTGACGGTGGCGGCGGTCGCGCCGGAAGAGCTGGCACCCTGCGTGGGCGAGTACCGGTTGGTTGGCCAGCCCGACATGCCCATCCAGGTGGCGGTGGTGGAGGGGCGCCTGCATGTGCGCTCGGCGGTGACGGGCGACATGGCCCTGCTCCCCCTGGGCCCGTCGAGGTTCGTCAGCCTGGAGCAGGGCTGGGTCGTCACCGCCGTCCGCGACGCCGACGGCCGGGTGAATGAGCTGACGGCCGGCCGCTACGGCGAAGATCCCTATCTGCGCCTCACCCGCCAGGCGGAGTGAGCGGGCCGCATCTCACTCCGCCGACCGGCGGGGCCGGGGGCAAAGAAAAACAACATTTTAAAATTGTGCCATCCATTTCTTCCAGGAATCAGAGGCCTCGCACCTGAATGGGGGATGTATATGGTGGGGTCGGGATAAGTGCTGGTCCTGTGAGTGTTGTAATGAAGCCTGTATTACGGGGGGCACTTTCCACCATCAGTGAAACCACAGAAAGCCGATGCTCCAACAATGCGGCGCCTGTGGAATGATATTCGGTTACCTCCCCCGCTGCCGATGATGCTCATGCCGTTAGCCTGACACAAAGGGATGTTGGCGAGGTTTGTCGTGCCTTGTCGCTTGCCGAGCGGCCATGTGTTACTTACATTGAAGCTGTAATACTCCTGCTCATGGTTATGATGGCAGCAATATCGTCAGCCACATTCGGGTGAGTCATGAACAGCAGGTGTGGAGAAGGTGACATAAATATGTTCAAGTATCTGATAATCAGTCATTAAATGTGAACTCTAAAATAATTCCCCAGTGGAGGTTGGAATGACAGGCGTGGGTTTGATCCGATGGATCACGTGGATTTGCATTTTGGGTCTGGTACTTTCGTTGTTTGTCACACCTCTGCAGGCCGCACGAACGTGCGCGTCATGTGGCAAAAAAATCCCATGGGGGAATCTTTGCGCATCATGTAAAGTTAAGGAGCTCAAAAAAAAACACTGGGATGACAAGGCCCGGGCCTGTTCCGTTTGCGGAAAGACCATCCATGTGGGTACTGTATGTGCCACCTGTCAGGCCAAGGAATTCAAGAAGAAGAACTGGGACGACAAGGCCCATGCCTGCTCCGTTTGCGGGAAAACCATTCATATGGGTACTGTATGCGCGTCCTGCCAGGCCGCTGAACTCAAACGCGATCATTGGGAGAGCAAGGCTCATCCGTGCGCCGTCTGTGGAAAAACCATTCATCTTGGCGACACATGCACAAGTTGTCAGACCGCTGCATTGAAGAAAGATCTCCGGGACAAGCTCGCGCATCCGTGTGAACAGTGCGGCAAGGAAATCCATGTAGGAAAAATTTGCACCAGCTGTGCCGCCAGGCAAAGCATCGCCGCGGTCAAGGATAACTGGAAGGAGATGG
>JAFGRT010000021.1 GCA_016935015.1 Acidobacteriota bacterium | reverse complement strand
GGCCAATACCTGATCAGCGGCTTTCGCTGCCGGGACCTCCGCTCCTGTTTCCCCGACCGAAGCCCCGGCTGGCTCTCGCGGAGCCTCAAGCGCCTCCGCGTCCATGGCATCATCCGCCGGGTCGGCCGAACCTACAAATACTACCTCACGGCCTGGGGCAAACGAATCATCGCCACCGGACTTAGCCTCAAAGAACTCTTTCTCGTGCCCCGGCTGGCCGTCGATTCCAAACGATGATCGGAAATTCTTGTCCATTTTGAGAAAGATTGAACTTGTAAGGTACTAAACGATAGGATCGAAGAGATGCGTCAACATGGATTCACCCTCGTGGAATTGCTTATCGTCGTCGTCATCATCGGCCTTTTGATCATCATTTGTATTCCCCTGCTCAAGGAAGTCAAGGTTGTGACCCAGGAAAAATCGGCCTGGGCGACCTTGCGCCGCGTCGCCGCGGCGGAGGCCACCTATTTCACCCGAAACGGCCACCAAGGCTACACCACCCTGGATGAACTGGAAGACCTCGGCTATCTCGACACCCGGTTCGATTCCGGCACCGCCACTTACAACGGCTACATGTTCTATGCCGAAATCGAGACCCGTACGTTCAAGATCTGGGCCCGGCCGGTGGAACATCCGGACGAACCGGCCTTTTACCTGAACGAGAGCCTGGCTATTTATTTCGAGGACGGATCGCCAGTCCCCCTCCACTGAAATCCTGCATTCCACCGCTTGAATCCATCGCCGGGCTCACCATCCCTACATCGAGAATCGGCTTCAATCCCATCCTGTTTTTCGCCGCCGCCGGAATTCACATCTGGATTTCAGCGCTTTTTTGGGATACCATCCTATCGTAATCCAGCACAGGCACTGACATGCAGATCCGAATTTCCACTCAGACCAAATTTCCTGTCATTCTGCTCGTCACTCTTTTCGTCGTGCAGATCCCTTTCGCCCTGCTCATGCCCTTCCATATCGATGACGGGATCTTCCTGCGAATCACCGACTCCGTCTCCCGAGATCCGCTGATGCCGTTACGCGAGCCCGTAATCTGGGAAGGACAGCTGTGGTCCGACATGATGTCCTACAGCCATCCCCCCTTGCTCTGTTACTACCTGTACGGAATCCGGGCTCTGTCCGGTGAATGGTTCGAACTCCTCGCCCATTTCGCCTTCGTGCCTTTCTTTCTGCTGTTTGCCGGCGCCATGTACTATCTGCTCCGGTTCCTGAAACTTCCAGCCGTGCTGGGCACCCTGCTGGCGGTATTCTCGCCCCTGATGTTCACCCTCAGCCACACCATCATGATGGATGTCCCGACCGCGGCCTTCGGACTGGCGGGGATTGTATTGGGCTTCTACGGATTCCGCGACTACAGGATCCGATACCTCATCTGGGCCGGCGTCTGCAACGGAATCGCCATCCTGATCTCCTATACCGCCGTGTTCTATCTGTTGCCGGTGACGTTCTACGCCCTGCTGTTGGGCCGACCCCGTCGCCAGATTCTGTTGTACTTTCTCCCGCCGGCCGGTCTGTTTGCCGCCTGGCTGTTGCTCATCCTGGCCGTCACCGGCCGTTTCCTGCCGCTGGATGTGCTCGACCTGTTGCGGGCCTATGAGGATCGCCCCCACACCGGGTTCCTGCCCCGCTTTTTCTACACCCTGGTCATGACGGGCGGCACGATGCTCTTTCCGGTGATCCTGCTGTTCTGGCGCTGGCGTTACATCCGCGGAAAGTTATACCTGATGGCGGTTTTCCCGCTGAGCCTCCTGGTACGAGACCTCTTGCCCGGCGAAGGCTTTTTTCACCAGGTTGCCCTGAGCGTGCTGGCCGTCGCCGGTTTCATCCTGCTGCTGGAATCCCTGTTGGTGGCCTTTGGACGTCCTGCATCGCTGGACGCGGACGGCCGGGCCGCCTGGCGTACCCTCGGCGCCTGGGTGATCGTATTTTTCCTGGCCACCCTCTTCGCTTTCCCCTGCGGCGCCGCCCGCTACCAGGTCTGGATTCTCCCGCCGCTGCTGGCTGCTTTTCTTCATTCCGGCGGGGCGTTTTCACGCCGCCTGCTGCGTCAGCCGGTTTTTTTGAGCGTTCTTATCATCGGCCAGGTCAGTTTGGGCGGTATGATGGCCCTGGCGGATCTGGAGATGGCCCGGGCCCTGCGTCGTGGCGTGGACCAGGTGATGTCCCGCTATCAGTCGGCCGACAACACCGTCTGGATCGCCGGCGAATGGCAGTTGCGACACTACGTCCTGGCGCAGGGCGGACGCACCTTGCTGCGCTATGACCGCCGGCCCCGCGCGGGCGACATCCTCATCAAACCGGTGCTGACCACGCCGACCTATTTCACGGAGTACGAGCAATCCGCCGCCCACGCGCTTCGGGTTGACCAGGTGACGGTCGATTCCGCCTTTCCCTTCCGGGTGCTCAATCCGCTGGTCCGCGCCGGCTTTTACAGTGACTATTGGGGATTCGTGCCGGTCTGGTGGGTGCGGGACAAGGCCCCCATCGAAATTCTGGACGTCTATCTCATCAAATCATCCCTGCCGCCGAATCAGGAACGGGAAAAGGAAAACCGGGCCGGTTTGCTCAATACCCTGGCCGAGGATTTCCCCGAATTGCCACGCTGAGTATGGCCCCCGCCGCCGGCTGCGTTCAACGGCCCGCCCGACTTACAACACATCGGCATACGCATGCTGATTGCGGGTGAAGAAGAGATACCCCGCCACGAGCACGACCACCGCCACCGCACCGTAGATTCCCATTCCCGCCAGGCTGGGCATGGTCTCGTTCAGAAAAATGTCCCGGTAACCTTCGATCAGATGGGTCATGGGATTCAGGTAGGCATAGGAGCGGATTTCTTCCGGAATGGCTTCCACCGAGTAGAAGATGGGCGAGAGATACATCCAGATGATCAGGAACTGGGCGATGACCTGGGCCATGTCGCGGATGAAGACGTTGACGGCGCTGGCGACCCAGCTAAACCCCAGGGTAAACAGGAACTGGGCGGCGACGTACACAGGCAGCAGCAGGTAATAGACGTTGATGGACCGGCCGCTCAGCAAGGCGAACACCACCAGGATGCCGAAACCGATGAAAAGGTTGACGAAATGAGACACGACAATGTACATGGGCAGTATCTTGGAGGGGAACATCACTTTCTTGATGAGGTTGGCGTTGTCCAGCAGGATCCCGGTGGAACGGCCCACCGCTTCGTGAAAGGTCATCCAGGGAATCATGCCGCAGAAGATATAGAGGGCCGACTGGCCCAAACCGGCGCTGTCCCCGAATTTCACCTGGAAGATGATGGAAAAGACGAAGGTGTAGATGGCCAAGAGAATCAATGGATTGATCACCGACCAGTAGAATCCGAAGATGGAACCGACGTACCGCTCCTTGAGATCTTTGCGGACGTAGTTCATGAGCAGGTCCCGCTGGTTATAGTACCAGCGGATTTTCTGAAGCACCGATACTCCCATGCCACACCTCGTTCAGTTCCCGCCGCCCGCATCGGGCGGCCATGACGTCATCGCTTCGCGGTCCGAATACGCGGCGACGATTTTGGCCCAGGTTCCCTGGGCCCTTAGCAGCCATTCCACTGTTTCGCGCACCGCCCCACCGCCGCCGGGGTGCTCCGTCAGAAGGTCCGCCGCGGCGCGCACCTCGGCCGGCGCGTGGGGAACGGTCACCCGGATAGCGGCCACGCGGAAGGCCCCCAGGTCGGTGAGATCGTCCCCCATGTAAAGGACCTGTCCCGGATGCATGGCCATCTGCCCAAGGATCTCCCGCAGCGCCGTTTCCTTGTCACCGCTTCCCTGAACCACCGGTTGAATCCCCAGCTGCCGGGCCCGAAGCGTCACCGCCTGACTGGCGCGGGCCGACAGCAGGGCGAAGCGGATCCCGCCGTCCCGGGCCAGTCGCACCGCCAGGCCGTCGTAGGCGGAGAACCGCTTGATTTCCCGGCCGTCGTCATCGAGAAAGATCTCTCCTGCCGTCCAGATGCCGTCCACATCCGTCACGACAAGCCGGATGGCCATAGGATCCAGATTCCGGGCCGATACTTTACGCATGATCTCCCTTCCGGGGCACACTCAGCCCCTTTTCACACAGCCTGCACCGCGCCGGGCATTACTCCCCGGGGCGGTGGATTTCTGCGGTACGCAGCAGGGCGGGCACATCCCGCAGGCTGTCCACAATGACATCGGCGCGGCTGGTGGCCGGATTGACCGGCCAACCGGAACGCACCAGAATAGCCAGGGCCAAGCCGGCATTCCGCGCTGCCTCCACATCCGCCTCCTTGTCGCCCACCAGCACGCTGTGCGCCAGGTCCAGGCCCAATTCCGTCGCCGCCTGCAGCAGCATGCCGGGCCGGGGCTTGCGGCAGCGGCAATCCTGCCGGTAGGCGGCCACGACGCCGTCGGGGTGATGCGGACAATAATAAACCCCGGCGATGTCGATCCCCTCTTCGGCCAGCATGGCCAGCATCCACTCCGTCAGCCGGTGATATCTCTCCGCGGAGTACAAACCGCGGGCGATACCCGACTGATTGGTCACAATGACCAGCGTATAGCCCATGGACTGCAGCTCCCGACAGGCCTCAAACACTCCGTCGATAAATCGGAAATCCTCAATCCGGGACACGTACTCCCGATCCTCGTTGACGACACCGTCCCGATCCAAAAAAACCGCTTTCTGCATCCCTTTCACCGTTCCCGAATCAAATGAGTATTATATCCAACACCCTTTCGTAAAACGAAGAATTTTGTCATCCACCGGGAACAGACGTGTTATAATGCGGGCAACTTTGTTTCTCTATCACCGATAAATATCTCAGTTTGAAGACCACAAGCAAGGAGAGGGTACCATGCAAATCTCTGGTCCTGAGAATTTTACAACCAGATTAACCCAATTGTACGAGAGCGTCAAAGGTGCCGACCCTCAAACCTGCCTGCACGAACTGCAAAAATTCGGTCGAACCATGGGCGCCGACCAGGTTCACCAGTTTGTGGATTCGTTTGAAAGCATTACCGGCGGAGACAAAAACATCCTGAAAAGCGTGCTGCTGGGGCAAAACCGGGAGCCCGTCGGCGGGATGTTCGCCAAGGAGCTCATCTCCTCGGAGCTGACCCAAAGTCTCCATTCGGAAATGCTGCAGGCACATTTGGGCAACGCCACCCGCCTGCTTTCGGCATTAAATCCCAACCTGGGCGCCAACGCCCTCAACAGCATGTTCGGGTCGATGGTGGATCAACTCGGCGGTGCCATGCAACAATTCGCCTCCGTCCTGAACCAGGGCATGGACATTCTGCAGAATCCCAACGTACCTCAGGGATTCAAACACCTGGCCGCCACGGCCATGAACGTCGCGGCCCAGGGTTTGATGCAGGTCATGGATGGTATGTACGGACAATTCGGTCAGATCCAAAACCAGATGTCGGGCAACCCGCTTGACCGCCTGGTATCCGGCCTCGGCAACGCCCTGGGCGCCATGTTTCCGGCGAACATCCAGGACATGATCCAGGGCGGTCGCGGCCAGCAACCCCTCAATGACATTTTCTCCAACCTGTTCTCCACGCCGCAGGCGCAGCAGCAGCTGGGTGCCTGGCTGGACCAGGCCGCACAGCAGGCCGGCGGCTGGGGTAATTTTCAACCGGGCCAGCTACCGTCGCCCGAACTGGGCCCCAACCAACCGAGCAACAACTGGTATCACCAGGTGGGGCAACAGCTGGGCAACGTGCTGGTGGATCAGCTGAAAGGCGCGCTTCCCGGCAACGTCGACTGGTCCAATCCCGAGAAGGCCATCGGTGAAATCACCCACAAGGCCGTGGACACCCTGCTGTTCGACAAGGACAACGGATTCGGTCTGCCCCGGAACTATACCAAGAACTGGGGCTTGTCCGACAAGCAGGTTCGCGGCTGGGGCGATGCCGACGCCACCGGTCTCATCGACAACTTTGGAATCGGCTACGGCAAGCTGGGCAAGACCCTGTGGGAAGGCAAGTTCGGTGGTTTCGAGGTGGGCAAACTCGACGAGCGGGCCGCCGGCGCCTGGGGTGAAGCCTACATCCAGGGACAGACGACTTTCCTGGAAGCCTCGGCCCGGGCCTTCGGCGACGTGGATCCAAAGAACTGGAGCGCCATGATCGGTGTGGAGGGTCGCGCCATCCTGGCCGGCGTGGATTACACCGCCGGCTACAACACGCCCCGCCTCAACATCGGCGGTCACGATGTGGGTATCAACACCCAGGCCAACCTCCATGCCATGGTGGGGGCCGAGGGGCGGCTTATGGCCGAGGTCAGCCTCAAGGATGATCCGCACATCAAGATCGGCGGCGAAGCCTTCGCTGGCGCCCGCGCCCGCCTGGACGGCGCCGCCAGCCTGAACATCGACGGCAGGGACGTCGCCGGCGTGCGCGGCGGCGTGGAAGGCTGGGCCGGTGTCGGCGTCAAGGGTGACCTGGACGTCGGTTTCAAGGACGGCAAATTTTCCTTCGACCTGGCCTTTGGTGCGGCACTGGGCCTCGGTTTCGAGGTGGATTTCGGCTTCGATATCGACTTCGGCGCCGTGGGTAAAGTCCTGGGCGACATCGGCTCGGATATCGTCACCGGCCTGGAGGACTTCGGAAAGGGCGTCGTGGACGTGGCCGAGGATGTTGGGGAGGCGATCGGCGACGCGGCCAAATCGGTGGGTGACGCCATCGGTGATGCCGCCGAAGCCGTGGGCGACGCCATCGGCGACGCCGCCGAAGCCGTGGGCGATGCCGTATCAGATTTCTTCAGCGGTTGGTGATACAATGGTCCTTCCAGCCGAACCGACAAACTGGATCAAACCGTGTAAAGGAGAGTAAGCAATGGCAGATGCAAACGAATTATTGCAGCAAGCCCGCACATATCTCGAACAGGGGGAACTCAGCAACGCCGAACAAACCTATCGGGAAGTGCTGAAAGCCGATCCCCGGTCCGCCGAAGCTCTGGCCGAACTGGGCCGCTTCGCCATGGCTAGGGAAAAAATTGATGAGGGCCTGCGCCTGGTGGAGCAGGCCCTGGACGTGGATCCCAAGTTCGCCCAGGCCCTGGCCTATAAGGGTTTGGCCTATTCCATGAAAGAGGACTTCGAGCGGGCCACCCCCTTGTTCGAGGAAGCCGTCAAGCAGGACCCGGCCATGACCATGGCCTGGCACAACCTGGCCCGGGCCTACCGCAAACTGGGCCATTGGGAAAAGGCCGAGAAGGCGGTGCGCGAGGCCATCAACCTCGATCCGAAACATTTCCAGTCCCATTACGAACTCAGCACCATTCTGGCCAATACGGGACGCACCACCGAAGCCATCCGGGCCGCCCTCCTGTCCATTGAAATCAATCCCTATTTCATCAAGGGTTACATGACCCTGGGCAAGGCCTACGAGCTGGGCGGCAAAGGCGATCTGGCCCTGCGGCTCTACCACGAAGGGCTGAAACACATCCCCAGCGCCGTCATCCTGCGCGAGGAGGTCATCCGCCTGAGCCTCATGAAACGGGACATGAAAACCGCCTACGTGGAAATGGCAATTCTGACCAAGCAGAACAACAACTACGACAACAATATGCGCCTGGGGAACCTGGCCATCCTGGCCGGTGATTTCGAAGGGGCCGAAAAGGCGTTCAAACGGGCTGCGCAGATTCGGCCCGACATGGGCGATCCCCACTTCAACCTGGGTGAGATCTACCAGAGCGCCAAGCTGAAGGATGAGGCCATCGCCGAATACGAGAAGGCCATCGCCCTGGACGCCAACGAGTGGAAGGCTTACAATTCGCTCGGTGTTCTGTTCATGAAGGATGAAACGCCCGAGAGTCTGAAGAAGGCAGCCGGCTACTTTCAGGAGACCCTTGCCCGGAACACCCGGGCGCCCGAACCTTACTACAACCTGGCGCTGATCTACGGCAAGTCGGGCAGCAAGGCCGAAGCGAAAAAATACGCCCAGATGGCCCTGGAGCGCATCCCCACCGACGGCGTGCTCAAACAGGATGTGGAACGGCTCATCAGGGCGCTGACCGAACACTAGACGGCGGTCAGCAGCAAGCACAGTCCTCCGGCGGCCATCATCAGTGCCGGATTATCCATCTGCCCCGGCAGAAACGGTTCCAGCAGGACCGCCAGGGCCGGGGCAATTTCTTTCCATCCTCCTGCCGACAATCCGAAAAACCCGGCCCGCGTGACCAATACCAGTACGAGGGCGGCGGCCGTCGTCCCGGCCAGCATACCGGCCACCGTTTTTCCCGGGTGGAAACCCGGCAGCCGACGGCGCCCCCAGCGCCGGCCCACCAGGGCGGCCGTGGCGTCGCCGACACCCAACACCAGGATGGGCACCAGCACCCGGCTCGAGACAGGTGACAACCACAAAGCCAACAGCACCAGCCAGGCGGCCAGGTGGAACAACAGGGGGCGGATCAGTTCGGGTACCGGGAGAGGTCGACCCAGTTCATGGCGCCGCCGGCGTACCACACCCAGCACATTCATGCCCACCATCAGGGCACTGACCACCACCCCCCAGAAGATACCGCGGTACAGCAGCACCACCGGCACGAACAGCAGCGCCGTGGCCATATGAAAGACCTTGCGCATAGTGAAGACAGGGATGCCGTCGCCACGGCAAAGGCGAACGGCCAGGCGAAATGCGACCCAGTTGGCCAGCAGATAGGCGATGGACAGCAGCAGATCGGGATACAGATAGAGTCCCAGGTCCGGCGTCGTTCCGCTGCCGAAAACACCGGTCATTGCTAACGGTTCCGGTTGGAAAAATATTGGTGTACCGCCGTCGGCAGTGGGCCTTGACGGGTGAAGAAACGTACCCGGGTGATTTTGTCCGGCGCGGTCGAGCCATACTTGTAAAAGACCAGAAGGAACTCGTCCGGCTTTACCCGGCTGTAACTCTTGAACTCCTCCCAGTCGCGCACGAAGGCGCGATTGGCACAACGGCCGCCAACGGTCTCGAAGATGATTTTGTCTTCACGCACCACCAGGGTGCCGATGCAGTTGTTGCCGTTCAGATCCAGTTCCACCGCTATCCGGAAGGGAAAATCCACTGGTTCACCGGTGGCGTAATCCTGCCCGGATTCGACGGCCGGCGCAACCATACGGCGACGGATATACTCGAGAATGTCCCGGTTTTCCGGCCGATCATTAGTGAACTTGAGAACGTATTTTTCTTTCTTGCCGTTGGCGCTGTTGATGAAATGCAGGTGGAATTCATAACCGCTGGGCTTGACATCCAGTTCAAGGATATTGTCGTACTCGATCACCCGATCGTCGCCCCGCTTGACGGACTCAAAAATCATCTTGTCATCCCGGACGATGAGGTCGCCGCGCGTTTCACCGATGGTCAGATTCCGCTCGATGGGCACTTTCCAGAGCACATCGGCCCAGACCGGACACGTCAGGCCGCATGCGACCGCCGTCAGTGTGACAAGTATCATGGTGGATTTCATCGCTTGAGACATGGGGTTTACTCCCGATAGAATTTTCCGGCCGGCGAAGTGCCGCCGGCCGCCGCCTGTTCCCAAACCGGCCGAGGTAAATCCGGCATGAGGCGAAACGTGACGTCTGGCTTGCGACCCGGCGGTGTCTCCACCCCTGGTGTCGAAACAGGACTATCACTTATTATACAGGAGATTCCACCGATGAGGATCGGCCTTTTTGGATTTTGATCGTGCTACAGGCGACTACTGCGGCGGAACAGCCAGATTGACGGTCACGTCCAGGCGAGCCCCGTCCCGGACGACCAGACCGTAGCGCCCGGCATAATCCTGAAAAAAAAACCGGTCCGCGCCGTCACGCCGCACGGTCAACTCCGGATCCAGACCGGAGCGCACCTGGCGGAACGCCGCCCGAGCCCGGGCGACGGAGGGATACTCCGTCCGGATCAGGGTATGGGTCTCGTCCGCCGCGACCGCATAATCGGCCGCCACCGCCGTAACTTGTCCGCCCAGCTGGAGGATGTCTCCGGAGCCGAGGGTGTACACCGCCTGCAGGGTGAAGGGGCCGCGGATCAGCCGCAGAGAACCATCCACCCGGTTGGGCTGAGGCATATTCTTTAGCGCTGGAACATCCTCGTCGGGGGGCAGCCGCCGTAAGACGGCCCGGCCGCAGGCGATCATGTCCGTTATCACCGCCTCCACGCCGGACTCGTTGTGAATGAGCACGAAATAGCGGTTCTGCTGCATCATCAACTGATACCGACCCACCGTATGACGACCGGCCAGGGAAGGGTCACGGCGTTCGCGGCCGCACTTCATGAGATAGGTGCCCAGGGCGGCGGCCGTATCCCGCATACGATAGATCTCCACCGCCAACACATCTTCGCCGCGGGCAAACTTCCGAACCTTCAACTGCCGGAAGCCGAGTTCCAAGAAGACCTCGGCGCCACCGTTGATGTAACCGTAGAGATCACTCGCCGTGTACAACCGGTCCGGCGCCGTGTGTTCCCAGCCGGGCGGCGCGGCCACCTCCGGCAAGGGCTCCTTCGCCGGACCGCTGCCGCCGACGGCGACGCCCAGCCAGAGCCCCAGGACCCACACCGCCACACTCATATTCTCACCTGCACATGATGGATGCGGGCGGGATCGGCCACACCCAGCCCCAGCGAGGCGGCATAGTGCAGATACTCTGTGAAGCGCGGGTGCTCGTTTACCTTGACGCCCATCTCTTTGCGCTTGGCCGTAATCTGATTGTGACAGATCATATCCAGGGCGAACGGATCGGTGGCGGCATAGATGGTGGCGTACTCGTACACGAACTGCTCGTTTTTCATGGGACCGCCGTCGTACTGGCCCCGCAGGCCGTCGGTGATGTTGAGCACCAGCTTGTCCCGGATCACCGGCGCCGCCAGCACCTCGGTGCAGACCTTGAAAAACAGCGGCTGGTGCAACCGCCCCGTATTGCAGATGGCCCCGTATCCCAGGTTCTTGGTGGCCATGGAGATGCCGTTGCCGGTATTCTTGAAAACCGGGATGTTGATGATCTTGGTCAGGGATTGGGTCAGCAGTTTGCCGAAATAGGAATATTCACCGTTGAAAACATGCTGGTTGAGATAATACTCGTCATCCTTGTAACCGCGGACATTTTTACCGGCCACGCCACGCGCCAGATAAAAGACGTCCCGATCGAAATTCCCCTGGCTCACATGATTCCCGGCGGCGTCACGCCAGAGGTTGCTTTCGTCGCCCATGGTCTGCAGGGCTTCAATGCGCAGGCCAGGGAAACGTTCCGGGGTGTAGCCGGCCTCCGTCAGCATATCTTCGAAGCGGTCCCAAATGACAATATTGCGCCGGGGAAGGCCGTTGGCGGTGAGCCATTCGATGAGGGCGTCCACCACTTCCAGTCGGGTGCTGATGAGCGGAGCCCCCACGGGGTTCACCTTGAGACCGACGACGTCGTCAACGGTGAACATCAGCCGGAAACTCTGCTCCAGATCCTGGCCCGTCAGCTCGGTAATCGCCCGCCGAACCATGTCCCGGACCGGTTCGGCCATGATCCGGCCTTGGTGGATGGCGGACGGATCGGTGACCTGTACCACCTTGCCGGGCCGCAGTCCGGGCAGGGCATGCGGTCCACGCGGCGCCTTCATGAAATCATCGATATTCGTCGTCACCGGGGGTTCCGGTTCGGCATCGGCGGCCGAGGCAGGCACACCCAGGACGACGCCGCCGGCGACCATCGAGCAGAGACCCAGCGTCTTGAAAAATTTGCGACGATCCATACCGAAATCTCCCATCCGGGAATGATAGGGCTGTGTCATGGTACGACTCCTTTCCGTGGGGACTAACACCGACTACCGGTTCCGCACGGAGTGCCGGGTGTGCGGTACCCGTTTTACGGCTATTATTCCATATTTGTTTGACGAGCCCAAGGAAAACGGCGGAAAAATGTGCCGGCTGAGCCAACGGTCGAAGAAGACGGCCAATGGGCCGCTGAACCGGAAATACGACATGAAGTCCGGACCGCCTCTCAGGCACCGGACACCATGTCGCGACGGCAGTGCGGGCACACCAGCGCATCATGTCGCACGGGCTGTTTGCAATGGGGGCATGACCGGCGCCGATCATCCAGGCGCCGGCTGAACAACCAGCCGCCGCCAGCGCTTAGGGCCAGTCCCACCGCCCCGATTACCGGCACCAGGATGAAGGCGGTGCTAAGCGAAGCCACCAGTCCGGATTCGCCGATGGCGGCCACCCGGCCGATACCGTCGTGCAATTCCTCGGCATGGTCACGGACGGGCCGGCGCATCCGGTTGCGCAGCCAGGTGGCGCCGCCGGCCGTGACGCCGCCCAGAACGCCCGTACCCAGCAGCTGCTGCAGGCTGTCATCCACCTCCCCCGTCACGGCGGCGAAGGCGATGAAACCGGCCGCCAGTTTGGGCAGATAGGCGGCCACGTCGGCAAACCGGCCCATTTCGGGATGGGCGTCGGCCACGATCTCAGCGATCATGACCACCGCCAGCACGGTCATCACCACCGGGCTGGCGATCCAGGCAAATCGTTCGGACAGCTCGAAGTACGGCGTGTAATGAAATACGCCCAGGGCCAGCAAAGGGATGGCGGCCTTGCCGCCGGCACCGGTGGCCAGACCGAAGGCGGTCAGGTACTGCATGATACTTTCCATGGCATCAACTCCCCGACAGCAGATTCACCAACTGGTTCACCGTCCAGCCCAGCAAGAGGGCCGCCAGCAGCAAGCCGGCCAGTACCAACACAGTCATCCCGGCCAGCAGGCCGAGCACCAGTTTTTCCCAGCCGGTCAGGGGCGCGTCGGCCTGTTCCCGGCGCAGGCTCCACACCGTATAGGCATGGACGATGGAGGTCAAACCGGCGAACGTCGCCACCCCGCAGACCACTCCCACCACCGGCAGCACGGTAAAACCATAACCGAGGGATCCGGCCCACAGAAGTACCAGCCGCGTGATCCAGCGGACAAACATCCGGCGGGTACGGCTCAGGACCCGGCGGGCCTTTGCCACCAGGAAATACCGTATCACCAGGCTGTGGGCCAGCACCAGCAGCGGCACGACGACCAGGGGGCTTACCCCAATATGGAACACCGGTGCCAGTAAAAATAGCGCGGCCACAACGGCGCTGCCGTAGCCCACAAGCCGGCGGTACCGTAACGTCTGGCGCTCGATGATCTCGGCGATCCGCCGCGCATTCAACACCTGCAGACCAGGGTCGCCGGGCAGCCAGGAACGCCCGCAGAAGGGACACGCGGCCAGATTGCGTTGTTTGACGGCCACCGTTTCCTTGCACCACGGGCATTTTCGCACATTTCCTCCGGCCGGGATGGAAGCCAGTTGCTTCCTGCCACATCCGTTTTCATGTATCACCATTTATACCACGAAAATCAGGCGGGCCGAACTTTTCGTCGGAACTACCTCCGCGGGCAAGACGTGCAAAACAAATTCTTGAAAGTCCGCCCGTTTTCCGATATATTCTGAACTTTAGGCGGGTTTAAACCGTCATGGAGCAGCAACGGCGTGCCCTGGCTTGAAACCGGTGGTTCCGGCCCATCCGAAGAGCATTCCGCCATAGGATCGCAACCCTTTCCGAGCGGAGGTCAGTTTGAAAGACTTTATCGAAATCAGTGATAATTCCCTGGACGAAATCGTTTACAACGCCATGATCCTGTTCCGGCACAGTGACCTGGGCGCCAAGATCGACACCAGCCTCAACCGCGAAATCAAAAAAGACGGCGAAACTCCGGAAAAAGACGCCCCCCTCCAGTTGCGGTTGCGGCTGCACAACCGGTTCAACATGGATCTCAACAACGTGTATGCCATTGAACTGATTTCCGAAGCGGATGGCCTCACCGTAGAGACATCGGTGAATGTTTACCATGATGATTTCAACCTGGACGATTTCACCGATCTTGTCCTGGATCTCATCCAGGAGGTCCAAATGAAGATGAATGTCGAATTTCTCATCAAACGGTTCGCCTATAATTTCCGCAACACCATGCTGCACTGGAAGGCGGCCAAGGAAAAGCAGTTCATCATCGATCCGCAGGTCGACCGTCTCAAGGAGATGCATGATATCTTCAACGAATTCGGTGACATGGTCAAGGATCAGGCCCAGGGATGCCTCCCTTGCCCCGCCAACGATTTTATGGAGATCAATCCCAACATCATTCTGGAAAAACGAAAATTCACCTATGCCAAGTCAAAGATTCTGAAAGTGGTCTCCCACTGCTCTGCTGAGCGGACCACCGAACTCAAGGACAAGCCGCAACTGTTCAGCCTCCTGCTGCTCGAGTACTGCCTGATTCCGCTTTTCCTGGCCAATGAACTCTATGTGATGAGCCTGATTTACAAGCGCAACCTGGAGGACATCCGGGCCGTGCTCAAGAGGCGAATCCAGGAAGTCTGAGCCGATGTCTTCCGACGATCATGAAACCCCTTGGTTTCCCGGGGATGACGGCGAAGACATCGTTCGGATTCCCCTGGAAGATTCCCTCGATCTCCATACATTCCTGCCCCACGACATCCCCGCCGCGGTAACCGAATATCTTGAATTGTGCCGGCAGCAGGGCTGGCGGGAAGTGCGCCTGATTCACGGCAAGGGGACCGGTTTCCAGCGGCAGCGGATCCGGCAGGTCATGGACAAACTCGACTTCGTCGAATCATACCGGGACGCCCCGCCGGAAAGAGGTCACTGGGGGGCGACCTTGGTGCGACTGCGACCGCTTCTGCCCCATTCTCCAGAAATGTGATAAAATAGCTGTAGCTTATCCTTCGAGGACCGCTCATGAATGACAAGATGGTTGTATGGGCCGGACTCGGAGCAGTCATTATTCTGCTTTGCGCCGGTCACTCCGTGTCCCATACCCCGCGACAGGAGGCGAACAGCATTATGGTCTTCCAACTCACCAGCCCGTCATTCGGCGAGGGCCAATCCATCCCGGTACGCCACACCTGCGACGGACCGGATCTTTCACCGCCCCTTAACTGGAGTACCGTGCCCGAGGGGACCGTCACACTGGCGCTGATCTGCGATGACCCGGATGCCCCGGTGGGAACATGGGTGCACTGGGTGATCTATAATATCCCGGCCACCGGCACGGGTCTGCCTGAGGACATTCCCAAAGTGGAACAGCTGGCGGACGGTACATGCCAGGGTGTGAACGACTTCCGGCGGATCGGCTATGGCGGGCCTTGCCCGCCGCCCGGTTCGGCCCACCGGTATACCTTCTCGCTCTACGCCCTTGACAAGCGGCTCGAACAACCCGGCGGCATGTCCAAACACCGGCTGCTGCAGGAAATGAACGATCACATCCTGGCCAGCGCCCAGTTGATGGGCCGCTATCAACGGCAACGCTGACCGGAGCTCCGGAGATTCGGCCGGTGTTGCCATCGACGCCGCCATCCGGTACGATTACCGCTTGTAGCCGATCTTGCGCAGAAACTCCCGGCGGACCTGCTGATGTTCGCCCAGTTCCGGCGCCAGCGGGGATTGCCCGTCGACGACCCCCAGGATACCTCGACCCTGCTCCGTTTGCGCCACCAGCACCTGCACCGGATTGGCCGTGGCGCAGAAAATCCGCACCACTTCATGGCAATCGCGGATTTTGGGCAGGACATTGATGGGGTAGGCATCACGCATCACGATGATGAACATGTGCCCTGCGCCCACAGCCTGGGCATTCCGGATCGCGACCTGAACGAGCTCATCATCGGTGCCGTCCCAGCGGATCAACCTTTCCATGGAGGCTTCGCAGAAAGCGACGCCGAACTTGACGTTGGGAACGGAGTTCACCATCGCCTCGAAGAGGTCTTCCACTGTCTTGATGAAATGGGAGTGTCCGAGGATGAGGTTGCTTTCCGGTGGAATCTCCAGGGTGACTGTCTGGATCTCCATACTGTTCTCCTCCATAATTTCAGGGACTTGAACGTGTTCGATGGCCGATGCACCCCTCACGTCAGGGGTCGCCCAACCCAGTAAAAGATCAGCACGGCGCCGTTGAAGCAGGCATGCGTAAAAAACGGCAGATAAATGTTCTTGCGCCAGATATACATCAGGCCGAAGCCGAGTCCCAGGACCGCCGTGATGAAGATGGCCGCCAAGCCCTGGGTGTAATGCTGCAGCCCAAAGAAGAGGCTCCACGCCACCAGACCGAGATAGGGGGACCAGAAAAAGACAGCAGTGCGGTTGATGACAAAAGCCCGCTGGACCTCTTCCCGAAATCCGCCGGCAAAGATGCTGCTGATCATGAACAGGAGCAAATGATCCGGCGTCCGGATCAGTTCCAGCAACGGATTCCTTTCCGGCACCGATCCAGGGAAAACGACATTGAAAAAACTCCCGGCGCCCAGCATGAACACGATGAACACCGGCACGGCCAACAGAGCGAACAGAGTATTGGAATACAGGCGTTGCCGCGGCATGAAGCGGAGAGTCAGCTCCGGTTCACGCCGGTGCAGGTGCTGCAGAATAACCACCACCAGCAGGATCAAGATGGTGCTGAGCATCAGGTACAGGAAAAGACTCTCGGCGGATTTCATGATGGCTTTGGCATCCTCGCCCGTCAGGCCGGTAATCAGAGCGACGGCCAGCGAATCCGTCAGCAGTCCGGAAACCAGAAAGATTTCCAGCAACCCCAACAGGCGGATCAATCCGCGTGGCGGCGGGGGTTTTTCAGGCGCCACCGGTGTGTAGGCGGAAAAAGCAACCAGGGGTTCCGGAGTATCTTCTGCCGGCGGCTTCGCTGGGGAAAGGTGTTCGTCGGTCATGGTGTTCGGCTTTCAGGCTGGCATCGGGTACCCATTCTACTTTAGGATTTGGGCCGCCGCAATGAAAAATCTCGAACCCCTTTTGGGTCGAAGGGTTTACCGTTTGGGGAGTGGTGTGCTTTACTGGCCACCGGCTCACCGAGTACTCGCCGCGTCCGGAACCGGGACGGCGACGGCCCTGCGCCGATAATTATGTTGCCAACGTGCAGTGAAACACGTATATAATAAACAAAAATTGCTACAGGAGTCAGCCATGTCTTTGAAGCATACCGTCCTTTCGGTTCTCTGTATGCTGGTCTTCCTGGCGTTTGCCGTGGCCACCATCCCCGATTACACGCCCCGGGACCTGCAGGATCCTGATTTTGTGCTGACGGAAATGAAGAAATACAAGGAACTCCGGCAAGAACTGGTTGAGAAGTTGGCAACGGCCAGCCCTCTCGAGAAGATGGCGCTGCAAACCAGGCTCCGGAATGTGGAAACCATCCAGGAGTTGCTCTTCTACATCACCAAAAACGGTTTCCGTATGAATGATCGCGAACGCTTGCAGTTGCGCTACTACCAGATCCGCAAGCCCCACACGCTGCCAACCCAGCCCCCGGCCGAAGAGGAATCCGTGGATGACACCATCCATGAGATTTCCGAAAAGGGTGTGGCTCCGCCCGTCCAGCTGGAGGCTCCGCCGGTGGAGGTTCCGCCCGAAATGATCGGCGACGGCCTGCAGGGTGTGGTCAAGATGACGTTCGTCGTCAATGAAAAAGGCGAGCCAACCCAGCTCACCGTGGTCGAAGGGATAAATGAAACCATCGATAACCTGGCTCTACAGACGGTGGCGGACAAATGGCGTTTCAAACCGGCTACACTGAACGGCAAAGGGGTAAAAGTCCGCTACAATCTGGCCATCCCTTTCAATCTGCTACCGTCGTCCAAGGCCGCAGGGGAATAATCCTTTTTGAGACCGACGGATGATCGGCCGAACTTTTTAGTGGAACGAACCGGCCGGTTCTGCGGTGCCGTTCCAGTGCACCCCATAGTGGAGGAAAAGTTCCTGCCCGACCTGCTCCATGTCCAGCAAGGCCAGATGCGGTCGCGCCGTCTCGGACATGCCGGCGCCGTCCACCGGCGTCGGCGCCGATGCCCCACCAAGGATCACCGGGCTGACAGTGAGGTAGATTTCGTTTACCAGCCGGTGCTGGAAAAAACGGGCATTCACCCGTCCGCCGCCTTCCACCAGGACCTGTTCATAACCCCTTTCGGCCAGACGCCGGACCAGCTCAGGCACTACCATGCGACTGTTCACCGGAAGCACGTCCGCCTCGGCCACGGCCTCGGGCGGATACGAATAACGGGCAGGGGTGGCAATCAGGAGGCGCTGGGTGGATTGCCGGAATATCCGCAAGGAGGGGGGCAAATGGCCCGAAGCGGTCAGGACGCAGAGATCAGGCTGCGTCGGTCGTCCATCCGCGACCCGTTTCCGCACCAGGGCTTCATCCCGGATACGGAAGGAAGGATCGTCGTAGCGGACCGTTTCCGCACCAACCACGATGACGTCGGCCCGGGCCCGGATTTTGTCCATCCGTTGCTTATCGGCGGAAGACGAGAAATTGGATCCGCGGCGATCCACCGAAGATATCTTGCCATCCACAGTCATGGCATAATTCAGAAAAACATTCATCGGACCCTCACTGTTACCGCCCGGTGTCAGGCGGAATGTTCCCGGTCTCACGTTCCCCTGCAGCAGTGGCAAATCACGCGCCCTCGGCCGGCCGGGACTTTTCCGGTGACAGACCATCCCCCATGGTCATCTCCAGGAACTTGAAATCAGCCGGCCAGGCGAACGCTTCCCCCCCGTGCCGCTTCGCCGAAATCCAGCGACGCCGGCCGGCTTTCCGGCACAGCCGCCGGATGGCGCCCCGGGCATCCTGGGCGCAGCGATACCCTACCTGGACAATCCGGTCCAGCTGCTCGAAGTCCAACGAGTGGAAATTGTCCAGCTCCGGGCGGAGGCAGAGGTCGGCCCCCTGGACCTGCATCAGATCAAGCCGATCCACGGCGATGAGATTGGAGCGCAGGATGAGGTTCATGGCCGTATCCAGGTCCGTCGCGGGAAAGATGCCATGGGACACGTCCACCGCCAGCACTTGCGTCGCCCCGAGACGCCGCGCCGCCGGAACCGGAGTGCGATCGATCCACCCCCCGTCAACCAGCAACATGCCGCCCTCTTCCACCGGCGGGTAGATGCCCGGGATGGCGCAACTGGCCATCACCGCCCGGCGCAGACTGCCGCGGCGGATGACCACTTCTTCCGCCGAATGGAGGTCCAGGGCGATGCAGGCGAACGGCAGACTCAACTCTTCAATCCGTACGTCTGGAATCAGCGTGTTGATGCCCGCGACATACTCCTCGACAGGGATGATGGACGGTCGGAACAAGGTCTTGCCGAAGGTGACGGAAGTCATGAAAAAGCGTTTGACCTGGGCCAGAAAGCTCTGGTCGCCGGTCATCTCCATCTGGACCAGCCGGGCGTAGGTACTGGCGTCGTAATCGCCGTCGGCGATGACAGTATGAAAATGGTCGTAAATTTTCTGGGCGCTTCCGTAATGGGCGTAAAGTCCACCAATCATGGCGCCCATGCTGGTGCCGACGATCAGGTCAGGCCGGATTCCCTCAGCATCCATGGCGCAGAGGACACCGATATGGGCAAACCCGCGCGCGCCGCCGCCGCCAAGGGCTACTCCGAATTGTCCCCGTACCATGATTCCTCCTCCGATGGATGGTGGCCGCGCTTTCATCGGCGGCGTTTTCATCATACCAGAAACACCGGCGGCATGCCAGCCCGGGTCGGCCCCCATCCTTCCCGGGAGCACCCCGGTCCTTGGCCGGTCTTGCCTTGAACGTGACCGACAGGTAAAATATCGGCATGATGCCGCGACTGCTGATCACCGGTCTTTCTGGACAGGTGGGATCCGCCTTGGCGCGGGCCGCCGCCGGACGCTTCGAGGTAACCGGCAGCTTCTTCCGACAGCCCACGGACCACCCGGGCGGGTTTCACTGGGACCTGCGCAAGGATATCGAGCCGGTTCTGGACCGGTATCGTCCGGACCTGATCGTCCATACGGCCGCTCTGTCGGCACCGGCCCATTGCGAGCAGCATCCGGATGACGCGCACCGGATTCACACCCTGGCCACCCGCGATATGGCGCGCTGGGCGCAGCGACGGCAGGCCTACCTGATCTTTCTGTCGACGGATCTCGTTTTCGACGGGCGGAAGGGGGACTACACGGAAACGGATCCGGTCAATCCCCTGAGTGTTTACGGTCATACCAAACGGTCCGGGGAAACGGCCTGTCTTGAACTCTGCTCCACGGCCGCCGTCATCCGGCCGGCGCTCATTTACGGCCGCAGCCGGCGGGGCGACCGTGGCGCCGATGAGCAGATCCGTCACGCCCTGTCTGACGGCCGGACACTCACTCTGTTCGTCGACGAATTTCGCACACCTGTCTGGCTGGACGATCTGGTCCACGTGCTGCTCCATTTTTTGGGACGCCGCATCACCGGTCTCTTCCACGTCGGCGGCCCCCGCCGTCTGAGCCGCTGGGAATTCGGCTGGCTGGTCGCCCGGGCCGCTGCGATGCCGACGGACCATATTCGCCCCGCTTCCCTGGAAACCTTCATCGGTGCGCCGCCCCGCAGTCCGGATGTATCCCTCGACTGCACCCGCCTGACCACCGAAATCCCCTTTGCCCTGCAATCCCCGGAAGAAGTTCTGTTTCAACACCAGCCCCGGTAGCGCTACGGGCCGAGTCCAGTTTTTCAAAAATAAACATTGACAAGCCGGAAGATTCCTTTATAATTAGTAATAGTTCTTATTACTATTTAGGAGATTTTGTTGACCATTAAGCCCATACAGCGCATGACCCGACAACGACAGATCATCCTCGAGGAGTTACGACGCTGCCGCAGTCATCCCACCGCCGATCAACTCTTTGAAACCGTGCGGCAGCGACTGCCCCGTATCAGTTTGGGCACCGTGTACCGCAACCTGGAGATCCTCAGTGACATGGGAATGGTCCGTAAAGTTGAAACCGCGGGGGCGCCAAGGCGTTTTGACGGCGACCTCGAGGCCCATTTTCATGCCCGCTGCATGGAATGCGGTGCCATCCATGATCTACTGCCGGAACATGCCGCCAAGGTCCGGGTGACCCTGCCGGCCTGCGCCTCATTCCGGATCACCGGATACCAGCTGGAGTTCACGGGCGTTTGCGCTGAGTGTCGCCGCCGACAGGGCCATGACCAGCAGCGACGAAGCACGGTGTCCGAGCACTAGATTCTTGGGCGGCCCGGTCCTGCTCATCCATCACGGGCGACAGGCCACGCCGCTGACGAAAACAGCTTGCCGGACCGAAGACAGTCAAGTAAGATTGAGGAATTGGTGAACCCTTTTTATCAACAGAATAATCCATCTTGAACATTACAAAAGGAGAGACATATCATGCAGAGCAAAAAAATGGAAAAAGCCCTCAACAAACAGATCAACGAGGAGCTCTTCTCTTCGTACCTGTATCTGGCCATGTCGGCCTGGTTCGAATCCCGGAACCTGCCTGGTTTTGCCCAGTGGATGAAAGTCCAGGCCGGCGAAGAGAACGAACATGCCATGAAAATTTTCAACTTTATTTTCGAGCGGCGCGGCGATGTGGAGCTGGAGGCCATCGAAAAACCCCAAGCCGCCTGGAAGTCCCCGCTGGACGCTTTCGAGGCCGCTTTCAAGCACGAACAGCACATTTCCGGCTGTATCAATGACCTGATGGATCTGGCCATCAGCGAAAAGGATCATGCCACCCAGGCGTTTCTGCAGTGGTTCGTCAACGAGCAGGTGGAGGAAGAAGCCAGCGCCGATGCCATCGTGCAGCAGCTGCGAATGATCGGCGAAAGTAAAAACGCCCTGTTTATGCTGGACCGCGCCCTCGGCCAGCGCCAGGCGGACTGATTGACCGCTGACCCATCTCCGGCAGGCCGGGGCGATTCATGCTTGCGCCCTGCGCCTGCCTGTCTTATGTTGGTTCCAACAAGTGAATCCCCTGAACGGGAGTTTATACCATGAATATCGAAGAAGCCATCAAAACCGCCATTGAGTATGAAACCAAGGTCCGGGACCTGTACCAGAACGCTGTGGATGAGCTGAAGGATGAACACGGCCGGGAGATCTTCCGGCGGCTGGCCGAGGAAGAGCAAAGCCATGTCGATTACCTGCATCAAAAGCTCAACCAGTGGCGCACCACAGGCACGGTTACCGCCGAACGGCTGAAGACCATCGTTCCGCCCAAGGCCCTGATCCAGCGGGAAGTGAGCAAAATGGCCGGAGAAATGGCCGAAATCGACCCGGACAACGACCTCCAGATGCTGAAGAAAGCGCTCAAGCTCGAAATCGAGACCAGTGCCTTTTACAAGACCATGGTCAACACCCTGCCCCATGATCATCAGGACCTGTTCGCCCGGTTCATCGCCATCGAGGACGGTCATGTCAGTTTGGTGCAGGCGGAGATCGACAGCCTGACCCAGACCGGGTACTGGTTTGATTTTCTCGAAATCGACCTGAACGATTGATCCGGCCCGGCCCGCCGAGACCAGCCCGGCACGGCCGGCGGAGAAATCACCCGAGCTTCCGGCGGTGGTCATGACCGGCGATCATCCACGAAAACACCTCCCGCCCGTGTTCCTTGTCCTGGTGCTGGCCGTCGGCGCCGCCACCATCCGGGCGGAGTCGGCGCCCCCGCCCCCACCCGACCACTGGCTAGGGCTCCTGGGGCGCTATGTCCACGGCGAAGACCCATTCCTCATCCGCGAGCATGACGGCCACCTGGAGCTGCTGCGGCACGACGAG
Source organism: Acidobacteriota bacterium (assembly GCA_016935015.1). Taxonomy (GTDB): domain Bacteria; phylum Acidobacteriota; class JAAYUB01; order JAAYUB01; family JAAYUB01; genus JAFGRT01. The sequence goes on along the minus strand of JAFGRT010000021.1, from coordinate 50,277 downwards.
ATCCTCCGCCTGGTGGAAGATACACCAAATGCCTGGCATGTGGCCGGCGAGAATCTGCCCGCCCATGTTCACCTGGAATTCTCACGGGATGCCCACGGCTTCGCCCGCCACTGCCGGCTGGGCGAACGTGAATTCCAGCGGGAGTTCTACGGACCTGAAACCGGGCGTACCTTCCGCATCACGCCGGTCCGACCGGTGGAGGACCTGCGCCGCGCAGCCCGCCAGGCCCAACCACCGGCCGAGAAAGGCGCATTCATTCCCGCCGACCTGGTGGAAGTCCGGACCCTGGAGCCCTCCATCCGCCTGGACATCCGCTACGCCACCACCGACAATTTCATGGGGGCCGCCTTCTACGATGAACCCCGCGCGTTCCTGCAACGCCCGGCCGCCCAAGCTCTCGCACGGGTGCACCGGTCGCTGCGCCCCCGGGGATACGGCCTGCTCATCTTTGACGCTTACCGGCCTTGGTCCGTGACGAAAATGTTCTGGGACGCCACTCCCGCCGCGTTCAAGGACTTCGTCGCCGATCCGATCCATGGCTCCCGGCACAATCGCGGCTGTGCCGTGGATGTGACGCTGGTGGAACTCGCCACCGGTCAACCGGTGGATATGGGCGGCTCTTTTGACGAATTCTCCGAACGCTCGGCCCCTGATTATCCGGGCGGAACATCCCGGCAGCGCTGGCATCGCTGTCTGCTGCAGCGCGCCATGGCCGCCGAGGGGTATTCCGTCTACGAACATGAATGGTGGCATTACGATTTTCAGGTCTGGCCCCGTTATGCCATTCTGAACATCGCCTTCCGCGAAATCGCACCGGCCGATCGTCAGCCGGCCCAGGAAGCCCCCCGGCCTCAACCATTGCCGGAATAACGGCCGGCTCACTTTCAGAGACTGGCCGGTACCCGATTTTCCCTGGCATCCCCACCCCCGGCGGCCTACAATAGGCAGCGGATATGCCTGGGCAACAAGAACTATCGCAGCGGGGATGGCATGACCAGAATCTTCATCATCGGATTGCTGTGCAGTACTCTCTTGCCGGCCCCGGTTCAGGGCCAGGGATACGTGTGCGCCGAAGGGGGCGGTTATCCGGGGGATATGGCCTGGACCGCCACGGTCTTCGGCTGGATGGTGAAAAAAGCCCTGTACGGATCCGCGTTGGTCATCGGTACCGGTGCCTCCGGCGACGCGGCAGTGGAAGCGTTCCAGCGCGCCGGGGCCGCTTCGGCCGCCTATCGCCGCATCACGTCGGCAGATGCCGATTCGGTCGCGGTCTACGCGGCCATCACCACCGCCGATATCGTCTGGATCCTGGGCGGTGACCAGTGGGAGTATATTGCCGCCTGGAACGGCACACTCACCGAAACCGCTATCCGCGAAGTGTACCAGCGCGGCGGTGTGGTGGGTGGCACCAGCGCCGGTCTGCACATCCTCGGCGAAATCATCTACGACGCCCGGTACGGTTCCCTCTCACCCAGGGAGGCGCTGCAAAACCCCTTCCACCCAGACCTCAGCTTTACCCACGATTTTCTGGGCCTGGTGCCGGGCGTGCTCTTCGATTCCCACTTCACCGAGCGCGGCCGCCTGGGCCGCCTGGCGGTGATGTTGGCCCGCCTGCTCCATGACCCGGTGGCGGAAGTTTTGGCCATCGGCGTCGACGACCGGACCGCCCTGTGCGTCGGGCCTGACCTGACAGCCACTGTCCGCGGCGAGGGTGCAGTGACCTTTCTGCATGCCTCCCCGGCCACGAAAATCCACCTGATCGCCGCCCGACCGCCGGTGGTTACCCAGCTCAACCACCACCAGCTGACGGAAGGTTATGGTTACGATTTGACGACCCGGCGGGTCGTGGACCGCCCCCCCGGCGCCGAGCCTGTTCCGTCGCCCGCCGGTCCCCCTGAATTTATGGCGGAACAGCTGAACGGTTCAGCGGAAAACCATCGCCGCAAAGGGGAGCTCTGGGTGGATGACGGCGGTGACCCGTCCGCCCTCTTTTACGGCGCCTTGATCCTACGGGACGGCGACGGCGTCCTCGGCCGGACCGTGCTCAGTACTCGCACCTGGAATTCTTCCGACTTCGATGAAAACAACGTGGGTGGGGTTCAGTACGCCCTCTCTCTGCATCCCCACTGGCTGGGTTTATACGTGGACAGCGGCGGGCAGGTGGAGACCTTCCCCACCAACCGGCTTCTCGTGCGCCCGCCGGCCGGCCCGGAGCCCGAATCGTCCATCATCATTCTGGATACATGGGGATTGACCAGCGCCACCCGTTCGGACTACGTCTCATCGAACCAGAGTGTGGGGCCGCGCCAGTCATCGGCCCTGGAAGGCGCTGCGCTGCATGTGCTGCGGCCCGGCTGGCGGTACGACGCCATGAACCACGTCTCCCGCGCGCCACTGAACAATGATGACATGAACGGTGACGCTTGCATCGGCGCCGCCGATCTGGGCATCGCCCTTTCAAGCTGGGGATCCGTCGCTGGAGATGATCTGAATGGTGACGGCGTGTGGGATTGGGGGGACCTGGAACTGCTGATCGCCCTGTGGGAACCCTATTGCCGCTGAGACGGGGGACCGGCACCCGGGCCGGTCCCCGTCCGGCACCGGTATTCATTCGGCCTTTTCCTGAAGGGTAAGCCGCTCGCTCACCTTCCGGCCGCAACCTGGACAAAACTCATGGTCCTCTTCCAGCGGGATCTTGCACGTCGGACAGTGCCGTTTGAGCGCGTGTCCGCAATGCGGGCAGAACGCCGCCTGGGCGGCGACGGCCCGCCCGCAACCGGGACAGCTCCCCTTGACAGGCTCGCGCACCAGAAAATAGACGATGAACCCGATAAAATTGGGCACGAAGATGACCACCAGGGTCCAGAGGGTCGGGTTCATGCCGCGGCGCTTGGCATCGCCATAGACATAGCCGATGGCGCCCACCAGGCCGACCAGATTCAATAGGATCAACGCCGTCACCGGCAGTGCCACCATGAATTCATGGAAGGAAAATCCCAGGAAAAAAACCATGGACCCGCCCAGGCCGGCCAGCACCATGAAATAGGCGAACAGAAGGACGTTCAGCCGGCCCCTGGTCCAGAAGACAATTCTCTCCGGCTGTCGCTCGGCCTGCTGGTACAGATAGCCCAGAAAGCCGATAATGCCGAAGACCATCAGCAACGCAAAGGCGGCTGCGATCAGCAGCATCAGAAAGGGCAAAAAATGACGGTCGTTGGGCGAGGTGATCAATCCACCCTGGCTGTACGTGTAGCCCATGGTCAGCCATACGATGACCAGGGCGATGAAGTAGCCGATGATGGTATTGCGAAAAAGATGATTTTTCATGCGTTCACTCCTAATGTGATGTGGAAAGGATAAAACCGGCGCGGCGCAACCGGTGCGCGACAGCCGCAAGAATCCCGGTCACTGCCTGGCTCGCTCCCTGGGACAGCAGGAACGCCGCAGCATAACTGGTCACCGAATCATCTAGCCAGTTGCGCAGCAACAGTCCGAGGAGAATAGTGGGCAGCAACAGCGAGAACAGGAGGCCGGCCGTGCCGATGGGCGCCCAGAGCAGCACCAGTGCCGTCCCTCGCTCCTCCGTCTGCCGGGTCACCGCCCGCAGGGTTCTCTCCCGCAGGACCGTCGTGTAGAGCGGCTTTTTGTCCGGCCAGAGAGACGGCGCGTGCCGGATTCCGTCCCAATACCGTCGACAGGCGGGACAGACGGCCAGGTGTTGGTCCAGATCCCGGAATGCCCCCCCCCGGGTGTCATCGGCCAGCAACGAGCGCAGTCGCTTGCGGATTTCGCGGCAGAGGGTCGCGGATTCAGACGATTTCATGACTTTCCTCCTGTTCACAATAAGCGCTTCCCAGCTGGTCCAGCGCCCGCCTGATCCGGCTTTTGACCGTCCCCAGCGGCAGCCGGCAAAAGGCCGCGATCTCCGGGTATGACATGTCGCGATAGTAGCGCAGCCACAGAATTTCCCGATAACGCGGCTCCAATTCGGCAAACAGGCTTCGGAGCAGATCTTTGCGCCAAAAACTGTCGAAAAATGCGTCACTCTCGGCAAAATCGGGATCCCGGTCAATCGGTCGATTCTCGACGCTGGGGCGCCTCCACCAACGACGGTGCGACCGGAGCAGATCGTAGGCCCGGTTGCGGGCGATGCGGAACAGCCAGGGTTCAAAGTTCCGGCGCGGATCATAGGTGTCGATCTTCTTGATCACCCGCAACCAGGTGTCCTGGAAGGCATCTTCGGCTGCCGTCGGATTTCCGAGTATGGATGTCAGATAACGCATCAGCTCCTCGCCGTACTGATCGATGATGCCGGCCAGCCCATGGGTGTCGCCGCGCCGCAGATCCTGCAGCCAGTCGGTGATGTTCCCAGGGACCTTGTCCGTCATGCCGTTCCTTTCGGCCTCATCTTTTCATCCCACTTACGCCCGGAACCGGGCTTTTGTTTCCGATCGGCGAAATTCACCGGCCTGGGCCAATAAAAAAGCCTGGCAACTTGCCAGGCCTTTATTTTCGGGAAAATGGTTGTCCCTGCCGCGACTACTTTTTGGTATGGAACGTAATCCCAATCTTGCTGATGCCGTTTTCCTGGGTGGCCGTCATGCCGACGGACCGTCCGCCGGTGTCGTCGCTGCCTTGGACGGTAACGATACGCTGGCCGCCGCTCTCGATGGACGAGGTGCTGACATTGAAACCGGCCGCTTCCAGTTCATTCTTGTAGAATTCGGAAATGCTTTCCAGGGAATCCGACGTCTCGATGGTCAGCATGCCGTTGTCCGTCGACTCCGACTGGGTGATGTAACCGATTTGCATCTTCCCTGTATAGATGGGCAACCAGTCGGGCAACTGGTCGGCGCTGGTGGCGGTGCCGTAGCGCACGGTGCCGGCTTCACCTTCCTCGCCCGAATAGGTCATGGTGGCGCCGCCCTCGCCGGCGCTCTCCTGCTCGATCTTCAGCTCACCCTGGTCGGTCTTGAACACGATCTTGCCGTCCTTGAGGTCGCGGTAATCCACCGTCAGCTCTTCATCCGTCTTGGTGTTGCGGATGGTGATGGTGCCGGTGTCCTCGTCGGCGGACACCAGTTCCAGATCGGGATTCGCCGCCACAATCATCTTGGCGGCGGCCAGCTCCGGATTCTTCTCCATCAGTTCGGGATCCAGGCCGGCTTCCTTGGCCTTCTGGGCCACGAACATACCGCCGGCCACCACGGCCACAATGACCACGATGATGCCCACTACGGCCAGGATGCCGCAACCGATGCCGATCTTGGCCCCCGTGCTCATACCCTTCTTTTCAGGTTGAACGCCATTCGTCATATTTTCCTCCTCTTGTCCGGATACCGGACTCATAATATAATCCACGAGAATATAGAAATTATACTCTTTCCTTATTTCTGATGATACAGAAATACCCGGGGATTCCGGCCGGAAACGCCTACGGCTCCAGATTGGCCGCCAGCCGGTTGGCCAGGACCACGCAATCGGCGGCATCCAGCTGCTGGCTGCCGTCGAAGTCACCCAGCCCGGGCGCCGTGCACGGCGCGGCCCCTTCAACCAGGTTGCCCACCGTCACGTTCAGAATGACAGCCAGGTCGGCGGCGTCCACCAGGCCGCTTTCGTCCACGTCCCCATAGGGCGCAAGAGTGCAATCGTACGTGATTTCCGACACGGAGATATCGTCGATACACCAGCCGTCGGCGGTCGGATCGTTGCGGGACGTATTCAGCTGGAACCGCAGGCGGACCGCCGGTTCACCCGCGTACCCCGTCAGATCGATCTCCTCCATCGTCCACCCGCTTCTGCGGCCGGTGTATTCCCGCAGGGTGGTCCAGGTGGTGCCGTCGGCGGTGATTTGCAGCCAGCCGGAGTCCACGTTGGTGGTGATGTCGAAATGGTGCCAGAAAGTCAGTGCGGGTTGCATCATCCCCGACAGGTCGAACCAGGGCGAATACAGGGGGATGTTCCACATATGGCCGTAATTTCCGCCCGGCGAATCGTTCCAGGCGTGGGTGGCGCTGTGGGAATCCGCTTCGCTGAGGGTCCAATACGACACCATTTCCCAGCCGGGGGCGCCGGATTCCAGATCATCCTGCAACGCGAAGACTTCCACCTTCTTCCCGGCCTTCATCTGGAACATGTCGGAGCGGAGCCGGGGCGCACCGCCGGCGTCCTGATACGACACGTCCAGGCTGAACGTGATGGTCCCGCCGCAACCGGCGCCGGCGGGCAATTTGCCGGTGAAGGTACGCGTCGCCGTGCTGCCCACGGGGAGCAGGCCGTAGTCCTGGGTGTCGGCATGGAATATCACGCCGTTGTCGGCGCTGAGTGTGGCCGTGGTGCTGTGGGCCGGCCCGGTCCCCGCGTTGTACAGGGTGACATCCAGTTTGACCGTTTCCCCGGGCGTGAAATAGCCGTCACCGTCGCCGCCCCGGCAGGCGTGATCGGCGAGATTGATGTACGGCCCGTCCACGGGGGAATAGAGCAGCGTGGTGCCGCTCGGCAGGTTCGCCTCGTTGTAGGAATACTGCAGCGCCTTGCGGCCGTTGTAGTCCTCGATGCCGGCCGTGGCGTCGGCCCCCTGGTCATAGGCGGGATTGCCAAAATCTGTGTCCAGGTATTGAACCAGGATGTTGTGGGTGGATTCCTCGAGGATCACCTCGAACGTCGCCGCGCCTACCTGGTCGAAATGGGGAACGTTGTTCCACTCTACCACGAAGGTTCGATCGGGTGCGGTGCCGGTGGTCAGATAGGAAATCCGGCTGGCGGAACCGGGATTCAGGTCGGTCCACAACGGTGCAATGAGGGCGTTGGGGGTGCGGTTGTCAGGCATGGCGACATTGGCCCCGTCGTGGGTATAGGTGCCGCCGAACCGCAACAATCCGTTGGAAGAGATCATGATGGAATTGTAGGTCTCGCCGTAAAACATAAAGGGGAAGCCGATGGGCACTGTCACCCCGCCGTCGTCGGTATTGGCCAGGACGGCGGTACCGGACGAGGCGTCCACCCAGTCCATGGCCGGATATTCGAGATGATAATGCATTTCCGGGACCACCTTGCCGTTGACGAAAACGGTGGCCGACGTCAGGCCGGGCGCTTCGGCGTTGTATTCGATGGCCACCGGCCCGATCTGCGTCGGGGTCCATTGGGCGCTGAAAATGCCGTCGCCGGCCGTCTGGTCGGGCGCGTGCCCATCATCATACAGTTCTATCGAAGCGAATTTGGCCGTAGAGCCGAAAATGGCGGTAACCGTCGGATCGGTCAGGGGATTGGCGCAGTCCGAAGCGGCCCACACCTGCAACAGGACCGGATCCTGCTGCATTTCGATGAAACCGTCGGCCGGGTAATCGGCCAGTAGCTGCACGGATGCGTCGGTGCAGGACCAGTGGAAGGCCGTTTCGGGGCAGCCAAACAGGATCTGCTCGTAATAAACCCAACGCATGCCGCCATCGTCGGTATAGCCGGCCAGCTTGTGGCGGGAGTCGTTGAGGGCCGGACCCACCTGGCGCATGAACTGCTCGAACACGGACTCCATGAATTCCCAATCGAAAATGTTGGAGGAGCCGGAGGTGCCACCCGGCTCGTACCAGCCGTAGCGGCTGTTCATGATAACGGCGAAGGCGCCGCTGGTGGTGTTGAGGGTGATCTCCTCGGCGAAACAGCGGTCGTTGGGCGGAAAATTACCGGGGATGCAGCCCTGGGAATAGACGAAGAACGGCTGGGTATTGGTTAGGAGGGCCACATCCGAGTTGTACATCTTCATGACATAGGTGTCGTTGGCGTGGCCGAGGTGGTTGACGATCGGGGTGTCATGGGTATTGAAGTAGGTGATCAGGTCGTTCTTGGTCCAGGTGCCGTCCCGGTCGTACAGCTTGTCGGTGGGGATGCCGGCCATCTCCTGCTCCACCACGTCCTTGGCGTCACCGCCCCAGGTGAGGGGGTTGCTGTTCAGATTCTCACCCAGCAGCAGAGCTTGAAACGGCGGAGTGCCGGTCTCGTAGGCGATGATCTTGTCGATCTGGCGCTGGGCTTCGGCCCCGCTGGAGGCGGAGATGCGACCCACGGCCACCTCGGCGAAGAGGTCCGGTTCGTCGTTGGGTTCCCCGTACAACGAGTCGCCGTCGGCGTTCCACGTGCCGTCCAGGGCGGCGAAGTACAGATCGCAGGGGATATTGTTGTCCACGGTGCCGCCGTAACTGACGTGGCAGCCCCGCCACGGCACGACCTCCGCATCCCCGCCCAGGACCACGTATTCGGTCCCGTGACTGGTGTAGGCGTCGATGATGAAGTTGCGCAGCTTCGCGGCATTGTCCACGCCGGGCTGGCTGGCCAGGATGGTGTCGATGTCGGCCAGATGCACGTTCAGGCCCTTGCCCGACTTGTGGGTGGCCAGGGACTGGAACGCATTCCAGAGGGCCGTATCGCTCTGGCGGCTGATGATCAGGTACTGGTAATCGTTGACGATGGTCTTGTCCGGATCGGGCATGTAGCTGTCCAGAATCCCGGGATTGTCCACCAGACGCGCCACCGCCGGCCGGTCGGCCGGCCCATCGCGACGCGGCCGGGCGACGGATTTGCCCGCTGCCGGCTGCAGGGTCACCCGGACCATGCATTCCGGGTAATAATACAGTTCCCCGCTCCGCGGATAGTAGACGAAGGGATAGAGCGTCACCGGCAGAATGGCATAACCGTGCAGCCATTGCACCTCGCCGCAACGGAAATGCTCGGCCGGAAAAGGATCGTCGCTGCCGTAGACCACCTCATCGGGCGGTGCCGCCGCGGCAAGGCCGCCCGTCGGTCGATTGCCGCGGAAATGGGTGATCCGGATCCCGGCGGACAGCAATACGGGATCACCGGTGACCACCTCCAGCCGGACCGGTTCCTGGCCCGCGGGCAGCAGCAGGTTGGCCGGACAGGAAGGGATGAGGGGATATCCCTCGGGGACGATGGCCGGAAATCCTTTCATGACGGGACGGACATCGCCGTCCGCCGCCGGTATGAGCTGCGGCGCCGGAAAACGGAACGGGACGGACATCTCGGTTGACGTGACGGCCAGCATGGCCAGGGCCGACGTCATCATACAGACGATCAGAATGAGGATACGAAAATTCATAGGATAATACCCCTGGTATAGTTGGTTCACCGGCGGCCGACCTGCGTGTATGTACAGCGGGTCGAACCAGGCGGCACCTGAATCGACAATGGTGAAGATAAACGAAACAAATGTTCATCCTACCGTCCGGTTGTCCGAAATGCAACCTATTTGTGCACCGTCAGCACCACCCCCTGAATGGCCCCGTCGCCGTCGCGGCCTGCTTACTCCGGCCGGATGATGACCATCCCCCACCCTCACCCGCACGGTATTGCATTCCCGTCGCCGTAGTCGTATACTGGGCAGCGACCGTCCACGAGCCACCGGACAACCATGGAGTTTATCGCCGATCTGCATATCCACAGCCGCTTCTCCCGCGCCACCGCCCGGGACCTGGACCTGCCCGGCCTGCACGCCGCCGCCCAGCGCAAGGGGATCACCGTCCTGGCCACGGGCGATTTTACCCACCCGGAATGGTTCGGAGAGATCGAAAGCCAGCTGGTGCCGGCCGAACCCGGCCTCTTCCGTCTGCGCGACGAACTCGCCCGGGCGGCCGACGACGCCGTGCCGGCCGCCTGCCGGGGACCGGTTCGTTTCATGCTGGCGACGGAAATCAGCAATATCTACAAAAAGGAGGGGCGCACCCGCAAGAACCATAACCTGGTCTATGTGCCCGACCTGGACACGGCCCGCCGCCTCAACACCCGCCTGGACGACATCGGCAACATCCGCTCCGACGGCCGGCCCATCCTGGGGCTGGACGCCCGCGACCTGCTGGACATCGTGCTGGAAACCTCCACCGACAGTTTCCTCATCCCCGCCCATATCTGGACCCCCTGGTTTTCGGTGCTTGGCTCCAAGTCCGGCTTCGATTCGGTGGTGGAATGTTTCGGCGACCTCACGCCCCACATTTTCGCCGCGGAGACCGGTCTTTCATCGGACCCGGCCATGAACTGGCGGGTCTCCGGCCTGGACGCCTTCACCCTGGTCGCCAACTCCGACGCCCACTCATCCGGCAATCTGGGCCGCAACGCTAACATCTTCAACACCGAGCTGTCCTTCGCCGGTGTCCGCGAGGCCATGCGGTCGGGCGATCCGGCCGCGTTCATCGCCACCATCGACCTGTATCCCGAGGAAGGAAAATACCACATGGACGGCCACCGGAAATGCGCCTTCTGGTGCCATCCCCGGGAAACCCGGCGCCACCAGGGATTGTGTCCCCGTTGTGGGAAACCTCTCACCATCGGCGTCTACCACCGGGTGGAGGAATTGGCTGATCGACCCGAGGGATATCAGCCAGCCGCGGTGCATCCCTCCTGCCACATTATCCCCTTGCCCGAAATCCTGGCCGAACTCTGCCGGGTGGGCCCCCAGTCCAGAAAAGTACGGCAGGTCTATGACGCCGTCCTTGAGCGGTTGGGCCCGGAGCTGGCCATCCTGCGGAGCCGGTCGACACAGGAGCTGGCCGGAGCGCGGATCCCGCTGCTGGACGAGGCGATCGGGCGGATGCGACGAGGCGAGATCCACATCCAGCCGGGGTACGACGGTGAGTACGGCACCATCCGCGTCTTCACCCCGGACGAACGGCAGCGGCTCTCGGCCCAGGGCATCCTCTTTGCCTTGCCCCGGACGGCACCGGCTGCTCCGCGGCCGCCCATGCCGGAGCCTGAACCGGATGTTCCACCCCATTCGCCCCGCCCCGCGCCGGAAAAATCCGCCCCGACAATCCCGCGCGGTGCCCCAGCGGCCGGGCCGACGGATCTCCTGGCCGGACTGGATGAGGCCCAGCGCCAAGCAGTCACCTATCGCGGCGGGCCGATGCTCATCATGGCCGGGCCGGGCTCAGGCAAAACCCGAACCATCACCTGCCGCATCGCCCACCTGATTCGCCGCGGCGACGCCCGACCCGGTGACATTCTGGCCCTGACCTTCACCCGCCAGGCCGCCGATGAATTGCAGGACCGCCTCCGGGCGCTGTTGCCGCCCGGCACGCCCGTCCCCTTCGCCGGAACATTTCATGCCCTTGGCTACCGGATCTGGCAGGAACAGCATCCTGACCACTGCTTTACCATCCTGGACGACGCCGCCCGGCGGACACTGGTAAAGATTCTCCTGAACCGATACCAGGAAAAAGGGACTGTGCCGGCGTCCCTGCGCCGGCCGGATGACCTCGTGACACGGTTCACCCGGGCCAAGGAAAGCCTTCTTGACCACCCGGCCCGCAACGTCGCTCCCGATCGGGTTCAGATCCCGACCACCTTCGCAGCGACAGCCCGGCTGCTGCCCGGCATGGCTGACTTTGTAACACCGACCGCCCCACCCGAAACAGGCACATGGACATCATCGTCTCAAGACCGCCCGTCGACGGACCGGCCGGCCGCTTCCCCTTTCGAAGGAACGGCCGACGAGATTCATTGCTGCCGAACCCTGTTCGCCGAATACCAGGCGATCTTGTCCGCCCAGGGTCTGCTGGATTTCGAGGATCTGATCGTAAAACCGGCCGGCCTGCTGGACGGCGAAGCCGCCGTCCGGGAGGCCTACCGGCAGCGGTATCCCTATGTCTTCGTGGATGAGTACCAGGATATCGATCACGCCCAGTACCGCCTGTTGCGGGCCCTGGCGCCGCCGAAGGGGCAGATCTGCGCCATCGGCGATCCGGATCAGGCCATTTATGGATTCCGCGGCGCCGACGTCCGGCATGTTCTGCGGTTTCGCGAGGACTACGCACCGGTCCGGATCATCACGTTGACCTGCAATTACCGTTCCAGCCGCACCATCCTGGCCGCATCGCGCCAGGTCATGCGGACGGCTACGCTCCATGATCCGGATTACCGGCTCGTTTCGGAGATCGAGGGCTTTCCCGTCATCGCGGTCTGGGCCCAGACCACCGCCCAGGCTGAAGTCGTGGCTATCGGCCGGACCATCGAGCGGCTGGTGGGCGGGACCGGATTGGAAGCCATCGACAGCGGCAAGGTGGACGGCCATGCGGCGGAGGCCGGCCGTTCTTTCGCCGATTTCGCCGTCCTGGCCCGAACCCGTCAGCAGCTGCAGCTCATTGCCAGCCGGTTGCAGAGCGCCGGAATTCCCGTTCAGTTGGCCGATCGCGCCGCCCTCCGCCACTGTCGCCATCTTGCCGCATTGACGGCACTGCTTCGTCTACTGTCGAATAGCGGCACCTGGTCGGATCTCGCGCAGGTGATGGCTATCGCCCTGCCGGCCATGAGCGTGACGACCCGCACCCGATTGTGTGACCGGATTCTGGTGCAGCGCCGCTCTTTGGCGGACCTCCTCCGGCCGGAGGACGATGCTGACTGGACCGGCTTACGGCCGAGCGCGCGTCGCCAGTGGATTGAATTGCGCCGCTGGCTGGCGGACCTGGCTGGAGAAATGACGACGTTGGCTGGAGTGCGGGTGAAGATTGAATATCTGCTCAACCGTCTGCCGGTGCTCCACCCCCCGGTCGACAATGCCCCAGCGCAAACCTCCCACCGAAAATACATTGCCCTGGCCGACCGATGCGGTGACCGGCCGGCCGACTTTTTCCAGGCGCTGAGCCTGCGACACGAAACGGACGACTGCGACCGGACAGTGGAAAAGGTCGCCCTCCTCACCATGCACGCCGCCAAGGGTCTGGAATTCCCTGTTGTATTCATTGCCGGCTGTGAAGACGGATATATCCCCTATCGCCGCTCCCCGGACCAGGCGCCCGATGCGACTGAAGAGCGACGGCTGTTTTACGTCGCCCTGACCCGCGCCCGCGAACAGCTTTTCCTGACCTGGGCCCGGCGCCGCAACATCCACGGGCGGACCGAACCACGGCACCCTTCACCGTTCATCCGGGATATCGAAGCCGCTCTGCTGCAGCATAATACAACCGGGCGTCCGTCCAGCGCAGGAAACGCCGCCCGTCAGAAGAGGCTGTTCTGAATCCCACCGGCCAATGAACACCTGATTGATTCTCACACTTGAAAGTCTACTCGAGGATGGTTACAATGAGAGTGATTGCTCCTTTTCGCGCCAACGTTCAACGCGGCAGTTCACCGATATCTTGAATACCGGGCTGCCGGCAGTGATATTATATTCATCCAAGCGGAGAAGATACTATGACCAAGCCTGCCAAGCGTACGTCGCCTGTCGGTTGGGTGGAGATCCCCGCCGAAGTCCTCGCTCTGCCTTTGTCCGAAATGGAACTACCACCCCGGACCATCACCCTCCTGCTCAAAGGCGGGGTCCAGACCATCGGTGAGCTGTTCTCGCGGATGGAAAGCGAACCCGACACCATCGCGGCCATTCCCCAAATTGGAACGCGGACAATGAAAGGCATCCGGGCTTGCCTGGCCGATTTCACCGTTCCGACCAAGGCCGAGCCGCTTTCCCCATCACCTTTACCCGGCCAACCGCTGCAGGAAGCAGAGGTCCTGCTGAAACTGCCCGAATCCATCACCGAGACCCAAACCCGGAAAAAGCTGAAAAAAAAGGCAAAGAACAAGGCCAAAGACAAGGAGATTGCCGCCGACAAGAAAAATAAAAAAGGCAAGAAGGACAAGAAGAGCAAGAAAGACAGGAAGAAAAAGAAAACGGACGGCAAAAAGAAGAAATAGGCCGGTCACCGGGCGGCGGCCGGATCAGCCGGTCACCCGGTTGCGCCCGGATTCCTTGGACCGATACAGCATCCGGTCCGCCTCACGGATCATCTCCTCCGCCACCGTGATCGACTCGGACAAACTGCAGACACCGATGCTGACGGTAATCCGGATGAGTTCCCCGTCCTGCTGAAAAACATGCCGCTCCACCGACTTGCGGATCCGTTCGGCGATGGCCAGAGCTTTCTTTCTGCTCCGCCCCGGCAACAAAAGACAGAATTCCTCGCCGCCGTACCGGGCGAAAATATCCTCCTGGCGGATGATCTGCTGCACCAGTTCGCTCAGGCCGCGCAGCACCCCATCGCCGGCCGGGTGACCGAACCGGTCGTTGACTTCCTTGAAATAGTCAAGGTCCATCATGCACAGGCTCAGTTTGCCGTGGGCGCGCCTTGCCCGTTGAAATTCCCTGACCAGCATTTCCTCCAGAAACAGCCGGTTGTACGCTTGGGTCAGGGGATCCCGCGAGGTGAGCTTGTACACTTCATCGTGAAACGTCTTGTCGATGGTGTCGGCGGCCAGGTATTTCAGCACCGTCTCGCCGATGGCGATTTTGTCGCCGTCGACCAGCTGTTTTTCCTTGATGGGTTCGAAATTGACCAGGGTTCCGTTGGTGCTGCCCAGGTCCACGATCCAGGTCTCGCCGTCGCGGATCTCCAGCCGGGCATGAAGCCGCGAGGCCAGCGGACTGTCACAGACGATGGTGCAATCGGCCCCCCGGCCGATGATCACGGCCGTACCCTGCACGGGATAGATCTTACCGATATCGATGCCCGCCACAACCACCAGATACGCGTCGACGCGGGCATCCTGTGAGGGCGGCCGAAACACATTACCGGCAATGGTTTCATAGTCGTCCGAAGTCATGTCGCGACATCTCTCCGCTTCAGAATATCCGGCAAGGCCTTTCCATTATAGCAGATCCAGCGGCAAAGGCAATCGGGCGGCCGTCGTTTCGGCGGCTACAGGCGCGCGGATAGCAAACGGCGAAGATCGATCTTGTCCAGCGGTACCGGATTGTTCTTGATGCCGGCCGCTGCAGCGAGACTGTCCAGGTCATCCGCTCCGATGCCGTAATCCCCCAGGCGAGGCATGACCGTCTCACGCACCCAGCGGTCAATGATCATCAGCAGGCGACGGCAATCATCCGCCGGCGTCTCGCTGCGGTGACCGGCCAGGAGACGGCCCACCCGGGCGTACTTTTCCAGGGCCTGCGGGTACTTCTCCGGCCGGGCCAGAATGCGGTCCACGTTGGTGCGAGTGGCGACCCCGACGAGGGTCCCGCATACCACGCCGTGCGGAATGGGGAAGGCGGCGCCCAAAGGCGACGCCAGACCGTGGACGACGCCCAGACCGGCGTTGGTCAGGGTGATGCCCGAGAGCAGGGCCGCGTAGGCCATACCGGCCCGGGACGGCAGATTCCGGCGCCCTTCTCTCAGAGCTGGGATCAGACTGTCTTTCAGCCGCGCCAGGCCGCTCCAGGCCAGGGCATCGGTCAACGGTGAGGCAGCGGTGGACACGTAGGATTCCAGTAGCTGGGTAAAGGCATCCAGGCCGCAGGCGGCGGTGATGTGTGGCGGACAGGACATGGCCAGCTCCGGATCCACCAGGGCGACATCCGGCACGAAGCGGTCGTGACGCAGGGATTTCTTGAACCCCCCATCCCGTCCTACCCGGCTGATAACCGCATTTTTGGTGGCCTCGCTGCCGGTGCCGGCGGTGGTGGGCACGGCTACCAGCGGCACTTTTCGACCCGGGTGCGGCCGCCCGTGACCAACCCCTTCCAGATAGTCTGTCACGCTCTCTCCCGAAGGCAGCATGGCCGAGACGGCCTTGCCGGTGTCCAGTACACTGCCACCGCCGATGGCAGCCACCACGTCGGGAAGTGGTTGTCCGTGCCCCGTCACTATCTGGTCCACCAACTCGGTCGATGGTTCACCCTGGACGGCCACTGTGGCCGCGGCGACACCGCGCTCGGAAAGGGCGAGGAGGAATTCCGACAATCGGCCGGATTCGGCCAGTGAACGACTCCCGGTAACAATCAGGGCACTCCGGCCGAAACCGGCCAGCACTTCCGGCAGGCGGGCAAAGGTGCCGGCTCCGAAAAGGATCCGCGGCGTGTGGGCGAAACGAAAGTCCAGGTTTACCATCGGGACACATCCGCCGGGTAAACAACCCGATATGTCTCCCCATGACGCGGTGTCGCCATCCAGTCAGCGACCGCCGCCCGCCATTCCAGGTAATGCGCCGTCGCCTTGTGCCGGGCGGCCGCTTCTGGCGTGGTATAGACCTCATAGAGGAGGAAGCGG
Source organism: Acidobacteriota bacterium (assembly GCA_016935015.1). GTDB lineage: Bacteria > Acidobacteriota > JAAYUB01 > JAAYUB01 > JAAYUB01 > JAFGRT01. The sequence continues at coordinate 34,240 of JAFGRT010000021.1, read as the reverse complement.
GTGGGATCGTCTGTGGATTGCAAAACATCGAAGCGGAGATTGCCCTCCTCGACTACGGAGCCCTGATGATTACCTCGGCTGGCGGCAATGAAATCCGACACATGTTCCGCCTTGACATGCACGAACACACAAGTCACGATCATGGGCACCTCCCGGGGAAAAGATCACCCGTGGCATCCATTCTAACAAAAGCACCAGGGAATTCACCCTTGAAATTACCGGGCCGTCTGCCTAGAATAAGATCAGTACCTATTCCATCCGGAGAACAAGCGGTTGTCATTTCCCTTCGGTTTCGTCCGGCGATCTTCTCGCGGGCGGCGTCCAGCATGGGAATCTGCACCGCCGGCACCGGACGGCGATGCCTGTGGAGGAGATACCGTCAGAACGCACATCGGACAAGGGAGAAATCAATGAGCGGTGTGGATGTTGTCAACAAATTCGACAAGAAATTCAGGAAAATCCTGGGCCGTGATTTCGCAACCGACGACGGTTCCTTGACGGAGCAGATCCAGCAGCTGAAATCCCGGCTACCGGTGAATCTTGTCAAGCAACTGCTGAAAATCGACGCCATCTGCCGGAAAGTAATGCAAAATCCGGAACAGACCCACTCGCAGGATCTGACGGCGTTCGTCAGTATGTGCCTGGAAGCGGAGCAGGAACTGGACAATTTCCGTCACGAGGAAGTGCGGCGGCAGGCCGAACAACAAAAAATCGAGGAGGAAGCCCGCCGGCGTGAGGAGGAGCTTCGGGCGGAAGAGAAGCGGCAGCGTAAAATGGAAGAGGCGCGCCGTCGCATGGAGGAGGCCAGGGAAACCCGTCGGCGGGAACAGCTGCGGCAGGACAGGGAAAGATACCAGGAACGGCTCCGAACGTCCCGGCTGCAGCGTGAACAGCTGGCGGAAAGTTTGACGCAGACAGCCGCGCGCCGACATGATGCCCGCCGCAAACGCTGGCCCGCTGCGCCGGCGGCGGAGGCGGCCCGGCAGCGTCAGAGTACGCTGGTTGAAAACCTGTTGGTGCAGGATGCCAAAATATTTTACTACCGCCTGATGACCGGAGATCCGCTGGCGATCTGCTCATTTTTTTGCCAATGCTGGCAGTGCGGACACCGCTTCGAAATTGCCGGCCGGTTGAACCGTCGGCTGGAATGCCCCGTCTGCCATTCCCCTTGCCCGGCGCTGGAAGAAGACTGGAGTTTCGGCACTTGATGCAAGGGCGCGAGGGGCGATGACTTCTCTTTTCGAATCCCCGCCGTTGGGTGAACGCCCGTTCTTCCCACACCGGAACACCCTCCCGCCACCGGCCGGAACCCGGGACGAGATGATTGCCGTGGTCCCCGGCATTCGGGTGCACATCTGGAAATACGCCGCGGACAATCCCCGCGCTTCCGGCGGCTCTGTTTTCACGGCAACGACGAAGTGGTGGCCGATGCTGCCGCCCTGTTTCCGGCTTTCGATCGCCTGGGGGCGCGCTGGGTCGTCGATGATGAACGGGGATACGGCCGCAGCGAGGGCCGGCGCAGCATCCGGACAATTTCTGTTGCTTTCGGAGCAGTTTATTTTAAAATGTTGTTTTTTGCACCCGGCGGGCGGATGCATCGGCGATCCGGTCGACACGGGCAGCACAACCATCCACTTCCTCTCGCATCATCGGTAATGGCCGGAGGTCCTCCCGGCCGTTGGAAGGAAACACAATGAAACTGAGCAAGCAGGTCATCCGGGAACTGCCCAAAACCGATCTCCACCTTCACCTGGATGGTTCGTTGCGCATCGGCACGCTGCTGGAGCTGGCCAGAGAGAAAAAGATCGAACTTCCATCGGACTCCGAGGCGGGGATGCTGGAATTGGTGTTCAAGGAACGCTACGACAATCTCACAGAATACCTGAAGGGTTTTCAGTACACCGTGGCCGTTCTGCAGGACCCGGAATCCCTGGAACGGGTGTCTTTCGAACTGATGGAAGACAACATCCGGGAGGGAGTCCGATACATCGAGGTCCGCTTCGCGCCGCACCTCCATATCCGGCCCGGCCTGGAGTTCAAGGATGTGCTGCTGGCCGTCAACCGCGGCCTGCAGCGGGCCGTCGATCATTACAACCATTCCGTGGCGGCTATTCGCGACGGCGAGGAACCGCCTTTCGCTTATGGCATCATCGTCTGCGCCTTGCGCAAGTTCGAACCGGTGTACTCCGATTACTACCGCCAGCTCTATGAGATCCACCAGTTTTCCACCCAGAAAGAAGTCTTCCAGATGGCGGCCATCGAACTGGCCCGGGCGGCTGTACGGGTGCGGGATGAATTCGGAATCCCGGTGGTGGGCTTCGATCTGGCCGGTGATGAGATGGGTTACCCGGCCATCGATTTCAAGCCCGCCTATGATTTCGTGCATCGTAACTTCATGAAAAAAACAGTTCACGCCGGTGAAGCCTACGGCCCTGAGAGCATCTTCCAGGCCATCACCGAGCTGCACGCCGACCGTATCGGCCATGGCAACTACCTCTTCGCCACGGACATGATCCGCTCCAACGATATCCTTGACAAGCAGGACTATGTGGAACGCCTCTCCCAGTACATCGCCGACCGGCGCATCACCATCGAGGTCTGCCTGTCCAGCAACATGCAGACGATTCCCACGCTCCATCGGATTGCGGATCATTCCTTCGGCCAGATGATAGATAACCGGTTGAGCTGCACCCTGTGCACCGACAACCGGCTGGTCTCCCGCACGTCCGTCTCCCGTGAACTGGAGCTGGCCATCAAGCACTTTCCGTTCACGGTCCATCAGCTCAAGGATATGCTTGTGTACGGATTCAAGCGCAGCTTCTTTTTCGGACCCTACACCCGGAAACGCCGATACGTCCGCCAAAATATCGATTACCTGGAAACGGTGCTCGTACGACATCAGATCGTCGATGACGATCTCCCCCTTGAGGATTAGGGGAATTATCCCTTGACATATCCGGTCCGGATTTTCTATAATGCTTCTTTCATGGCGCGGGGTGGAGCAGTCCGGTAGCTCGGCGGGCTCATAACCCGCAGGTCGCAGGTTCAAATCCTGCCCCCGCAACCAAATTGAATCCGGCCCCCGGGCCGGATTTTTCATTTGAGGCACCGCTAACCATGGAACTGAAGGCCTCCCATCTACAGGAAATCCTGACCATCCTGTCGGAGCTCGATCCCGAACTGGTGATGGAGCGGATCGTCAACATCGTGCCCGGGGTCTTTCACAGCAAGATCTGCGCCCTTTTTCTGCGGGACGAGGAGAACGAGGATGAAATCATCCTGAGCAAGTCGTCATCCCCGGATCCGCTCCCCGTCAGCGGCCGCATTACCTACCAGAAAGGGGAGGGCCTGACCGGCTGGGTATTCAAGCACCGGCGCCCGCTGTTGCTGCAGGATTTTGACCGCAAAGGCCCCGAATCCCTGAAACAGATTGCCGCCGATCTCACATGGAAGGGAAAACACAGCCTTATCGGCCTGCGTCGCTTCAAGTCCTACCTGGGTGTCCCCCTGCTGAACGCCCGGGAGGAATGTATCGGCGTCATCCGGATGTCCTCCGACGACATCAATTTCACCGAAAAGGATCAGGAGCTGCTCATTTCCATCGCCCAGTACCTGGCCGTGGCGCTGGAGAAAGCCCGCCTCTTCATCCATGAAAAACGCAAATCCGAATATTTCACCCTGTTGCTGGAGATCGGCACCCGCTTGCATACATACTTCAACGAACAGGACCTGCTGAACTTCATTGCCCGGGGCTGTGCCGAGACCTTCTCTTCAGAAACCTGCGAGATCTATACCCGCTCCGACGAGGATCCCGGCCTGCTGGCCCTGCGCGCCGGTTACGGAATCCCCGAAACCCTCATCCATTCGGCCACTCACCGGGTGGGCGAGGGGCTGACCGGGTACATTGTACAACAGGGGGTCATCCTGCGCAGCCGTAACGTGCTGTCGTTGAAGCAGTACAAGGGCAAATACCGCAACGTCATCAAGGGCACCCTGAAGTACGGCGATCGCTTGACTTTCCTGGGCGTGCCCATTCGCATCAAGTCGGACATTATCGGCTGTATCAAGCTGTACAACAAGATCCCCCGCGACGGGATCCCCTACTTCACCGAGGACGCCGAGAAATTCCTGGCCATCCTGGTGGACATGCTGGCCGTGGCGCTAGAGAACCTTCAATATCTTAAAAGCATGCAGATTTCGGCGGTCAAGATGATGCAGATCCAGCGGCTGACGGCCCTGGGCACCCTGGCCATCCGGCTGCCCAATGAAATCTCCAATCCCCTGACGGTGGCCCGCCTGAACGTACTGAACCTGATGCGGGCCATCAAGCGCCACCGCAAGGCCGACGGCCCCATCGACCTGGACGACCTGAACCAGAAGGCGGAGAATATCCATCAGTATCTGGAACAGGTCTCCGGCGGCATCAAAACCCTCCAGGAATTCTCCACCAAGGCCGGTTTTATGAAAGTGCGGCGCTCCTGGCCGGAGATCATCGACGAAAGCCTGCTCTTTCTATCCAACGACTTGTTGACCAAACAGGTGAAGGTCCGGCGCGACAAACAGGCCGATCACAATCTGCCGACCATCCAGGTGGAACCCAACGAGGGGATCGAAGTTCTGATCACCCTGATGAAAATCATCCTGGACACCTTCACTTTTTATGACTCGGGACTCCTCATCCAGTCCGAACTGGTGGAGGACGGCGCGGCGATCGCCACTCTGATCGAGGGGCGCAACAACCGGGCGGGGACGCCCATCATGGCCAGCCTCTCCGGCATCCCATCCATGGCGGGCACTAATTTTTTCAATCCCACTCATTTTGCTCTGAAAGTCGCCGAAGAAATCATCCAGGGAAATTACGACGGCCGGATTGAATACCTGACGGTGAACGAGGAAGACATCACGCGCATCCGCCTGGTGCTGCCGGTAGTGAAGAGCCCGGCGCAGGAAGACAGAGATGAACAACCCGATTCTCATTATTGACGACAGTCGCCATTTCGCCGAGAGCGTGGCCGAGCTCCTACAGGACGAAAACTACGCCATCGAAATCGCCCTCAACGGCGAAGAGGGTTTGCTCAAGCTGGAAGAGGCGGAATTCGCCGTCGTTCTGCTCGACCTCAAGATGCCGGGCATGTCGGGTCTGGAATTCCTGCAGCAGCTGGAGGGGAAGGGGCTCGCCGAGCGGAATTACGTCATTGTGCTCACCGGCGAAATCACCATCGAGAATGCCGTGGACTCATTACGCCTGGGCGCGCGGGACTTTGTGCAAAAGCCGGCGGTTGTGGAGCAGACCGACCTGTTCATCCATCGCATTGAAAAGGGTTTCCAGTGGCAGCGTCAGCGGCTCGTCAACGAAGAACTGATGGAGGAAAAACGCAAAGCTCTGGAGGAAAGCCGGCTGATCGTCAAGAGCGTCGGCCACGATATCAGCGGCAGCTATTTCACCAGTCTCATTCTCAAGTTACGCATGGCCGAAAAGACGTTCCGCAAGATCAATGCGCAACTGGAAGAGGTCCCCGGACTGGCACACGCCGATCAGGTACGGATTCTGAACCTGTCCCGCGACGGTCTCAAGCGTCTGGAGGGCGTGGCCACCCTTCTCGGTTTCATCAAGGAGCTGGGCGACAAGCTGAAACACCTGGGCGAGGCCATCGCCATCGACAGCAAGAACATGTACCCCATGGATCTCACCGCCCTGGCCCGGCAGACGCTGGAGCTCTTCGCGGTGTATAATGCCAATATCAAGATCCGCAGGGACCTCTATGATCAGCCCCTCATGATCCTGGCCAGCGGCGAGGATTTGAACCGGGTATTCATGAACATCCTGGAAAATGCCGTCCGGGCGCTGGACAACGGTGGCGTCATCACGGTGCGCACCTACAAAAAAAATGGTTGGGCCTGCATCGATTTCGAGGATAATGGTATCGGCATCCCGCCGGAAGTTCAGGACAAGATCTGGCGTCCCGATTACACCAACTGGAGCGGTGAAAGCGGCACCGGCCTGGGATTGCTCATTTGCAAGAAAACAGTGGAGAATCACCAGGGAAAGATATTCCTAAAGAGCTCCCCCGGTGAAGGCACGGTCTTTACCATTCAGTTCAAGCTTATCAAAGAAGGAGAAGAGCAGCATGCGTAAGGGCAAGTTACTCATCGTTGATGACAAAAAGCTGTTGCGTGACAGCCTGAAGGAATTTCTGGAGAGCAATGACTATCAAGTCTTCGATATCGATTCAGGCGAACGGGCCATTGATTTCCTGCGCCACACGGCCGTGGACGTGGTCCTGCTGGACGAGATCCTGCCCGGTATCAACGGCCTGAAAACGCTTCAGCTCATCAAGAAGCTGCGACCGGAGCAGACCGTCATCGGTCTCAGCGGTGAGATCACCGTCAAGATCATCGAGGACTATCTCATGAACGGGGCGTATGATATTCTGGCCAAGTCGGCGATCTATGAAAAACTGCTGACCCTCCTCGAAGAGGCCCGCGTGTCCAAAACCGGCGATCACAAGCCGGAAACCCAGCACTACTCCAAGATCGCCGAGGAGCTGAAGTCCGAAAGCCGCTGGGAAGAAGCGGGCGTCTATCTCAAGGAGGCGGGCATCGAAGAGATGCTCATCGGCAACCGGCAGGAAGCCGACAAGCTCTTTCAGGATGCCATTGCCTGTTTCACCCGCTCCGGTCGGATCGTCAAGGCCAAGGAAGTGGAAGCGTTTCTGGAACTACCATAATTTTATTCACCCCTTGGAGAACCCGGAGGCGAAATGGATTCACCGAAACTGCTGTTCGTGACCGGTGGCGTGCTTTCCTCACTGGGCAAGGGGATCGCCGCCGCATCCATCGGCGCCTTGCTGGAATCGTGCGGATACTCCGTCACCCTCAGCAAGCTGGATCCCTACCTGAACGTGGATCCGGGGACCATGAGCCCTTTCCAGCACGGCGAGGTTTTCGTCACCGATGACGGCGCCGAGACGGATCTGGACCTGGGGCACTACGAACGGTTCACTCAGGCCAAACTCACCCGCGACAACAACATCACTACCGGCAAGATCTATCTCACCGTGATACGCAAAGAGCGGCGGGGTGATTACCTTGGCAAAACGGTTCAAGTGATCCCACACGTCACCGACGAAATCAAGGAGGGCATTCTCAAGACCAGTCGCGGCACCGAGTTTGCCATCATCGAAATCGGCGGCACCGTCGGCGACATCGAGAGCCTGCCCTTTCTGGAGTCCATCCGCCAGCTGCGCAACGACCTGGGTGCGGGCAACACTCTGTTCGTCCATCTGACGCTGGTCCCCTTCATCCATACATCGGGTGAACTCAAAACCAAACCCACCCAGCATAGCGTCAAGGAACTGCGGGAGATCGGTATCCAGCCCGATCTGTTGCTATGCCGCACCGACCGCGACCTGCCGCCCGACATCAAACGGAAGATCGCCCTTTTTTGCAACGTTTCCGCGCCCGACGTCATTACCGTGGAAGATGTGGACAACATCTACCAGGTACCGCTCAAGCTGAACGAGGAAGGCATCACCCAGCGCATTGCCGCCAAATTGAGCCTCCCGGAACCGGTCGTCGACCTGTCGGCCTGGCAGGACCTGGTGCAGCGCATGGCATCCCTTCACGACCACGTATCCATCGCCCTCGTGGGCAAGTACGTGGAACTCATCGATTCCTACAAGAGCCTAAACGAGGCCCTGGTGCACGGCGGCGTGGCCCACAATGTCCGCACCGAGCGCCACTGGATCGACGCCGAGGAGATCACCCGGGACAATGCCGCCGACATGCTGGGCCGTTTCGACGGCATCCTGGTGCCGGGCGGCTTCGGCATCCGCGGCATCGAAGGGAAAATCAACGCCATCGAGTACGCCCGCACCCGGAGCGTACCCTTTTTCGGCATCTGCCTGGGCATGCAGTGTGCCGCCATCGAGTTCGCCCGCAACGTCTGCAGCCTGGATCAGGCCAACAGCACCGAATTCGACGCCTCCACACCCTACAAGATTTTCTACAAACTGCGCGAACTGCTGGGCGTGGACGAGATGGGCGGCACCATGCGGCTGGGCGCCTATGCCTGCCGGCTGACGGATGGCTCCCTGGCCCGCCGGATTTACGGTTCGGAGGAAATCAGCGAGCGTCATCGGCATCGCTATGAATTCAACCGAACCTACGAAGATATCGTTACGCAAAACGGCCTGGCGGTCTCCGGCAAAAGTCCCGACGAAAAATTTGTCGAAATTATTGAATTGGCTGATCATCCGTGGTTTTTTGGCTGTCAGTTCCATCCCGAGTTCAAGTCGAAACCCCTGGCGCCGCATCCGGTTTTCACTGATTTCATCCGGGCGGCACTGGAGTATGCCGCCGGGAGAAAGGGACGATCATGAAAACCATCACCCTGGGACCTCATCGCCTGGGTGCTCCGGAGAGCCTGTTCTTTATCGCCGGACCGTGCGTCATCGAGTCGGCCGAACACACCCTGCGCCTGGCCGCCGCCCTGCGCTCCCTTTTCACCGAGGTGAACCGGGTGTTTATTTTCAAGGCCTCCTTCGACAAGGCCAACCGCAGCTCGCTGCAGTCCTACCGCGGCCCCGGCCTGGTGGAAGGACTGCGTATCCTGGCGGATGTGAAGCGCGCCTATGGCTGTCCCGTCCTGACGGACGTTCATGAATGCGCCCAGGTGGGACCGGCGGCCGACGTGGCCGACATTCTGCAGATCCCCGCCTTCCTGTGCCGGCAGACCGACCTGCTGGTGGAAGCCGGCCGCTCGGGGCGGATCGTCAATGTGAAGAAGGGACAATTCATGGCCCCCTGGGACATGAGCAACGTCATCGCTAAGATCGAGTCCACCGGCAACAGCAACATCATCCTGACGGAACGGGGTTTCAGCTTCGGCTACAACAACCTGGTGGTGGACATGCGCAACCTGGCCATCATGCGGGAGTTCGGCCATCCGGTAGTGTTCGACGCCACCCATTCCGTCCAGCTGCCCGGCGGCGCCGGCACCTGCTCCGGCGGCAACGCCGAGTTCATCGCCCCTCTCTCCCGGGCGGCGGCGGCTTGTGGTGTGGACGGCCTGTTCTTCGAAGTCCACGACGATCCGTCGCGGGCGCTGTGTGACGGCCCCAACGCCTTCCCCCTGGTGGAATTCGCCGCCCATGTCCGGCGCCTGCTGGCCATCCACGCCGCAGCCCACGGAGGCAACGCCCATGAGTCTTGACATCGCCCGCCAGGTGCTGCAAACGGAGAGCAAGGCGCTGCGGCGGCTGGCCGACAACCTGGATCACCGTTTCGTCGAGGCGGTGGATATCCTCGAGTCGTGCCGGGGACGGATCGTTTTGACGGGCATGGGCAAGTCGGGCATCATCGCCCGCAAGATATCCGCGACACTGGCCAGCACCGGTTCGCCGTCCCTTTACCTTCACCCGGCCGAGGCCATTCACGGCGACCTGGGCATGCTGGCGCGAGGGGACGTGGTGCTCGCCCTGTCCAACAGCGGCGCCACGCCCGAGATCATGCGCCTGCTGGAGTTCATCAAGCGTCTGTCCATTCCTCTCATCGTTCTGACCGGCCACGTCCATTCCCAGCTTGGACGCAGCGCCGACGTCTGCCTGGACACGGGCGATCTGCCCGAAGCCTGCCCGCTGGGCCTGGCACCCACGACCAGCACCACCGCCGCCTTGGCCTTGGGCGACGCCCTGGCCATCGCCCTGAGCATCCGCAAAGGCTTCAAACTGGAAGACTTCGCCGCGCTCCATCCCGGCGGAAAACTGGGCAAGAAACTGCGCCGGATCGAGGACCTCATGCGTACCGGCGACGCCCTTCCCCGCGTCACCATGGGCGCGCCCATGAAGGACGTCATCTATGTCATGTCCGCCGGTCGCATGGGCGCCACGGCGGTGACGGACGACGCCGGCCACCTGGTGGGCGTCATCACCGACGGCGATTTGCGCCGGATGCTATCGGCCAAAGCCCCCATCCTCGACTTGTCGGCCGGTGAGTGCATGACACCCCGACCCAAGACCATCGACGCCCGGGAACTGGCCACCAGCGCCCTCAACAAGATGGAGACCAACAAAATCACCTCCCTGTACATCGTCGACGACGACAACGTCCTCATCGGCGCCATCCACCTGCACGACCTCTGGGAAACGGAAATGTTCTGAGGACGGCACGGTATTGCGGCAACATGAACGAACCGTGCTGCAACTCGGGTGATCTGCTGGGGAAACCACAAATCCTGGCCTCTTGACATTCTGATGAATCTTCATACATGCAAATCCGTATACCAGAGGCAACGCTTCGAGTTCACCGGGCGACGGCGTCCGGAAAGGAGACCCCATGAAACGTCGTGATTACATCAAGTTCGTCGAAGGCATCTATCGCGCCACGCGGGGATTGATCCAGCTGACCCCCGAAGAGAAATTCACCTACAAGCCCCAGGACGGTCTCCTGACCATCGCCCAGGTGATCAAGCACCTGAGCAGCACCCTGGGTGCCAGCCTGGTCATGGCCGTCAAGGAGGAATGGCCGCCCATGTCCGACGAGGAAATGCTCCCACCGGCGGAGAAGTTCCCGTCGGCGGTGAGCGTCGCCACCGCCCTGGAGGAGATCGACACCGACTGGCGCCTGCTGCTGGAAGAGATGGAAAAGATCACCGACGGCGAATTCAACCAGAACGAAATCACCGTCCCCTGGATGCCTATGCCCATGACCTTGCAGGATTTCATGCTGCAGTCAGCGGAACACATGTCCAACCATCGCATGCAGCTGTTCATCTGGCTGAAGCTGTCGGGAGAACCGCTACACACGGGTCATCTGTACGGCCTCGCCTGAGAACGCCCCCATTCGTCGCCAAGACTGGTCATGCCCTGCCGGCCGGGATTGGGGCGCCGCTCACAAGACCACTTTTCATCATGGCCGGCAGTGAATCATGCTGGCAGCACGCCCCCCCCTGTCGGCGACTCATGAGCGGGAGGATTTATGAAAAACCGTTCTCTTTTCATCATCTGCCTGGCCGGACTCCTGCTGGCAGGGACCGCTTTCGCCGCGGAGCCGGAGCGCAAGCTGCAACTGGCCGTGGTGGGCAGCGTCAGCGCCGATGCGCCGGCGTACAATCCGTATACGTATTGCCGGCCGGCGGCCGTCCAGGCATTGCTCTTCGCCTTGGCAGACGAACCGCTGCCGGCGGCACGGGTGGCCGAGCGCCTGGCCGGCAGCGAGACCAGCCTGGACGATCTGCTGCGCCTGGAGATCCTGCGCCGCGACGGGGACCGCGTGTTCCTGAACTTCCCCCTGTTCACCGAAAAGGACCAGCAGCTCATCTCCGCCGCGGCCGAAAAATACAGCCGCCGGCTGGCCGACCGCATCCTGGCGAAAAAGGACGACATCCACCGCCTCCTGGCGACCTATACACCCGCCGACGTGCCCCGGGAGAAGCTGCTCTTCATCCTGGTGGGCGCCCTGTCCATGGACCTGGGGGCCCTCGACCTGCTGGACGAACACGGCTTTATCGTCCATGGCCCCGAAAAGCCGGGCGGCAACCGCTACGTGCTCAACGCCGAGGAGGTGACGCGTTTTTCCCTGAAAGGCATCTACTGGGGCTGCCATTCATCCAACATCGGAAACACCACCTTCATGACGTTCGGGGATCACCATCGCCTGCCCCGTCACGCCTTCCCCGACCTGGCCTGGCGATTGGGCACCTGGTCGCCCGATGACCAGCCGGAGTTCTACCGTTCCGAGCTGCGGCACGTGCTGCGGAATCAGTTGGCTGGACTGCAGCGAGACATCGCCCGAATCCTGGCGGCCCTGGCGCACGGCCCGGCGGGCGCCGCGCGCCTGGCCGAGGTCACCGGGCAGGCGGCCGACGAGATAGGCCATTCGTTGGCCCTGTTGGAAAAACTGCACTATATCCGCCAGGCGGATGAGCAGTACCATCTGCAGGTGCCCGTGTTCACCCCCGCCGATCAGGCCATGATGGACGGGATCCGGCAGCTGGTCCTGGACGAGGTACTGGCCTGGACGCGCGCCCACTACGCCACCATCCGCGCCGAGCTGAAAGAGATCAGCCCAATCCGCCATGGTGTCGATTACAAGGAAACGTTCAACATGCTGTGGCACTATTTTTTCGGCTACACCAACCGCTATCTGGCCACAGCCGGTTTCCTGTACGATACCTACCAGGCCCCGCCGGAGCGGCAGGGCTTTCTGCCGGCGGTGATCATCGCCGCCGAGTGACGCATCCTGTAATTCTGCACGAATCATCCTCCTTGGCCCGTTCTTCCTCAGGACCGACAGCGCCATACTTTTCGGCGGTGACGGGCGTCACGCCACTCCAGAAAATACTTGAATCACGCCGGGTAGTCCGATATGTTTGGAAGGACTGACCATGTCGCCACGGACATGTTATAGCGATCGGCACGCAACATAACCGAATCCCCGCGTGAGGTGATGTCATGCCCCCGCAATCATCCGGTGAGACGCCCCGTTCCACCATCAAGCTGAGTTATTATGACGAGCACGGCGCGGTCCGGTCCTATGAAACGGAGGCCCGGACCGTCATCATCGGCTCCGCACCCCAATGCCATGTGGTGTTGCCCGGCATTCCGGCCCAGGCCTGCAAAATCTACCTCAGCCGGCAGGGCTATTACGCCATGGACCTGGGCGGGACCCTGACCATCGACAGCCGGCCCGGCTCCGGCTTCGTGGCTCATGGTGCCGTGCTGCAGCTGGGACCGCAGACCGGCCTGCGCTTCCAGATCCGCTCCGCGCCCGCATCAGCGGCAGCCCCGCCCGCGCGGCCGACGCTCCGTCCGGCGCCACCGGCCCCAGCACCACCGACACCGGCACCCGCCCGCCCGGCCCCCGTATCGCCATCGGCCAGCCCTTCGCATGTCCGGCCGACACCGCCGCCGGGCGGTGTCGTGGCCCTGGCCGGGAGTCCCCATCACCCCAGCCTGGCCCTAACCCTGGGGATCCTGTTGCCCGGCGCCGGCCAGGCGTACAACGGCCAGCCCCTCAAGGCGGCGATTCTGGCCCTGGTCAGCGCCCTGGTCCTCCCCTGGCTGTATAGCCTGTACGACGCTTGGTCCCGGGCCAGCCGGGTGCAGGCGAGCGGCGGCCGGCGGGGCTCCGGGGGCTGGATATGGGTGATTCTGCATCTCTGGTATCTGCTGGTGGCGGGCTTGCTGACGCTTATCGTTCTCACCCTGCTGGGGGTGCTGTCATGAGCCGCGACATCCACGCCCGCCGCTCCGGCTGTTTCGTCACGTTCTGGATCGCTTTCCTGCTGCTGGCCACCCTGCTGGAAACGGGACTCATCTGGTGGATGAATCCCGGCTGGTTCGACCGGCTGGCCTTCTGGCGCGGCGAGATCTATCCGCCGGAAACCGTGGTTTTGCCGCCCGGGCCGGACGACGACCTGCCGCCGGCGTCTGCCGCGGTCGCCGCCCGCAAGGAATATACCGGCTGGCCGGAAGGTCAGGTCAGCAACACATATCATCCCGACAACGGCCTGACGCTGCGGACACCCGGCGGTACGGAAATGGAGCTCCCCCCTGCCGCCATCGCCGAAACACAGGACGTTTCCCTCACCCCGGTCCTCCATGTCTCGGACGCACTGTCCAGGGATGGCCACCTGCCTGTTGGACCACTGTACGATCTGCGCGTGGGCGAGGCCGAACACTGGCAGTTTGCGCGACCGGTCCGCTTTTCCATTCCCTTTTTTCCCGATGATCCCCTCACCGCGCCGGCCGGATCCCGCCCGGCCATCGGCGTTTGGGACGGCTCCCGCTGGGAAGTGCTGGACACCACCGTCGACAGCGCCAACCGCCGGCTCATCGCCCGCACCGACCACGCCAGTCTCATCGGCGTCCTGACCATTATCGGCGTCAGCGCCGGCGGCTCGGCCATCAAATTCACCGAACCGGGGCGAGCCGTCTGGAAGCTGCTGACGGAGAATCTGGAGCATACCTACAAAACCGCCAACTTCGCCATTCATTACAATCGCGGCGCGCCCGCCGGCGTGCCCGACGATATCACCTATCTTCTGTCACAGCGCCGGTCGACCCAGGCCCATCCCCTTTATGTCATGGACATGGGGAAATTTCTGGAAGACGCCCGTCAGAACCTGCCCCAGGTCGACATGAAGGTGGCCGCCGTCAGCCTGATCCGGTACGATGTCTTTCTCGTCGCCATGAACAACTTCGGGTCCTCGGAACTGGGCGGGCCGGTCCTGCTGGACAACGACTTCAGCTTCAACGGCAGTGCCGTCTCCACCCACCTGGAATATCAGATGCGCGTGACGGGCGCCCACGAGCTCATCCACGTGGCCCAGGACGATTACTTCAACATCAGCAACGCCGGCGGCTACCGCTGGTGGCTGGAGGTGACGGCCGAATACCTGTCCCACCACCTCATGAAAAAACTGGGCCGCGCCAATCCCGAGGCCGACTACTACATCCGCAGCGAGCCGGAGCTGCTGGCCACGCCCATCAACCGGGCCGAACAGGAACAGCCGTACGCCTATGCCCATTTCTTCAACTGGCTGGAAGGGAAAGGGGTGGACGTCCAGGCCGTCATCCTCCAGGTGAACAAGTCGGGCGCACCCGATCTCACGGCGCTGAACACGGCGGTGTTCGCTCATGGCGGCACCACCCTGACGCAGCTGTTTCCCGAATACGCCCGCGACTTCCATCACCGCAACCTGTGGACGGGGGCCGTCATCCCCGCCGTGGCCCTGCAGGAACACCTGCGGAGCACCCGCAACGCCTTTACCATCCTAACCCGCCAGCCGGCCGGCCAGAACGTGGCCCGGCTGTATGTCCACGGCCAGACGGACGTCGCCCTGCCGCCCCTTGCGGCGCGCCATTTCCTGTTCCGGTCCGACGGCCTGCCCGCCCGCCGCGGGGCCAAGCTGGTCCTGCATTTCAGCGCCGGCCAGGGCATGGGCGAACTGCGGGCCGAGGCGGCCGGCTTCCGGGCTGCCGGCGAGCCACTTTTTTCCGGCCAGCCCGTCGCCCTTAAGAGCATTGCGCTGGATACGGCCCCCGAGAGCAGCCACCTGATCCCCCTGGTGGATCCGGCCGACAAAGCCGCCGATCTGAACCAGGTCTCCCTGCTGGTGATGAATCCGTCGGCCGGCGGCCCCGAACCCCGGTTGACGGTGCGGCGCTGGCTGCTCCTGGCGCCCGCCTCTGTTACCAACGAGCGGCGGACCGACGGCAGCTACAAGGTCACCTGGCCCGAAGCGGAATTGAAAACCGACGGCGGTGACGCGTTCAAGGGTTACAACATCTACCGCCGCCGCTGGTCCGATGCAAATTTCCCCCAGAAGCCGCTGAACGCCCAGCCGGTCACGCCCGAAGAGTACATCGATCAGCCGCCGGCCGGCGCATTTTACGCCTACACCGTAACAGTGGTGGACCGTATGGACAACGAGAGCGAGCCGGCGCCGCTGGACGAAGGTGAGCCGTTCGAGGGGATCTGGGAGGGCAAGTTCAGCCTGACCCGCGGCGAGGTGTCCGACGTGGTGATCCGGGTCATCCGCAACGAACTGTTCAAGAGCGTGAAGCCCGAGGATCAGTCCATGGTCGACAGCTACCTGGACAAGGCCCGGGTGATCCTGCAGAATTTCGACGTCCTGCTGAGGATCGGGATCCCCCTGTCCATCGAGATTTCCAAGCAGGGCGGGAAATACAAATTCCTGCCCCTCACCGTATTCGGCAAGAAGGTGGAGGACCCCGAACCGCTCATGATGCAGCGCGCCGGGCTGCACAGCCTGGCTTTCATTCCGGACAATCCGGGCGGGCGGCCGTTCATCCTCAGCCTGAAGCGGAAAGACGAGATCGACCGGACGTTCGAACTGGTGGAGAACGATCCGGATATCGGCCGGGTGGAACTGGCCGTGCGGCTGGCCCTGACCCGGAGCAACCCCCCGACAAAGTGAGGCGTCCCCGAACCGGCTCCCCATCGCCCGCCGGCACCTCGCCCATTCGCTGCCGCAGCCGGCGGCTCACTCCCCGGCGTCCGGGAACCGGGCCTTGTAATATTCCGGATAGAGCCGGCGGATGCACTCTGGACAAATGCCATGGCTGAATTCGACCGGGCTGTGACGACTGATGTATTCCTCCACCTGATGCCAGAAGCCGTCGTCATCACGGATCTTCTTGCAATTGGCACAGATGGGGATCAATCCGCTCAACTGCCGGATTTCGGCCATGGCCTGCTGCAGCTGCCGGATCAGTTTTTCCCGTTCTTCGAGCAGCTCCCGCTTTTCCGTATGATCGATGCCCGTGGCGATGATGAACTCCACCTCGTCCGCCGCGCGGCGGATGGCTGTAAAGGACCAGAGGATCATGCGCCGGTCTCCCTCCGAGGCCAACGGCAGTTCCAGTTCGGCTGTGGTTTCGCCGCAAATGATCCGTTGAAAGAGGGCTTGACATTCCACCCAGTGCTCCCGCGGCAGGATCAGCTCCCAGAAGCCGCAACCCACCGTGTCGGTGAATTGCCGTCGCAGCATTCGCTCGCAATTCCGACAGATGCGGAGTATTCTGCCCGTGGCGTCCATCACCAGGATAAAGGCGGCGGAATGATCGAGAATGGCCGAAACAAAATTCCGCTCCACTTCCAGTTGCCGCTCGGCCTGCTTGCGGCGGGTGATGTCCCGGATGACGGCCAGGATCTCCCGTCGGGGAGTGAGCACCAGGCGGGCTTCGTGAAACATCGGCGTCGAAACGTCCTCCACCGCGTACTCTACCAGGCGCACCTGACCCGGCAAATCAGCGGTCATGACCTGTTCCAGGGCGATTCGCAGGCCGAGTTGGGCCAGCGGCTCAAACCGTTGCGGGCCGCTCTCTGACTTCATGCCGGTGTAGAGGGGCTGCAGGACATCCACCTGCCAGTCCGAATACCGGCGAATGATCCGGTAGACCCCGTCGGGCAGGGCTTCCAGGATCTGCTGCCGAAAGGCCCCTTCCCGGCGCAACCGGGACACCCGGCCGCGCAGCCGTCGCATGAGCGCCGGCAACTTTTTATTGCGGGAATTATCGGTTCGTTTTGCGAAAAACATCGGGCTCTCCTGCCGCCGTCGTGCTCCCGTGGTCCAACCTGTCCATTATACCGGGATGGGCGTGAACGGGCCAGGCAAAGTAACGACCCGGAATCATTTGCCCGCCAAAAGGCGACGAATCCACCGTGCTCCAGGGGCAACGGCGGAGATCATACGGGCTGTCTCGCCATGATTTCCTCCCGACACCGGCCGCGCGGCCAAAGGCAAGATCAGCGGATCATCGCCGGCCAGAGCGCGAGCCGTTCACGATCAACCCGGCCAGGTCGCAGGCCGTCAGAACACCGTCGCCGTCCATATCCCCCGGAGCCTCGCCGAACGTCAGTTCCTGCGCATTGCCGGCCAGGTAATCGGCCAGCAACCGTCCGTCCGCCTCATTCACCAGGGTATCCCCGTTGAGATCCCCACTGCCCACCGGAATGGACTCATACGCCCCGATATCCCAGCCGACGCCATACGGTCGGCCATACCCGTCCCGGTCCATGGTCGGCGCCAAGAGAGCGCTGCCGCTGTCCACTGCCGTCGATCCAGACAGCAGGTGCAGGTCGCCGGCTGCCACCGCCACGAAATGGTCGTCTGGGTCGGTGATCAGGATGTTGTGATCCGCCACGACACCGATGGAATCGTTGTTCAGGCTGGTGGTCAGGTTGTTGCGGACGACGCAGCCGGAGCTGGGGGTGCCGTCCTTGTGGGCGGCGACGCGGATCCAGGGCGGCCCCGGTGTCGTATCGTTCATGTCCAGCACCGTGTTGTTGATCACCGTGCAATCCACGGCGCCCAGCAGGGTGATGCCGTGCCAGTGATCCGTGCGGATCACGTTGTTCTCGATCCGCCAGCCGGCGAACATCCCGTCGAAACAGCCGATGCCCTGCAGTGTGCCGCGCAACGGCTGGGCCGGGTCCTCGTAATTGATGATGGTGTTGCCTTGCAGCACCAGGCCGTTCACGACGCCGTGGCCCACCTGGCCGTCATCGCCGACGGACCACGACTGGAAACCATCGTCATGATTGCCGTTGACGTCGTAGCAGTTCTTGACGGTGTTGTAAAGGTATTCGCCGTAGTCTCCCAGGCCGCGGATGCCGTCGCCGCAAAAATTTTCGATGACATTGGCCTCCACCCGGGCGTCATCGCCGGTGACGGAGATGCCGAAATTCACGTTACGCAAATGATTTCCGCGCACCACCATGTCGTCGCCGGAGAGGTAGATACCATTGCAAGCCAGACTGTCCCAGTCGGCGGCGCTCCAGGCGGCGGCGTCCTCGACGGAGTAGAGGGTACAATCTTCCAGCACGCATTCCCAGGCGGGTCCGGTCCAGCCGTGATTCACGAAGCGGACCAGGTCCTGCACAACGTACACCGGCGCCAGTTCGGGGCTGATGTGCAAGCCGCGCAGGATCCAGCGGGCTGATGAGCGGAATTCCACGGCACCCAGGGCCGGGGTGTGCCCCGCCTGGGCGGCGATGATGATGGGTGCGGCATTGTAGTATTCGATGGCCAGAAGGGTGCCGTGATAGCCGTCACGGAGCAGCAGGGTGTCCCCCGCCCGCACCGGGGCGCCGGGATTTTTGGGGACCATCGCCATGTCGGGCGTCCAGGGATGGCCGGCCCAACAGCGGGACTCGATAAGACTGTGGGCGAAAACGTCCGCCAGCGTCGACCACGGCGCGTCATGGCTGCCGTCGTTGGCCATATTTCCGTGGACCGGATCCACGTAGAACACCGCCGCATGAGGCATGGCGCCCGACAGCACCCCGACCGCGAGCCAGACAAAAAAAACGGCGATCTTCCCCGGTCGGAAATCACGTCCCCTCATGCGCTGCCGCTCCTTCCCCTGCCTGAATACATATCGCTGGATGATATAGGCTCAGTCTAATCCCATTTACGAAATTTACCGTGATATTTGTCACAATTTTATGGCTTGATGATTTCCGGAAGACAAACCATGCGGATGAAAGCTTCTGCGGGACCGGCCAATATGAATTGGCCGGCTTCACTCGCGCCGCAGTGCCTCGATGGGCGAGACCCGGGCCGCCTGGCGGGCCGGGTAGAAGCCGAAGATCATGCCCACGGTGGTGGAAACGCCCACGCCCAGCAGAATGGACAGCGGGGTGATGACGGTGGTCCAGCCGGAGTAGACGGCCACCCCCCGCGAGATGGCATAGCCCAGGGCGATGCCCAGCATGGATCCAACCAGGCTGATGGTCACCGCCTCCACCAGGAACTGCCGGCCGATATCCCGTCGGCGGGCGCCGATGGCGCGGCGCAGCCCGATTTCGCTGGTTCGCTCCAGCACCGAGGCCAGCATGATGTTCATGATGCCGATGCCGCCCACCAGCAGGGAAATGGAGGCGATGGCGCCCATGACGATGTTAAAGATGCGCTGCGTCTGGCGGTTCTGCTGCAGCAGGCGCTCCGGCACCACCAGGCGAAAGTCGTCGATCTGGCGGTGCATTCCCGCCAGCATGGCCGACACCACCACTGACTGCTCCTGCAGGTTGGCCGTGGCCGGCACCTTGATGATGATTTCGTCCAGCTCGTTGTCCACCGGATTTGTTTCAAAACGCGCGAACAGGGTCTGGATGGGGATGAAGATGTCATCATTGGGATTTTCGATCTTGACGCCCTCGAACTCCGCCTTGTCCACCAGGCGGTCCTGCAAGACACCGATGACGGTGAACCAGATGTCATTGATTTTCACCGGTTGCCCCAGGGCCGGGTTCAGCCCGAACAGCTTGCGGCGGGCAGTGGTGCCCAGCACGCAGAAGGGGCGGCAACCCTGGTCGTCCGACGGGAGGAAGAAGGCGCCTTCCAGCATCTCCAGCCCGGCCACCTCTGGATAGCGCGGGCTGACGGCCAGGACGCGCGAATCGGCCTTGCCCAGGGCCGACACGATCTGGTAGGCCTTGAGCTGCTTCTTGCCGATGAGAAGGTGGTCCAGCCCGAGGAGATCGGCCATGGCGCGCATGTCCGCCCGGCAAAGTCCAGGTGAATCCTGACGGATGACCTTCATCTCGTCCTCTTCGAATTCCTTGGCCTGGACGATGACGTTGCGCAGTCCCATGTTCTCGATGAGGGACAGGGCCTCCCGCTCGGCCCCCGAGCCAATGGCCATCATGGCCAGCACGGCCGCCACACCGAAGATAATGCCCAGCATGGTCAGAATCGTGCGCAGCTTGTGCCGCAACAGGCTGTCGGTCGCCATCCTGAGAATTTCCGCTACAACCACTGCTTCACCCCACTTTCCATTGGCCCGGCGGCCTGTTCCGGCGCCGGTCCGACCCTAGAAAACCATGATAAACCGCCGGGTCGTGCTCTGACCGGTGGCAGCGTTAAAATCAGGGAGATGCAGCTCCTGTTCGCGGAACGGATTGCGCAGGGCGACCACGCTGCCGTCGGCCACTCCTTTCACCACGTAGAAGCCGTGGTTGCTGTCCACAATCTCCACCGTTTGCTCGCGATAGGCCGTGGCCGGATCGCCCGCCTCGGCCACCGCCTGGTCGCGGAGGTAGATCACGTGCCGGTCCTCCTGCTTGATCACCGCCGATTTGGGCACGACCATGGCGTTTTCGTAACGACCCGCTTCGATGAAGGAGTGAAAGCGCATGCCCGGCTTGAGGCGGGTCAGCCAGTCCGGCTCGACGTCAATGGTCACATCGCACTCGAAATAGCGTCGTGGGTCCTCGCGCGACAGCTGCTGCGGTGCCTTGGCCACCTGCTGGACCGCGCCGCGGAACGTCCGGTCCGGGAAGGCCTCAATGACCAGCTCCACCGGCTGCCCGGTGTCGATCCCCCGGAATTCACTCTCGGCGATGTAGGCTTTCCCCTTGAACTGGTGCAGGCGGGCGATTTCCACCAGGGGCTGGCCGGGCCAGACTTCGGCACCCACTTCCAGCTCACGGAACCAGGAGGTTCGGTACAAGACCACCCCGTCGGCGGTGGCCGTGATCTCCAACTTGGACAGGGTTTCCTGGGCGTTCTGCACCTCGAAATCGGCCTTGCGCTGCTCGATGTTCAGGATCTGGATATCGGCCTGGGACTGGTTGCCGTTCAGGGTTCGCTTGTGATCAATGACATCCATCCGGTACTGGGCCAAGGCCGCGTTCACCAGCGACTCCTGAATGTCCCAGCGGGAGAAAATGTCCTCGTCACGCCGGATCTGCTGGCGGGCGTGCCGCATGTCCAGCTCCGCGCCCTGGTATTCCAGAACGAGCACCTCCGCTTCGGTCTGCGAGTCCTTTTCGGCCTTCGCGATGCGGTGGCCGTATGAGTTCACCTGGTTTTCGTTCTTTTCCAGAATATCCGCCGCCTGGCTGCTGTCGAAACGGATCACCGTGTCGCCCGCGGCCACCAGCGAGCCTTCCTTGATGAGCCAGGCAATTTTCAGGGGGCGGATCCGGGTCATGGGCGCCATCAGCGGAATGGTCTCCAGGCCGGTCAGTTCACCCGTCGCCGCCACGCTCACCCGGTATTCCCGCCCACTCAGGGGCATGGTGGGCACAGGGTGCTCTTCGACCGGCTGAATCCACTGCGCCACGCGGCTGCCGATGGCATCGGACTGCCACCAGAGCCCGCCCGCCAGCGCAATCCCCATCACGGCGATCAATATGGCTTTCCATTTCATGGTGCTGCTCCCGTTTCTGCGCACGGCGGTCACGATTCATTCCACCGGCCGGCCGGCCACTCGCTCACCCTCGTTCAGGCCGGACTCGATCACCGCCACCAGACCGTTGTTCTTGCCGACGGCCACTTCCCGGACGACGGGACGGCCCTCTTCCTCCACCCACACGTACGACATGTCGCCGCGGGTCTGGATCACCGCCAGGGGGAGGGTAATGACATCCTGGAACAGTTCCGCCTGGAACTGCAGGCGGGCCGACATTCCCGGGCGCATCCGCTCCAGGTCCAGCTCATCCAGGGCTACCTGGATTTCCAGCACTTTCAGCTTCGGATTGGCGGCCGACGGCGTGAACATGTCCGCTATCTCGGCCACGCTGCCGTGATAGATCTTCTCCGGCAGGGCGTCGAAGGTGACGGCTACGGGCTGTCCCACCCGCACCTTGCTGGCGTCCACCTCCCCGACGAAGCCCTTCACCACCAGCGACCGCAAGTCGGGGATGGCCAGCACGGTTTCCATCATGTAGACCTCACTCCCCACCTGTTTCTTGCGGTTGTTCCAGTCTGTCTGGTAGATGACCACACCGTCGATGGGCGAGCGGATCTCGAAGGCGGCGATGGACGCCGTGAAATTCCGGACCCGCTCCTGGTGAAACGTTTCCTTGTCCTGCAGCAGCTTCAGCTCCAGCCGGGCGCTCTCCCGGGCGTAGGTCAGTTTCTTTTCCAGCATCGCCACCTTCAGGCGGTCAAATTGAGCCTCATATTCCGCTTCACGGATCTTCAGCGACGCTGCGAATTCCCGGATTCCGGTCAGCTTGCCTTCGGCCTTCTCCCGCTGAGCCCGGGCTTCTTCGAGCTCCAGTTCCAGATCCCGGACGGCCAGGTCCCGGGCGGCCTCGGTCTTCTGCCGCTCGCGCTGGACCTTCTCCAGGTCCGCCTCCTCATCCCGCAACCGCTTGGTCAACTCCGAGGGATCGAACTGGAGCAGAAAGTCACCAGCTTGCACGTCCTGGCCTTCGGCCACCATGCGCATGATCTTGAACTGGTAAATCTGGGAGACGGACGGCGGTCCGATATCCACCGCCTTATCCGCCCGCAGGGTCCCCGTGCCCGGCACGCTAAACTCCAGGCGCTGTTTCTTGACATCGATCCAGTCGATGTCATCATCCGTCCGGCCGTCACTCCGGCCGTCGGTGACACGCCGGAATTCGTCACCCGGGCGTACGTTCGCGGTAAAAAGGATCTCCGCATCGCTCGCGTCCAGGATTTCGATGGACACCGGCGGCTCGCCCTCGGTCAGCGGCCGCAGCACCGTCCGCCCGCCCGGGTCCGTGTGAACGGCCTGCCGGTCGATGATCAATCCCACCCGTTCATCGGTGGCCAGATTCACCTGGGCCGTCATTCCCGGTTTGATGAAGTCGGGCAGCGTGTCATCGAATTCCACGAACAGGGGAAACACCTTCAGCCGGTCGCTGTAACGCTGGCTGACGGACATCTTGCCTATCTCGGTCAGATGGCCGCGGTAGACGGTGCCCGGAAACGCGTCCAGAGAGACGCGGGCCGCCAAGCCCGGCCGCAGGAAAGGGACGTCGGGATCATGGGCGTGGGCTTTCACGCGTAGGGTCTCCAGGTTGGGGATCCGCGCCAGGGGCTGCCCCCGGTGGATGTTGTCGCCCACCTGGTACTTGCGGTTCTGCGACCAGCTGGTCTCCACCACCACCAGACCGGAGATGGGCGCCCGGACGGTCATGGACTCGATCTCCCGGAGGATCCGGTTGAGAGAGATTTTGGCCTGCTCATACTCCAGCAGGACGACCCCCAGTTCATTGTCCCGCGTGCGCTCGAGATTGGCCAGTCGCTCCGCTACTTTTTCCATACCGAGACGGGCCTGTTCCAGGCGTAACTGGTAGTCCTGGTAATCGGACTGGGGGATCAGGTCGGCGGGCAATTCGGCGAACAGGAGCGCCACATTCAGCTCCTTTTCCGCCTGGGCCTGCTGCAGGAGAAGATCCTGCCGCCGGGTCTCCCAGGCGGCTTCCGTCTGAGCGATCCGGATGCGGGCTTCCTCGCACTGCTTCTCGAGGTCCAGCCGCTCCAGCCCGAGCTGGGTCGTGTCGAACGTGGCCACCGTCTCGCCCGCGCGGACCAGGCTACCGTCCGGCACCAGATAGGTCAGGGTCAGGTTCCACTGCCGCGTGGTGGGCGACTGGAGATGCACGGCTTCGGCGGCGTCCACCTCGCCGGTGAGACGGATCTCCCGCTTCATGGAGCCCTGCCGGACCACCGCCGTCGGCTCCGCCGCCCGGACTTCCGTCCAGCCGGCCGTCATCAGCAGTAACCCCGCCAGTCCCGTCAACATGATGCATCGGATACGATTCATGATTCCCCCCCGCGTGGATGACAACTGATCATACGTACGGCACCCCGCCAGGTTCGTTTATTCCGGGTAAATTCAACCATGGAATGATCTTTCCGCCTTTATCGGACAAAGACCGTGACGGCGGTTCCGTCAGGGGCCGAACAGCATCAGTTCGGACAGGGCCACCGACGAGCGCCAGTCGGCCGGAATATCCGCCTCCCAGTATGCCGACAACAGGCGCAGCCGAACGTAGCGGGCCGCCTCCAGTTCGATTTTGAACATGCTCGGTTCGGTGCGGTCGATGAAAAAACAGAGCTGCCCCTGCCCCATGGGGATGCAGTGCGGCCGGGGACCGGCCAGCTCGAACGTGTCCACCACGCGGAACGGACCGGCCGCGCTCTCCGTGGCCACCGCCAGTTCGACGTGGCGGGCGGCGTTGTTGCCGCCGCCCGTGCCCCGCGCATCGGTGTGGCGGTTGAAGAAAACCAGGCGGGCGATGGTCACCGTCCGCCCGAGGTCCAGCAGGATCTCCGGCGGCGGCGCGCAGGCCCGGCTCTGCCAGGTGGTCCAGGCGCTGCCGTCCGCCAGGAGACCGGCGTCAACGGGATCTTCCCCCGGGCTGACCGCCACGATGTGGGCGCCGGCCACCAGATTCGCGCCCCATTCCAGCGGCGCGGTAAACGCGAAATCAGCTTCATCGGGACGGAGCTCGGCGATGCGACGATGGATATCCCCGCCGTCTTCCACCGGCGGGGGCGCCGTCGTCGTCTGGCACCCCGCGGTCCACACCCACAGGATCAGCCCCGCCAGCCAAAACCATCGGTCATTCACACCCACATCCTCCACTATGCAGTATTACAACAAAAGATGTCGTCTGGTCTGGATTCAGCCGAAAAAAAGGAGTTCACCGCAGAAAGGCCACCATGCGGACCGGTGGAGCGGCCTGACCCGGAATCACTCATCGTGGAGGGATTTTTTCACAAACGACACCCCCGCCTGCGGCCTGGTGTCCACGGTCAGCCGGAATACATCCGGTCGGGAATAGTGGCCGGCGGTGTCCAGAAGGAGATGTCCGGCAGTAAGGGCGGCGATATCCAGATTGGCCTTTAGAATGACTGCCTCGCGGTAAACGGGGGATACCAGATACGAGCTGTCGGGACCGATGACGGCGCTGCCGCCGCTCTTCAGCCAACCATCCGCCGGCACCACCATGGAGGCCAGCAGCTCCACTACGTCCGCCGGTGGAGCGGGCAGGGACCGTACACCGGACAGCACGTCCGTCAGGGTCAGAGCCATACCGGCGGCCAGTACATAACACTGCCCCTCGAAGGCGTAATGCCGACTGGCCAGCTGGTGCAGCTCGTGGACGGCGGGCCATTGGGCGATGTGCACCGTTTCCCGACGGGCGTGCATGGCCGCCCGGGCCAGGGGCAGCCAGTGTTCCCAGCAGATGAGACCACCGACGGCGCCCCAGGGTGTGTCCAGCACCGCCAGGGTGCTGCCGTCGCCCACGCCCCAGATCAGGCGTTCGGTGTAGGTGGGCGTCAGCTTGCGGTGAATGAGACCGTCACTGCCGTCCGGGGGCAGCAGGAGCATGGTGTTGTAAAGGGTACCGCCCCGGCGTTCGTGCAGGCCCATGACCAGGATGATGCCCTGTTCGGCCGCCAGGGCTTTCAGCCGATCATGCGCCGGACCGGGGATGGCCACGGCATTCTCCATCAGCAATTGGTGGAGTGCTTTGGCCGGCGGATAATCCCAGCGGGCCACATGGGGTGCATGATCCAGCCAGACAGGGTAACCGGGCAGCCACGTCTCGGGGAACACCACCAAGCGAGCGCCCTGCCCCGCCGCTTCAGCCACCAGAGTCTCCGCCCGCCCCAGGCTTTTTTCCAGGTTCAGAAACACGGGCGGGTGCTGGACGAGGGCCACGGGCAACGGTTCGATCGAATGTTGCATGGATATGATTCCTCCCCGGAGTGTTGATGGATCGTTTACTACAACATCGGATCGAAAAGGCCGATGACCAGTCACGCCTGGCGTGTGCCGTCCGGGGTGACACCCGGCACGGCGAACCGGCGGTTCGCTTCCTCCCAGGCCGGCGCCTGGCGGATGGCGTCCCACACTGCCGCCGGTTGGTCCACCACCTGCCACATGCGGCTGTGGCGCGCATCCATAAACCCCTGGTCAATCATCTGCTGCAGTAAGACCAGCAGCGGATTGTAGAAGCCGTTGATATTGACCAGCACGATGGGGCGGACGAACAGACCCAGCCGCTTCCAGGTGATGGCCTCCAGCAGTTCCTCCAGCGTGCCGCAACCGCCGGGCAGGGCCACCAGGGCCTCCCCCTCGGCCAGTAGCATGGCCTTGCGCACATGCATGTCGGGCACCACATGCAGCCGGGTCAGGCCGGAATGTCCCCATTCCAGGTCCTGCATGAAGCGCGGAATGATGCCGATGACCTCTCCACCGCTTGCCAGGGCGGCATCGGCCAACCGGCCCATGAGGCCCACCGAACCGCCGCCGGTGTAAATGGCCGCACCCCGCCCGGCCAGCTCGGCGCCCAGGCTGGCCGCCGCGTCGAGATAGATCGCCGGCACACGCCGACTGGCGGCGCAGTAGACGGTCACTTTCCGCGGCGGCAATGCACCGCCGTCGGCTGTCCCAGATCGTTCACCCACCGGTCATCCTCCATGACGGGCGGTCGCAGTTCCGCCGATGGTTCGTCCGAACGAATCCACGATTGGTACCGAATCCTAACACAGGTCGGCGGGATGTGGGAGTGAAAACAGGGGGTGAAGGGGTTCCCGTGGCTCACTTGGGCCGAAGCTATCGGCCAACAAACTCCAGGCGGGCCATGGCGACGTCGGCCTCGAACTCACGCTTGGCACCGACGACGGCGATGCGAGTGAGGGCCGAGGTGTCCAGCCCGCGGCGCAGGGAGGCCGCCGTGAAGGCGTTGAAGGGGATCACCACATCCCGCCACTCCAGACCGGCGGTGAACGGGGCGGCATAGTACTGCCAGGGCAGCAGGCAGTCCCGCGTCCGCAGGTGAATGTAGTAGCCCTCGCCGTTGCCCCGCACCCGCAGGCGGATGCCTGTATAGGCCGAGGCGTCGAAGACCCGGCCGTCATTCACCAGGGAGAGGGCCACCTGGACGAAGCCGCCGTTGTTTTCCAGGGACACGCGGCCCTGCAGGCGCAGAAAACGCCGGCCCTCCTCTTCCATCACCCCGTAACGCGCCGACGAGACTCCGCCCATCACCTGATCCGTAAAACCGACCCAGCGCGTGCCCAGGAGCGACATGCCGCTCTCCAGTGAGAAATCGTCGATGATAAAGGCACCGTTATCGCTCATGATGAGACCTCCTGCCAGCAGAATCATCACCAAGGGGCCCAGTCGTCGGCCCCGGTGGCGGTGGTTGATGTCGGTTGTGTTCGGCATGGGTTTCCCTCTCGTGCAATAGTGGTTTACGGCATCCGTTCCGGGTGCCGTTCGTTCTGTATTGGGTGTCTCCCGACCGCCCGGAGATTCAAATACCTGGCAACCGCCTACCCGGTTGCGATGCGGCGGCTCCGCAGTTGTCTTCGCTCGCCTACGCATGATTCGCTGGAAACGGCCGCCTGTCTCGGGTACAATATTTTTTTCACTGAATATCCGACCCGGTTGAGCCACCGTATGCCCGTCGTTGAATTGTCCGCATACCGATCGCCCCTTCTTTTGCGACATTCCCACCTGCTGACCGTCATCCCCTCCCTCTTCCGAAAAGTAACAGGTGTTAGTTACGTGCGACAGCGCCTGGAGCTTTCCGACGGCGACTTCGTCGACCTGGACTGGTCCCGCACTGGTGCCGAACGGTTGGTGCTGCTCTGTCATGGGCTGGAGTCCAGTGCCCGTTCCGAATACATCCGCGGCATGGTCCGTGCCCTCAACCGTCGTCGTTGGGACTGCCTGGCTCTCAACTTCCGCGGCTGCAGCGGTGTCCCCAACCGTTTGTTGCGTACCTACCACAGCGGCGATACGGCTGATGTGGCCGCGGTCATCCGGCACATCATCGCTCACTGCCCCCACCGCGAACTGGCCCTGGTGGGCTTCAGCCTGGGCGGCAACGTGGTGCTGAAGTACCTGGGCGAAGGGGAGCGCAACGTGCCAGCCATGCTTACCACCGCCGCCGCCGTCTCCGCCCCCGTGGACCTGGCCGGCTCGGCCGAGCGTCTGGCCCGGCCGGGCAACCGCCTCTACATGCGCCGCTTTCTACGCAAGCTGCGGCGCAAACTGGAGGAGAAACGCGCCCTGTTCCCCGATGACATCCACCTCGACGACTACGACCGGATGACTACCTTCCGCGAATTCGACGACCGCTACACCGCGCCGTTCCACGGCTTCACCGACGCCGCCGACTATTGGGCCCGCAGCAGCTCGCGACAATTTTTGCCCGGCATCCGCCGACCGACCCTGTTACTCAACGCCGCCGACGATCCGTTCCTGTCACCGTCCTGTTTTCCCCGGGCCGAGGCCGAGGGCAATCCCCGGTTTTTCCTTGAAATTCCGTCCCGGGGCGGCCATGTCGGATTCGTCCGCTTCTTCGATCCGCAGCGCGAGTATTATCACGAGGAGCGGGTGGCGGTTTTTTTGGAGGAACATTCGCGGCTGAAACCACCCGACGGATGAAATCCGCTGCAATTTCAGGTATAGTATCGGTCAATAGCAGCGAAACCATCGATCCGGCTGACGAACGATTCCCCTGTGTGAGGTGGCCATGACCGCAGACCCGCCGCGCCGGCGCAACTTGTTGGGCTGGTACTTCCGGACCAACCTCCCGCTGCGCATTTTCATCGGCCTCGTTATCGGCGCTGTCGCCGGGATCTGGGCCGGAGAGGCCATCCTCTGGGTGGATCCATTGGGCACCCTCTTCATCAACCTGCTGAAAATGATCGTGATGCCCCTTATCTTCACCACCCTGGTGGTCGGCGCCGCCAGCATCAGCCCGGCGGAGCTGGGGAAAATCGGCGTCAAGATCGTGGTCTACTACCTGTTCACTTCGGCCTTCGCCGTCACCATCGGCCTGCTGCTGGGCAACATGCTCCAGCCCGGCGCCAACCTGGATCTGAGCGCCGTTGGCACCGTCGCCGGCGAGGAACTGGCTACCCCCAGCCTGGTGGACACCCTCATGAACATCATTCCCACCAATCCTTTCGCCGCCCTGGCCGAGGGACATGTCCTGCCCACCATCTTCTTCGCTCTGCTGGCCGGTATCGCCATCTCCTACCTGAAGATCAGCGGCGACCCGCGCCTGCGAAAAGCCGGTGCCACCCTCTACGTCGTCTGTGACGGCGGCGCTGAGGTGATGTACATCATTGTCCGCTGGGTGCTGCAGTACGCGCCCATCGGGGTCTTCGCCCTCATCGCCGTCGTCTTCGCCAAGCAGGGCGCCGAGGCAGTGGGCCCGCTGGGCAAGGTGACCCTGGCCGTCTTCATCGGCTTCATCCTGCACGCTCTGCTGGTGTACGGCGGGCTGCTGAGCCTGTGGCGGCTGAACGCCGTGACATTTTACCGGGCGGTGCGCGAGGCCCTGCTGACGGCCTTCGTCACCCGCAGCTCCAGCGGCACCCTGCCGGTGAGCATGCGCAACGTGGACAAGAACCTGGGCGTCTCCCGCAACGTTTACTCCTTCACCCTGCCCCTCGGCGCCACCATCAACATGGACGGCACGGCCATCTACATGGGCGTCTGCGTCATCTTCATCTCCCTGGCCATCGGCCTGCCTCTGACCCTGGCCCAACAGATCACCGTGGTCATCACGGCGGTGCTGGCTTCCATCGGAACGGCCGGCGTGCCGGGTGCCGGCGCCATCATGCTGCTGATGGTGCTCACATCGGTGGGGCTGCCTGTCACGGGCGGGACACCCACCGCCGCCGCCTACGCCATGGTCATGGGCATCGACGCCATCCTGGACATGGGCCGCACCGCCGTCAACGTGGCCGGCGACCTGACGGGCACGGTCATCGTCGCCAAAACCGAG
Source organism: Acidobacteriota bacterium (assembly GCA_016935015.1). GTDB lineage: Bacteria > Acidobacteriota > JAAYUB01 > JAAYUB01 > JAAYUB01 > JAFGRT01. The sequence goes on along the minus strand of JAFGRT010000021.1, from coordinate 4,186 downwards.
GGCGAAATGGATCTGGCCCGCTGGTCGCCAGAACCGACGGTGCCGGTGGAGGAATCCCCGGTCTCCGAATCATAGTCCCTCACCGGGGAGGAACAGCTCGCCTGACAGTCCGGCCGAATGCTTCGGCACAAATCATAGGCAACCGTAACCACAGGAGGTGGATATGCGCGCGACACTGCTGGTCATCCTGCTCGCGGGTGATCTGGCCATTTTCCCCGGGGTGAGGGCCGAAGAGACCGCCGCCCACTTCATTCTGTCATCCCCCGACGGCAACCTGACGCTGCGGGTGGAGACCTCGCCGGCCCTCGCCCTGCGCCTCGTGCGGGGATTGGAGACACTGCTGGAGGTGGATCGCATGGCCCTCACCCTGGCCGGCGAGCCGGACCGGGTGCTGGACGGCCGCCACGGGCCTCTGCGCGAGTCGCGTCGCGAACACCGGGCGGTGTTGCACCCGGTGGTTCCTGAAAAGCGGTCCGTCATCCCCGATGAGTACAATGAGCTGGATCTGCGCTTCGGCGACGGCTATGGGCTGGTCGTCCGCGTCTACGACGACGGCGCCGCCTGGCGCTTTGTGACCGACCAGCCCGGGGAGATCACCGTCCGCGCCGAGACGGCCGCCTACCGCTTCCCCGGCGATCCCGTCGCCTGGTTCGGGGAAGAGGAAAACTTCATGACCCATTCCGAGCGGGTCTATCCCAAACTGGCCGTCAAGTCACTTGCGACCCGACAGATGGCCTGCCTACCCGTCCTGGTGCGGCTGGACTCGGGCACCCTGCTGGCCGTGACCGAGGCGGACCTGGCCGACTACCCGGGCATGTACCTGCGCGGTGACGGGCGCGAGGCGTTGCTGCACGCCCGCTTCCCGTCATACCCGCTCAAGGAGGAACTCCGGCGCGACCGGGACCTGGTCGTGACGGAACGGGCCGACTACCTGGCCGTCACCGCCGGCAAGCGCGCCTACCCCTGGCGAGCCGTGCTGGTGGCAACGCAGGACCGGCAACTGCTGGAAAACGACCTGGTCTACCGCCTGGCGCCCGACCTGGAACTGTCGGACACAGCATGGATTCGGCCTGGCAAGGTGGCCTGGGACTGGTGGAACGCCAACAACCTGTTCGGCGTCAATTTCGAGGCCGGCATCAACACGGCCACCTATTGCCACTATATCGATTTCGCCGCCCGGTACGGCATCGGGTACATCATCCTGGACGAGGGCTGGTCCGACACCACCGATCTGTTCAAAATCAATCCCAAGCTGGACTTGCCGGCGGTTTTGCGCCACGCCCGCTCCCAAAACGTGGGCATCATCCTCTGGTGCGTCTGGCTGACCCTGGAACGGCAGATGGACGAGGCCCTGCCCGCCTTCGAGGAATGGGGCGTCAAGGGGATCAAGGTGGATTTCATGCAGCGCGACGACCAGAAGATGGTGAATTTCTATTGGAAGTGCGCCCGCCAGGCGGCGGCCCATCACCTGCTGGTGGATTTTCACGGCGCCTACAAACCCACGGGGCTGCGCCGGGCCTATCCCAACGTCCTCACCCGCGAAGGGGTGCGCGGCCTGGAGTGGAACAAGTGGAGCCGTGACGTGACGCCGGCCCACGACGTCACCCTCCCCTTCACCCGCATGCTGGCCGGCCCCATGGACTACACCCCCGGCGCCATGCTCAACGCCCAGGAGAAGGAGTTCGCCCCCGTTTTCCGCGTGCCCATGAGCCAGGGCACCCGCTGCCACCAGCTGGCCATATATGTGATCTTCGAGAGTCCGCTGCAGATGCTGGCCGATTCGCCGTCCCATTACTGGCGCGAGCCCGAGGCCATGGAACTCCTGGCGGCGGTGCCGACCACCTGGCACGAGACCCGCGCCCTGGATGCCCGCGTGGGCGAATACGTCCTGCTGGCCCGGCGCACGGGGGAGGAATGGTGGGTCGCCGCCATGACGGACGGCTCCGCCCGGACCCTGGACGTGTCCTTCGATTTTCTGGGCCAGGGCCCCTGGCGGGCCGACATCTGGCAGGACGGCGTCAACGCCCATCGCCATGGCCGTGATTTCGTGCGTCGGCCCCAGCAGGTGGACGCCGCCACCACTCTGACCGTCCGACTGGCCCCCGGCGGCGGCTGGGTGGCGAGAATCAGACGGTAGGAATTTCTTCAGATTCGGAAATGTTCATTGGGGAGGATGGGTATGGGTGGACAGAGTGGACGACATGGACAACTTGGACAGGAGGAACCAAAAGCCAGACCGGGCGATGGGCATTCCCTGCCCCCTGCTTCTTCCATATCCACTCCGTCCACTCCGTCCACAATGTCCACTCCGTCCACAATGTCCACTTCGTCCAGCCGATCTTCCTACCCCGAAATCGCCGCCAACGCTGCGCTGGTGCTTATCGCCGTGGCGGGCAGCCTCCTCGACCGCCAGCTGGCCGCCCAGGCCGACGCCTTCGAAAAGAAAGGCGGGTTCACCGAACGCCTCTATCACCGGCGAAGCCAGGCTCGAAGAACAGAATAAACTTTCAACCGAAGCAATTTCCATGCATCTCCGCCTTCCCCGGGAAGAGAATTTGAGTCACCCCTCCCGGCAGCCATCGATCTCTGCAGGCCAGTTCTGTCGCGGATTGCATATAAAAAACGACAACCTTGAGTCTGCAACGGTATCTTCTATGTAGATACATGGGGAGGCCGCTGCAGATGGAAAGCAAAGTGCAAAAATGGGGCAACAGCCTGGCGGTAAGGATACCCAAGGCCTTTGCCGAGGAAGCCGGCCTGGCAGAAAACGTGAAAGTGGATATCTCCTGCCGCCACGGTGTCGTGGTGATCAAACCCAAGTACAACGCCATGTACGAGTTGAATGAACTGCTTTCGCACGTCACTCCCAAAAATATTCATGCCGAAGTGGATACCGGACATGACGTGGGCGGGGAAAACCCATGAACTCCCCCTATGTGCCCGAGCGAGGCGACCTGGTCTGGATCGATTTCAATCCCCAGGCAGGCCATGAACAGGCCGGGCGCCGGCCGGCGGTCATCCTGTCGCCGGCGGCCTACAACGGGAAAGTGGGGCTGGTGCTGCTCTGCCCGGTGACACGTGAAATCAAGGGGTATCCCTTTGAGGTCCGCATACCGGAGGGCTATTTTGTTACGGGCGTCGTCCTGGCCGATCAGGTGAAGAGTCTCGATTGGCGCGTCCACTGTGCCGAACGAATTGAAACCCTGCCTGTCGAGCAGATGCAGGAGATACTGGGCAAACTGAACACATTGCTATTTACGACTACCCCGTGAACGGTGTACGTTCCTGTTTCACCGGCAAATGAGAAACATACCATTATCTATCAATGATCTCTGTAAACAGTGGAGAAGTTTCGCCTCCGCAACACCCATGGTCCATCTGCCGGAACCGACGCCTTAGACATGGTCCTGACAAGGGTCCTTCCCCTCGAATGTCCCATCACCGGTACCAGATCTCGCGGTTGCCGTTGTCGAAAGTGAACATCATCCGGTTGCCCTCCACGTAGTAGCGGGCATAGGGCTTCCCGGGACCGCCCGGGACTGCATGTAGGTAATCCGCCCGCTGCGACGTCTTCCACTGGCCCGGCATGGAATTGTCCGGACCCAACTCCATGCCCCGGACGGCCCTGCCGCCGGCACACCCCGAGCCGGGACCCGTGGCCGACGTACTTTCCGCCAAGGACAAAAAAAGATTGCAATGGAAGCAGCTTTGCTTAAACTGAAGGGAATTATCTTACGGAAAACCAAACCCGGGGGCACTCGTCATGCCAAAGATGAAGCAGAAAGTGATCACGGAGAGCTTCGTCACCCTCCTCTTCTTTCTGGTGATCGGCGTATGGCTGTGGCAGGCCCAGGGCCATATCTTCTTCCTGTTCAACTTCGGGTACATCGGCCTGGCGGCGGCGGCGGGCGAATTGCTGTTCGGCATCCTGCCCCGGGAAAAGAAGATCTGGGGCCGCAAACTGAGCCAGCTGCTCATCGGACTCTACATGCTGGGCGTGCTCGGCTTCCTGGGTCGGGAAAACATGCAGATCGAGGGGTTCTTCTTTTACCTGCTGGCCGGCACGTTCTCCGGTCCGGTGCTGCACTATCTCATCGCCAAGATCGGCGGCACGTTTCTGTTCGGCCGCGGCTGGTGCAGCTGGGCCTGCTGGACGACCATGGTGCTCGATTTCCTGCCCTGGATG
>JAFGRT010000169.1 GCA_016935015.1 Acidobacteriota bacterium | reverse complement strand
GTTTCAAAGGCTTCACACCATCCGGTTTTCCGATCAGACCCTGGACAGTCAGGCCTGCTTTCCTGTTGCAAGCATCCCCTTCTTTCAGTAGACTGTAGATGCCGGACGAGCGTAGCGATTTCGCGAAAGCCCCGTCCGATGATCGGTTTCGGGTGAGGGCTGCAGGGCTGGTCGACCGGATTGCCCGCCCCCCGACAGCCGCTCATTCCAGAATGACAGGACAACCGACATGCGCCGCTCCTATCGCTGGCTCTGGATCGATCCCATCATCATCACGTTCACGGGCATCATGTCCTGCCTTTCCGTCTTCTTTTCCATATTTGACGGAACAGGCAAACTCCAGCACGGGTGCGCCCGTACGTGGGCTCGGTTCATCATCAGGATCAGCAAGGTTTCGATATCTGTGGAAGGTCTGGACCGGATCCCCCTGGACCGGCCGTGTATCTTCGTCTCCAATCACCAAAGCTTTTTCGATATCTGGACCTTGCTGGCCGAGCTGCCGGTTCAGTTCCGTTTCGCCGCCAAGGAATCCCTGTTCCGCGCCCCGTTTCTGGGCTGGCACTTGCGGCGCAGCGGGAATATACCCATCCACCGGGGCAATCCCCGTAAGTCGCTGCGAAGCATTCGCGAAGCCGGGCGAAAAATCGACAAAGGAGTCTCTGTCCTGATTTTTCCGGAAGGTGAACGCAGTGTGGACGGTTTTGTTCAACCGTTCAAAAAGGGGGTTTTTCTGCTGGCGGCTTATTCCAGCGCCCCCATCATTCCCATCACGATTATGGGCAGCCGTCATTGCTTGCCCAAGAACTCCATCCGGATTCAACCGGGAGATATCCGAATGGTGGTTTCCGCACCACTGGAGACCACGGATGTCACGCCCAGGAATATCGACAACCTCGTGCAGAAGGTTTATGAGGCTATTGTCCGAAATCATGTTCCTGAACCTCACGTCAGCCGAGCATGACGCCGTAGTCAGCAGGAATGATGTCACCGCTCATCCATTTTTCGCCGTGCACGGCATTGGAACCAGCATGGAACCGGTCGGCTTGAATCGACTGTTTTACCGGCAACCGCAGCCACACATGCCGCCATCAGAACGATGAATCAGATTGCCATATTCCATCCCAGCTGGATCGAACCCGCCCTATACCAGGCGGCCCAGCTCATCGTGAGTCGACTGCAGGCGCAGGATCACACCGCCTACTTCGCCGGCGGCTGTGTCCGGGACACCCTGCTGCGACGGCCGGTTCAGGATATCGATATCGCCACCGACGCCCGCCCGGCTCAGATCGAGGCTCTCTTCGACGATTTCACGCCGGTGGGTGCCCATTTCGGTGTGATGCTGGTCCGGGAACAGGGTTTTCAGTTCGAGGTCGCTACCTTCCGAACCGATCTGGGATACAGCGACGGCCGCCATCCGGACGATATTATCTTCTCCTGTCCCCGCGAGGATGCCCGGCGGCGTGACTTTACTATCAACGGCCTGTTCTATGACCCGCTGGAGCAGCGCCTGATCGACCATGTGGGCGGCGTCAATGATCTGAAGCACGGAATTGTCCGGGCCATCGGCGATCCGGCGGTCAGATTTCGGGAGGATCATCTGCGTCTGTTACGGGGCATCCGCTTTGCCGCTGCTCTCGACTTTGACATCGAGAAAAGCACCTGGACGGCCATGGTGCGGGAAGCCCCTTCTCTCTCGCGCATCGCCCGGGAACGGATTACAACCGAACTGGTGCGCATGCTGACTCTGCCCGGCGCCCAAACCGCACTGACCTTGCTGGCCAAATCCGGCATCCTGGAGGAGATACTTCCTGAAATCAATGCCTTGCGCGGCGTGCTGCAACCCGCTCGCTTTCATCCCGAAGGGGACGTGTTCACCCACACCCGCCTGATGTTCGAATTGGCCAGTTATCCCCTGTCCGAATCCCTGGCCATGGCAATCCTGCTTCACGATATCGGCAAACCGGCCACTTTTCGCCTGCGGGAACGGATCCGTTTTGACGGCCACCCGGAATACGGCGCCCGCCTGGCCCGGACGATCCTGCGCCGGATGAAATTCAGCCGTGACACCGCCCAACTCGTGGAAAAACTGGTGAACGATCATCTGCGCTTCATGAACGTTCCGGACATGCGACCCGCCACTCTCAAACGTTTCTTGCGCCAGGAACATTTCGATCTCCATCTCGAGCTGCACCGTCTCGATTGCCTGGCGTCCCATCGCGATCTGCGTCATTACGATTTCTGCCGGCGAAAATTACGTGAATTCGGCCGCGAGAGACTGGCCCCGCCGCCGCTGCTCAATGGCAACGATCTCATCCGTCTGGGCCTCAAACCGGGTCCCCGCTTTGCCGTGATTCTGGCCGATGTGGAGTCGCAACAGCTGGATAACGCCCTGTCCTCCCGCGAAGAAGCGCTGAGGTATGTCAGGGAAAAATATATCGACCCGATCTGATTTGTGTTATAGTGACGATCCGACCCCGCGGATCCATTCCCGAAGATCAGAGTGTGATGATGCAGATCAAACCTTTGGGCACCTTTCCGGAAGAAATATCCCGCCGCTTCAATCTGAGCAGTTATCTCGTAAACGGCGAAATCGCCATCGATGCCGGCTCGCTGGGCATTGGGCTGTCGGCTGAAGACCAGAACCGGGTTCACAGCATTATCCTGACCCACACCCATATCGATCACATCGCCACCCTGCCCCTTTTCCTGGAAAATGGCATGGGGCAGCGCGAAACAGCGCCCAGTCTTTATGCCACGCCGCACAATATCGCCATGTTGCGGAAACATCTGTTCAACAACGTCCTCTGGCCGGACATGACGCGCATTTCCCAGAACTATCTGAACATGGTGGAGATTGACCCTTATGAAGAGATCAATGTGGGTGAGTTCTCCTTTCATCTGTTCCCCGTCAACCATCCCATTCCGACCTACGGACTGATCCTGCGGGAACGCCGCCGTAACGTCGACGTTTTGTTTTCTTCCGACACGTCCATTTGCGATGTCATCTGGATCGAAGCCAACAAAAGCCGCCGCCTTAAGGCCATCTTTATTGAGACATCCTTTCCCAATGCTTACAACGAGCTGGCCCTTTCATCCGGGCATCTGACCCCGTCGCTACTGGCCAACGAACTGACCAAACTGCAGCGTAAAATACCTATTTATCTGACCCACTATAAACGACAGTTCATCGACGAAATCGAGCGGGAGGTCCGCCAGATCACCGATCATGAAATTACCATCTGTCGATTGGGGGAGACGATCACCATTGACTGAACTGGCCTATCTTGAATCCGATCAGTTTTTTCCCGACGGCCGCCTGCGGCTGGCCAACGCACCCCTGCTCATCGGCCGGGCCTCGGATTGCGACATCGTCATCAACATCGCCCAAATTTCACGCAACCACGCCCGCATCTTCCGCCACGATGACGAGTATTGTATCGAGGATCTGGGTAGCGTGAACGGCACGTTCGTCAACCAGACACCGGTAAAAGGACGGCAACGGCTGCACGACGGCGACCGCATCACCCTGGGCGACGTCACCATGTTCTACCGGGAGGACCTGACCTCACGGATCCGGCTGACCGACGATTTCGACACCGACGCCAGCCTGACCTTCGCCGTGCCCATCCGTGACCTGGCCGCGCTGTCCCGGGAAAAATCCTCGGAGGTCAAGCGCGACCCGGCACAGATGATGCAAATCATTTTTAACGCGGCCAAAACCTTGCTGGGATTCCAGGACCTGCATGAGGTTCTGGCGGGAGTCATGGACCTGGTATTCGAATACCTGCAACCCGATCGCGGCTTTCTGATGCTGGCCAATCCCCAGACCGGCGATTTGGAACCGCATATCGTCAAATATTCCGGTTCCGCCAAAGAGGAGGAGATCAATTTTTCGCGGACCATCGTCAACCAGGTCTTTACCGAAGGCATTTCCATCCTGACCACCGATGCCATGAAGGACTCCCGTTTCAGCGAACACGCAAGCATCGTCATGCACCAGATCCGGTCATGCATGTGCGTGCCCCTTTGGGACGAGCAGAAAATCATCGGCATCATTTACGTGGACACCCGTTTTACCCGCAACTACTTTCAACAACGTGATCTGGACCTGATTTCCACCATCGCCATCATCTCGGCCATCGCCATCGAGCGCTTCCGCCTCAATCAGGCCATCAACCGCGAAAAGCGGATCCGCGAACATCTGGAACGCTATCATTCACCGCACGTGGTGAGCCGGATCATCGATTTCGAAAGAACCGGTTCCCTGCGGACGGAGGAAAAAGAGATCACCGTTCTCTTCGCCGACCTGGTCGGCTTCACTTCCATGTCCGAGAAATTACCGCCGGCCGATGTGGCCCTCATTCTCAACCATTTTTTCAACTACATGACGGAAATCATTTTCACCAACGAGGGCACCTTGGACAAATTTATCGGGGATTCGGTCATGGCCGTTTTTGGCGCGCCCCTGCCCCATGAGGATCACGCCGTGCGCGCCGTCAAGGCGGCGGTGGAGATGTTTCAATCCCTGAAAAAAATCAACGACAGTGAAGAGCTGCCCACCCCCCTCGCCATGCGCATCGGCATCAACAGCGGCCGAGCAGTGGCCGGCGACATTGGTTCCATGAAGCGAATGGAGTACACCGTGCTGGGCAGCACCGTTAACATCGCCTCGCGCATTGAAGCCGAGGTTGCGCATTCCGGCGAGATCATCATCGGCGAAACCACGCATCATCTCATCGGCGACAAATGGGATACCATCCCCCTGGGCCACGTGCCCCTGCGCGGACTCAGTCTCCCCTGCTTTCTTTACCGGGTGGAGATTCCGCCGCCGGAAGATACCGCACCGACCGATCCCTGACAGCATTCCCGGACAGGTATGTGACCCCAAACCGCTTCACCGGCAGGGTGCGGTCACCTGAGGGCATTCCAAGGCTATTTGCGGAACGAAGATTCAGATGCCGGACTTACGGATGAGGTCCGCCAGGCCATCCACCACTCCAGCCAGAGACTTGACCACCTGCAGCAGATCCTGCTGGCTCCAGTCCGGCCCGGCGTCCTGGGGGGATTCCCCTTTCCGGCCGATCTGCAAAGCCCCGAACACATGGCCCCGCGTCGTGGTGAGGGGGATGCACATCATTTTCTGGATGACCCCGGCCTTGGCGGAATCCTTGTCCAACCCTTCGAAAAAGGAAAGGTGCGGCGTGCTGGCGAACCGGTTCTCGATTCGCGGCTTGCAATCCTGAAGCACCTTGGTGACAAAAGATTTTGTATAGGTCAGCGGAATTTTTCCACTGCGCTCGAGGTATTGCGGCCGGAAGAACCGCAGCGTATTGCTTTTGTCGAGCAGGAGAATCGCCACCTCATGATCATCCACATCGAGGGTATCCGCCAGTGTCCGGTGGAGCAGTTCCAGCGCCTGGTCAAAGAGCCGGCGATAATCCTTGCTTTCGGAAACGTGAGGCAAATCTTCCTGAAGTAATCGTTTCAGATCTTCCATTCGCCCTCCTGCTATTTGAGAATGATCTGATCGCTGATCCGCAGCACAGTGATCCGCTGATCCGGATAACGGATGTTGATCATCCCCGAACCGGTATAGGTGCCTTCGGCTTCATTGTTTGCCACATTATAGAAGGTGGCCGTGACACTGTATGAATGGGCGCCCTTCTCCACGTTCTGGAGACGGGCCTGGGTGCCGCTGTTGAACGTCTGTTGGATTCCGGCCACAGTGATGGTCACCTTGGCATACTTGCCGCTGTAATTCAGGCTCGAGCCGTCCAGAATGACGGTAACGTACGGGGAAGGCGGTGGCGGTTTCACGGTTTCCGTGCGGGTCTGCGGCACACGGGGTACTGTTTCTGTCACCGATGTTTCCCGGCGGGGAGTCTCTTCCGCCCGCGGACGCGTCTCCACCGGACGCGTCTCGGCAACCGCCGGTTCTGTTTCCTCCGTCCTCGCCGGGATAGTCCCCATCGGTGCAGCCAGAATCTGCCGCACTTCTTCGGAATGAAGGCCGGCCGGGAATTGCTGCTGGTAGGACTGGGCCATGCGCCGGGCTTCGTCACCCCGGCTCGTCTGATGCAATTCCTGGATCAGCAGCCAGTGGGCGCGTTCGTTGTCCGGCTGTTTTACCAGGGCCTTCCGGTACTGCTCGATGGCCTTGTCGGAAAAACCGCCGCGGGCATAGATCAGGCCCAATTCCACATGCCAGACATCATTGGCGGGATCATGGGCGATGGCGGCCAGAAAGCGGTCTTCGGCCAGCTCGTCACGCCCCAGGCGGGTGTAAACGAGGCCGGCCAGCCCGAGGCCCACGGCATCGGCCGGCACCATATTCAGATAATGCTGCAGGGTATCGGCGGATTCAGTGAGCTTGCCCTGCTGGTATTGCACCCGCGCCAGTTCCAGGTAGCCCGGGGTGTCCTCGGGATGATCAGCGAGGTGGGCCTGCCAGGCCGTCGCGGCGTCGTCCCAGCGGCCCATGGCCTGATATTCCTGGGCGTCGCGCCGCCGATCCGTTGCAGTCTCCGGTGGACCGTCCGTTTGGGTGCCCGTTTCGGCGGGTTCCTGTGGCCGGTCCTGAGTCAGTTTTTCCGTACTGGAGGGTTTCTGAAACTGTTCCGCAATGTAGGGCCAGGCGAAATAACCCACCGCGGCCAGACCGATGACCACGACCATGACAATCCCGGCCAACAGCAGGACCAGGCCCGTCTGTTTCTTTTTGGGTGGGGCCGGAACCACCGGGATTTCGGCGGCCGCCCCCGTCACGGTCGGCGCCGTCTGCTCATGAGCCGTCTCCTCACGCGCCGTTACCGTTGCACCGGCCGGCTCGAGCGGTTGGGATGCAGGCTCGATGACCGGTTGCACCGGCGGCGGGACTTCCGGCGGAACCACTTTGCGCTGTCTGATCGCCCCTGTCAGGGCGTATCCGCATTCTTTGCAGCTGTCCGCACCCTTGTCCAGCGGCGCATAACAGTTTGGGCACACCCCCGACGTTTCGAATATCTTGGAAATGTCGTATTTTTTACCCGTGCCGGATGGTACTTCTTTCTGATCCTGTGCGCCGGCTTTCTCACCCGGCGACTCTTCGCTCGGCTGGATCATTTCCGTGGGTTCGACCGCGGGAGAGATCATCTCCGTCGCTTCGATGGTCGGCTCAGGCCCTGCCGGGGCGGGTTTCGAACCGGGCGGTGGCGGTGGAATGACCGCCGCCCGGGTGGCTTCCCCGCCCGGTTCCGGCAAGGGAGTCCCACACTGGGGACAGAATTTTTTCCCCTCCGATATATCGGCCTGACATTTTGGACACCTGGTCATACGTCTTTCCTTTCGCGTTGAGTAGGCCTACTGTAGCATAGAACGAGGCCCGGAGACAATCCACATTGCGCCGTCCGTCATGCGACGGCAGCTTCCGCGCCAACCATTTTCCGGAAGCGGCCTTACTCGGCACAGGAGCTATTTTGATCCAGCCAGTCGATGACCTGCCGGATGAGCGAAGAGAGTGATCGCGCATCCAGTCCGCCCATTTGGACCTCTTCCGGACGGCCCCCGCCCTTGATGGTTGCATGGCGACGAAGGTGTTCGACAAGCCGGGTAAGATCCAGAGCAAGATCCGGACCTCGGGTGACGAGCAACACCCCGGCCGGAAGGGATGCCAGAACACCCACCGTTGCCGGATAGCGCACCGTCAACTGCCGGCCGATAAACCGGATCGCATCCAGCGACTCGTCCAGCTCGGCCGACACAACGGTCATCGCTCCCATTTTCCGTCCCCGCTCTTGAAGCTCAGGGATGGACATTTCCCAGAGCCTCATTTTGAGGCGCAGCTGTTCCTTGTCCAGCTGACGAAGGGTCTGCAGCTCTTTCTCGATTTTCTGGGGTAGTTCCTCGTAACCGGTGGTCGTAATTTCCACCAGCTGCATGAGCACCCGGTGTTCACTCGACCACAGCTGGTATGCCCGACCACCGCACACAAAATGCACTCGGACCCGGCCGCGCATCCGTTCCAGGCGGGGGACGAGAATGATGCCCACTTCGCCGGTCCGGCGGACATGGGTCCCGCCGCAGGCGGAACGATCGTAGCCCTCGATGCCGATGACCCGGATCATGCCGGTGCGGTCCGTGGGCTTGCGCAGATCCAGACCGGAAATCTCATTGGATGGATAGAACCCGACGCTCACTTGTCCGTTTTGCCAGATGATGCGGTTGGCCATGGCCAGGATCTGTTCCAGTTCCGCCGCGCTCATGGCCGGCGTATCCAGATCGATGGTGCTTGTAGCCTGTCCCAGATGAAAACTGATGGTCTGCCAGCCGAATTGTTTGACAGCCAAGGCCGAGAGGATATGCTGTCCAGTGTGCTGCTGCATGTGGTCGAAGCGTCGCTCAAAATCCACGACGCCCGTCGTCACGGTCCCTTCGGGCGGGGTCTCCAACAGATGGTAGATCTCACCCTGGTCATCTTCCTGCACATCGCGGATGGGTTTTTCGTCCAGCCAGCCCTGATCGGCCGGTTGTCCGCCGGACTCCGGGTAAAAGGCGGTTCGATCCAGGTAAACACGCACCCCCTTGGCCGCCTGTTCACAGCGGATGACTTCCGCCGTGAATGACAGCAGATAGGCATCCTCATAATACAATCTCTCGGTCATGTCTCTCTCCCTGATTCCAGCCGGGCGGTGTCAATGGCCGCGCCAGTCCCGGCGACTCCACGGAGACAGCAACCGCCGTTTCTCCTGCTCCGCGGCCAAATGCGCCCTCCGGACCGGCTCCGGCACCCGATATCCCCCCGCGACCGCCAGGACGACGGCCACCGCGTCTTCAATGGTCACCCGATGTCCTGGTGACACGAATACCGGCTTAACCGCCGTCCGGGTGCGCACCACGCGCCCGATCTCGAGCCCCTGATGAAGGAGGGGGGTCGTCGCCCCTTTTTCAGGTCCAGGCTCGATGTAATCGCCAATCAAACAGCGTTTGGCGCAACCGATCGTCGGTCGGTTCAGCACGACACCGAGGTGGCTGGCCAGCCCGATCCGCCGCGGGTGGGCGATTCCCTGTCCGTCACAGATGATGATATCCGGTTGATGGTGCAACCCAATGAGACAGTCCAGCACAGCCGGTATCTCCCGGAAGGAAAGCAGGCCGGTCCGGTAAGGAAAGGGTACGGGTCGGGTGATTATGACCTCATCGACGGTCTGACCGGACCGAAGATCGACCACCACCACCGCGGCCACGCCGATATCCCGTCCGGGCAGGAAGGCCAGATCCGCGCCGGCCACCAGTCGCGGCGGCCGCGGCAGAGGGTCCAGCCGCACGTTCCCGGCCAGCGCGCGCTGGATCCGGATCGCCTCGTCCGAATCCGCTGGCAGATGAAATTCCGTGGGCTCTCTCATCAATGGGATCCGTCCAGGATCTTCTTCATGATTTTCTTGTAATGCTCCACTCCGGGCTGATTGAAGGCATTGACATTCAGCAGTTCGCCCTCAAAGGCCGTGGCGATCTCAAAGAAATAGAACAGCTGCCCCAGCGTGAATTCGCTCAGGCACGGCAGGCTGACACAGCAGGAGGGCCGGCCGTCGGCAGCCAGGGCCTCCTCGTTGGCTCGACGGGCAGCGTCCAGGATATGGGAGAAAGACTGTCCGGCAATAAATGGTAGCTTGCCGGATAGATCACTTCCCGTCGGCAAACGGATTTCCTTTTTCCCAAAATCACGGATGGCGATGGTGGTCAGCAGTTTGTTGCGGCGTCCTTCCCGATGCTGCTGGGTTTGGGCGTGCATGTCGGTTGTGCCCAGGGCGGCGATGGGTGTGCGACCTTCGTGCACCAGACGCCCCTTGCGGTCCCGTTCCTTGCCCAGGCTCTCGGCCAGCAACTGGACGTACCACTGGGCAAACGATTTGAGGGCGTCGCAGTAGGGCATCAAGACCACTTCATGAATATCCGACTTCCGGTAAAACAAATTACAGAGCACCGCATACAGATAACCGGGGTTTTCCAGGATGCTCTCCCGCTGGCAAACCTGATCCATCTGGCGGGCACCCTGTAACAGTTCCTGACAGTTCAATCCGGCCACCTCCGCGATCATCAGGCCTGCATCCGACAGCACCGACCAGCGCCCGCCTACGCCCCGAGGTACCTGAAAGACCGGGAAACCCTTTTCCCGGGCAATTTCCAGCAGCAGGCCCTGTTCCGGATCGGTTACCGCCGTGAAGTGTCTGGCCGGTTCCAATCCGCCTTCCGTCACCCGCTGGTAGAAATGCAGGAAGGCCGCCATGGTCTCGGTCGTGGTTCCCGATTTGGAGATCACGATGAACATAGTTTCCGGAAGCGAAAGAATACGATCCAGATCATGGATGGTGGCCGGATCTACATTGTTGCCGGCGAAAAAAATACGCGGGCATTCTTTTTCCGGCGGCAGGTTGTTCCAGTATGGACTCCGGCCGGCATCCAGGAGTACCTGGTTCCCCAGGAAGGAGCCGCCGATCCCCAGTGAAACCACCCAGCGGTAGTTCTGTCTGACATCTTTTCCCCATTGACGGATTCGCTGCATGTATTCGCCGTCTACGGCCTGGTACGGCAGACGGGTAAACAGAACCGTCTCGTCATGTCCGCGCACCTGCCCTTTCTGCCGCAGCGCCCGCATGGCGTTGATGGCTGAATTCAGACGCGGGACTTTCAGAATTTCGTCCTCGCGGATACCCAGCGCACCGATGCGATCCGCCATCAAATTGTCGTAATTCAGTTGAAAGCCTTCTCTGAGTTCAAGCATATGCGCCATAAACCTTTCTCCTGGTGGTGACGAATCGGTCGCGGGGATGCACCTGGTTGCTTGTCGCTGTTCTGGAGCAGCCGCCACAGTCCAATCGGAGGGCTCAGGATGTCACTTCAAGGCATTCGATCTTCTTCCGATACGATGCGGGTGAGTGCCCCTAACAGATTCTCCATGGTATACGGTTTTCGGAGAAAATAGAATCCCGGTCGGGAAAGGAATTCTTCCAGTCTTTTTTCTTCCTGCAAACCGGAGGTGAAAATGATGGTGACGTGGGGGGAAATTTCCCGCAATTTCGTCGCGGTCTGGTAGCCGTCCATGCCCGGCATCAGAATATCCAGTACCACCGCGGCAATTTCGTCCTGATTCTGTTGGAACAGTTGCAACGCCTCCGCTCCGTCGCTGGCCAGGAAAGGTGTGTACCCGAACTCCCCGAGCACATCCTTGGCAAATTCCCGAATGAAGGGTTCATCATCCACGATCAGCACGCCCAATGTTGTCGGCGGTTTATCCAGGGTCAATGGACGGGTATCGGGTGTGGATTCCGATTTAACCGGCAACAAAATCCGGACGGTCGTGCCATCACCCGGTTCCGAAAAAATCTGGATGCGCCCCCCGTGATTGCGGATGATGCCATAGGCCATGGGTAAACCCAATCCCGTGCCGCGGACCTTTTCCTTGGTCGTGAAAAACGGCTCGAAAATCCGGTCCCGGATCGCCGGGTCGATCCCCTTGCCGGTATCCATAATCTCCACCATGACGTAATCACCCGGCGAGAGAGATGTCACCAGCGTATCTTCCAGATCTTCACTGAACACCAGCCGGGTCTGAATGGAAAGTGTGCCGCCACTTTCCATGGCTTCGACGGCGTTGAGACAGATGTTCAGAAACGCGTGATAAAGCTGGGGTCGATCGGCCTGGCATGTTAAGGTATGGCCCCGTTCCCAGTTGAGTTTGACGTTGAATGGCAAACCCTTGGTCAACAGTTCCAGTACATCCTCCACCAGCTCATTGATATCAAAATCCACATGTTCGGTCTTGCCCTTCTCAGCGAATCCGCTTAATCGCGATGTCAGTTCGGCACCGTACATGGCCGTACGAGCAATATACCGGCTCATCTGAGCCACTTTAGGGGTGAGATCCGGCTGGCTTTCGATCAGAGAGGCATATCCCAGAATCGTACCCAAAATATTGTTGAAATTATGCGCAATGTTTCCAGCGAGTTTACCCAGACTTTCCAGTTTTCGACCATGCAAGAGGTCTTCCTCGAAACGTCTCTGCAGGGTGATATCGCGCACGATGGCCATGACTGCTGGTTGTCCATCGAAAACGATCCGGGCCGGTTTCACCTGGACGAAGACCTTATCATCCTGGGACGTCAACAGGATGATTTCGAGGTATTGCGGCACGGTTTTCCCCGTCAGCCACCGCCGGAAATAGTTGCGGGTAATTTTCCGCTGGGCAGGCAACACCCAGTCCAGATAGATGGCAGCCGGCTGAAAACCGGAGATCTTGACCAGGCGGTAGGCGGCGGCGTTGGCGAAAACGACCCGGCCGTTCTGCACGATGATGATGGCGTCGTTGGCGTTGTCCACCAACGTCCGGTACTTGAGCTCCGAGGTCTGCACTTCCCGAGTCCGCTGTTCCACCGACAGCTCCAGTTCCTGGCGATACTCCTTCTCTTTTGTCTCCAGCAACCGTTTGGCCGTGATATCCCACCCGACTGTTTCGATAAGTTTCTGACCATCCAGTTCGATGACCCGGGATGAGACCTCCACCACATGTGTTTCCCCAGCCGGGGTCATCACTTCCAGCGCATAATTATTCAACTCACCTGTGCGTTGCAGTTCACTGAGGATGAACGGCCGGTCGTATCCGATGTTCCGGTAGACCTGCCGGATATTCAGACGGCGCAGCTCCTCCACCGACTGCATTCCAAAAAACCGCAGGATCTCCGGGTTGGCGTCCACGATGTTGCCTTCAAAATCGCTGACCAGGACCGGAAAGGGACAGTCTTTGAACAAACAGTCATGCCGGGTTTGCAGGGTTTGGAGCCGGTCACGGAGGTCCATGTTCTCCGCTTCGAGGTTCTCGATCTGACGCTGCAGATGCGCTTTGCTGCCGCGCGGCTTTGAATCGGGATGCATGTACCAATTATAGCAAAGCGCACCTTTTAGGGGAAATCTTTTACGGCCTGTTCCAGGAGGGGGCGAAGATATTTGCCCGTCCAGGAGGCTTCGTGACGGGCGATCTGCTCCGGTGTGCCCTCGGCCACGATCTGGCCGCCGCCGTCACCCCCTTCGGGACCGAGATCGATGATATGATCAGCGGCCAGAATGGCGTCCAGATTGTGTTCGATGACGATGATCGTGTTGCCCGCATCCACCAGCCGGTGCAGCACATGCAGCAAGCGCCGGACATCCTCGAAATGAAGGCCGGTGGTGGGCTCGTCGAGGATGTACAGGGTTCGTCCGGAAGACACCCGGGACAGCTCCCGGGCCAGTTTGACGCGCTGCGCCTCTCCGCCGGACAAGGTGGGGGAAGGCTGCCCCAGCCGGATATAGCCGAGACCGACGTCCATCAGCGTATCGAGAATGCGGCGAATCCGCGGAAAATTGATAAACAGCGCCCGGGCTTCCTCCACCGTCATTTCGAGGACCTGGGCGATGTTCCAGCCCTGATAGGTGACCTTGAGCGTTGCCTCATTGAAGCGGCGGCCGTGACATGTTTCGCACGGCACGTACACGTCGGGCAGGAAATGCATCTCCACCTTGATCAGCCCCTCACCCCGACAGACCTCACAACGTCCGCCCCTGACATTGAAACTGAAACGGCCCGGCGGGTAGCCATATAGCCGAGATTCCTTCTGTCGGGCGAACACTTCGCGGATCAGATCGAACACCTTGACATACGTCGCCGGATTGGACCGAGGCGTGCGGCCGATGGGTTTCTGGTCAACCTCGACAACCTTGTCGAATTTTTCCGCGCCCTTTATCCCATCGCACAATTCCGCGCTGAAACGCTCGCCGTTTTTCAGTTTGCGCAAGGCCGGATAGAGCGTCTGGTTGACCAGCGTGCTCTTTCCGGCACCCGATACCCCGGTCACGAAAGTCAGTGTCCCCAGCGGAAAACGAGCGTTGATGTTCTTCAGATTGTGGGTCCGTGCCCCGAGCACCTCCAGACAACCTTCATCCGGCCGGCGGCGTTTTTCCGGCACCGGGATCCGTTTGCGGCCAGCCAGGTAGGAACCGGTCAGCGACCGGCGGGAGCGCAGCAAACGGGCCGGCGTGCCCTGAAAAACCACGTCGCCGCCATGTACGCCGGCACCCGGTCCGAAGTCAATGACATGATCCGCTTCCAGAATGGTTTCCCGGTCATGCTCCACCACCACCACCGTGTTACCGATATCCCGCAGGTATTTCAACGTCTTGATGAGGCGGATGTTGTCGCGCTGGTGAAGGCCGATGCTCGGCTCATCGAGGACGTAGGTCACCCCCGTCAGTTCAGTACCCACCTGGGACGCCAGCCGGATGCGCTGCGACTCGCCGCCGGAGAGAGACGGACCGATCCGATCTAGGGCGAGGTAATCGAGTCCCACATCGAGGAGAAAACGCAATCGATTGGCGATCTCCCGTAACAGTTCCCGCCCGATGGTTTCACGGGCACCACGCAGCGGCAACTCCGTTACGAAGTCATGGAGCTCCCGGATGGACATCCGGGTCATGTCCACGATGCTCCGGCCGGCAACAAGCACGTGACGGGCCTCGACGCGCAACCGCTCCCCCTGGCAGGCGGAACAGACGCAATCGGAAAAATATTTCATATACATCTGCCGCATGCCTTCGGATCGGGTCTGCTTCAACCTTCGGGCCAGGGTGTTGAGGATCCCTTCCACCCGGGACTCAAAACGGAATTCACTGCTCTTTCCCTTGACATGGAACTGAATTTTCTGACCTTCGCTGCCATGGAGAAGAATATGGACCTTTTCCTCGGGCAGGTCCTGCAAGGGAACGTCCAGGGGAATGGAAAAATGACGACAGATGTTCTCGATGATCTTCCAGGTCCAGCCCTCACGGCGTTGGACGCTGCCGGCCCAGGGCTCTACGGCTCCTTCGGCCAGAGTCAGCGACCAGTCGGGGATGACTTTTCGCGGATCCATTTCCACCCGGGTACCCAGGCCGTTGCACTCGCGGCACATACCCAAGGGGCTGTTAAATGAGAACAATTGCGGCGCCAGTTCCGGGAAGGAGATGCCGCAGTACTGGCAGGCATTGTGTTCGCTGTAGATTTTTTCATCGCCCTCCGGATCGGCGGCGATGAGCATGCCGCGGCCCACCTTCAGGGCCGTCTCGACCGAATCCGTGAGGCGGCTGCCCATCTCCGGGCCGGTCACAATGCGGTCCACCACTACTTCGAGGGTATGCTTCCTATTTTTGTCCAGGGCGATGGGCTCTTCCAGCAGCCGATACTCGCCATCCACACGCACCCGGAGGAATCCGCTCCGGCGCAGGGTTTCGAAAACGTCGCGATGCTCACCCTTGCGCTGTCGAACCACCGGCGCCAATAACACCAGCCGGCGGCCCAGGGGTTGGTGCTCCAGGTCATCCACGATCTGTTGCACGCTCTGCTCCGTCACCTCACGGCCGCATGAAAAACAGTGCTGGGTGCCGATCCGGGCGAAGAGCACCCGCAGGTAATCATGGATCTCCGTGATGGTCCCCACCGTGGAACGGGGGTTGTTGCTGGCGGCGTTCTGATCGATGGCGATGGTTGGGGTCAGTCCCCGGATTGTCTCATAATGCGGCTTCTCCATCTGCCCCAGAAACTGCCGGGCATAGCTGGACAATGACTCGATGTACCGGCGCTGGCCCTCGGCGTAGAGAGTGTCGAACGCCAGGCTAGACTTGCCGGAACCGCTCACACCGGTGAATACGACCAGTCTCTTCTTGGGTATTTCGACGGTGATATGTTTCAGATTGTGTTCAGCGGCGCCGGCGATGAGAATATGATCGAGTTCGGTTTTCATGAGAAGAGGTCGGCTACCTCTAGGATCTTGAATCGGCGAGCTCCCCGGGGCAACTGCACTTCCACGGTGCGGCCCGTTTTTTTGTTGAGAATTCCCTGGGCCAGCGGCGAAGAAATGGACAGGACCTCCACGCCATCCAGCCGGTCATGCTCACCCACGATTGCGAAATCCAATTCCTCGTCGGACTCCCGGTCCAGCAGGCGCACGCGCTTGCCCAGCGCCACCACTCCCTCCGGCATCTGCAACTCTTCGATGAGCTGATAATCACTGAGCCACTCGCGGTGCCGGATTTCTTCGAGGGCCAGCATTTCCTTCCGCTCCTTGGCCGCCTCGTACTCGGCGTTTTCAGAGAGATCGCCGAATGAAGCGGCCTCCGCCAGATCTTTGGCGACCTTGATTTTGTCCTTCTGTATTTCCTGCAATCGGTGTCGCATCCGGTCCAGGGTGGATTGAATGAGATATGTCGGCATCGTTGGCAAACCTCCCGCAAGTATATGCCCATGGAATTCGGAGTTGCCGGAGGCCGATGATCCGGGGTTCGGGGATCCCCTCGCCCGGTCGGCCAGCTCTCCACATTATCGGGCAAGCAGTAATGTACACAACATCCCTCACTTTGTCAATCCGG
>JAFGRT010000168.1 GCA_016935015.1 Acidobacteriota bacterium | reverse complement strand
CCGCTTTGCCGGCGACGGATGAAGACCGGCGGCATGCCGGCGGTGGAGATCTGCAGCTCGTCGTCCTTCAGGTGCAGCAGGGTCAGGGCCATGAGCATGCGCCCCAGACGGATCTTCTTGATGGCGGCGCTGGATTTGTTCATAAACGTCTTGATGTCCAGCTGGGGAGCGTCGCTGGTAAACAGGGCCTTCATCATGGAGACCAGTGTGCCCGATTGCAGGCCATGCCCGGTGGCGTCGCCAATGGCCACCAGCAGGGTGCCGTCGTTGGTCAGGCCGAAGTCGTAATAGTCGCCGCCCACTTCCGTGGCGGTTTTCATGTAGACGGCAATTTTCAGGTTGGGAATCTTCGGCAGCTCCTGCGGCAGCATGGAAAGCTGCAACCGGCGGGCCTCTTCCAGTTCGCGCTGCCGACGCTCGATTTCGGCTGTTCTGTGCTGTTTCTGCAATTCATAGTGTCGGATTCCGTACAATGTCAGGCCGAATGCCAGGCCGTACAGGACAAAAGACCACCACGTCAGCCACCAGGCCGGCGAGACGTGAACGGTGTGCGTCAGCGGCGTGCCGGCCCAGACGCCGTCGTTATTGACGGCCAGCACCTCGAACGTATAGGTGCGCGGCCACAGGAACGCTGGCAAATTGGTATAGCGAATCTTGTTTTCCCGAGTGGCCGGGGACCATTCGTGGTCATAGCCGGTCAATCGAGTCTTGTAGCGCACTTGCCGCTCATCGGCGAAGCTCAACCCGGCATAGCACAGGAACAGCTCATTGTTCCCCCGGCTGTCCTCGGTAAAGGTGATCGCCCGGAAGACGAGTGGCGGGGCGGTGTCGTTGGAGCGGTCGTGGGCCGGGCGATAGATGACGAGGCCTTCCGGAGTGCCGTAGTAAAGGGTGCCGTCCGGTGCGACGGACAGGGCGCCTGTGCCCCAGCAGGTCTCGGACGCCAGGCCGTCCTGCCGGCCGACGGTTCTCACCACCGTCCGGCCGACCGGATCCATCGCCACCAGACCGTGGCGAGTGCCGCCCCAAACATGGCCGTTGAGGGGCGAAACGGTCAGGGATGTGAAATTGTGGGCTTTCAGGCCGTGACTTTCCGTGGAGAAGAGGGTTTCCAGCTGCAGGTTTTCCCCGTCCAGGACCATCATGCCCAGTTGGGTACCGGTCCACAACTTGCCGTTCAACCAGTGGACCACTGCCACTTCGCGCACGGCCTGACCGGCGTACTCGAGGACGACCGGCTCAAATACCGGTTCCTCCACCTTGAAGAAGTCCTCAAAACCGGCCACCTGGACGGGAACGGTCCGGCATTCAGCCAGGAATTCCGCGGTGAGGGGGAAGCGGCTGCGATACAAACCGCTGTTGGTGGAACCGGCATAGATCATACCCCGGTCATCGCCGGTGACCATCCAGAAACGATCGGCCACGCCGGCCGATTTGCCGAAGGTCAGCCAGCGGGTACCGGTAAAGCACATCAGCCCGTAGGGACTGGCGGTCCAGAGCATGTCTTCACGGGAAGCAGTTCCTCCACGCCGGGGAACAGACAGGGAGACCGTAAAGTTTACCTGGCCGATGGGAAAGGCGCCCATGCGACCCGGTCGCCCCATCAATGCCAGGGGGCGGACGGACGACGCGCCGGCCGGCATGGTGACTGGAGACCCGAAATCGATACAATTGAGTCCATTGGATGTGCACACCCAGATCCGATTGCGATGATCCGTTGCCAGGTTCAGGACCGTGTTGTTGAGCAGACCCTGTTCCGACCGGATGAACTCGGAATTCCCGCCGGGCCCGATGGCGGCGATGCCGCCCGGTGTGCCCACCAATAGCAGCCTCGAGGCATCTCCTTCACCGGGAAGGGAATACTGTGCCAGGACAGAGGTCACGCTGGACTCGGGTAGCACAGCCGGTAGGCCTTCCAGTGATTCACCGGTGATAAAGCCGAAGGCGCGAAAATCGGGGGGTAATTTGGACAGTCCGGAATTCTGGCTGATCCACAGGCTCCCTTCGTGGTCGGGGAGGATGTCCCAGATATGGCCGTCCAGGAGGCCGTGCCGCCGGGTGTAGGCCGTGCGACGGGTGCCGGCGGCGGCATCGGCCTCCACCAGGCCTTCACCCGCCGTGGCCAGCCAGAGGGAACCATCGGCCGTTTCCAGTATGTCGTTGATGGTGCTGGATACGCCGACATCCAGCAATTGCAGTACAGGCCGGATAGCCTGTTTCTGGAGGCGCCAGATCCGGCCGTCCCGCCGGCCACCCCACAGAACCCCGGTTGGTCCTTCATGCAAGGCGGTGGTGAAGGGTGTGTTGGGCGTCCGGTTGCGGACCGTGAGGGTATCCACTATCTGAAAGTCGGCGGCATCCGGCGGCAAGTGAAGCAGGCTGCCCTCATCCAGACTGATCCAGATGGAGCCATCCTGCCGGCCGACGATCATCATTTGTTGCGAGACGCGATCGCTATCCGGGAGAGGGAGGGGCAGAACCTCCCGCACCAGTGAACCATCGGCCTGCCACTCGTACCGGTACATTTCACGGGTGGAAGATGTCATGCAGATCCGCCCCCGGCCGTCCAGGGCCAGCTGGCTGTTCCGGCCCTCCTCCTGCGGCAGCTCCGTATCGCCGATGCGGCGGGTAAATCGCAACCGGCGACCATCCCGAACCGCCGTCACGGGTGTTTCGGAAACCACGACCCCGCCCCAGGCCGTAATCCACAGATGGCCGGTCCGGTCTTCCATGATGCGCCATATCTGCAGGGACAACAGACCGTCCTGGCTGTCATAGGTTTCAAAACTGTGGCCGTCATAACACAGAAGGGCTTGGCCGTAGACGGCGATCCAAAGATAGCCGGCACTGTCCTGGTGGGTCCGGGTCACGCTGGCGCCGGGCAAGGGATTGATTTCCCGGGTGGTGGTATAGTGGGTAAACGGAAGTTGCTGGGCGACGGCCGCGGCGCCCAAAGCGCTGCTGAGAGCCAAGACCAGCAGGAGCCGGAATGATGGCATGGATGGAACTCCTTTCGCTGACTTTCCACCGGGGTGACCTATATGGAGTAATAGTCACCGGTCGCTGCCGGACAGGGTTGGGTACAAATGGCGGCCAGCAGGGTCAGATCATCCGTCAACGGGGCGTGGCCGGTAAAACGCTGGACATCCTTGTGAATCCGCCGCACAAGCTCGCCTGCCGTCGCCGGTGCGCGTAGTTGTTCCAGCACCCGGGGCAGTCCGTAAGTCTCGCCTGACTCGTTCTGGGCATCGGGCAGACCATCGGTGAAAACCAGCAGGGTGTCACCGGCGACCAGGCGCAGGCGTTCGGGCTGGAGATCGGGATTGTCTTCGAAAATGCCCAACGGCAGGCCACTGCTCCTGATTTCATCTATGCTGCCATCCGGCCGGCGAAGCAGCGCCGATTCGTGCCCGGCGTTCAGAACCTCCAGTTCGCCGGTGGCGGAGGTCAGTATGCCGATGAAACAGGTGATATACTTGTTTTCGGTGGACGACTCGTAAATGAACGAATTGATTTTGCGGCCGATTTCCGCCAGGGAGAGCTGGCTGTCCAGGTACGCGTGCAGGGCGGCGTGGAGGGTGCTGACGAGAAGGGCGGCCGGAATCCCCTTGCCGGAAACATCCCCGGTTACCAAGGCCTGCCGCCCGTTCTCCATGGGAATGCAGTGAAAGAAATCACCGCCCACTTCCTTGCAGGGCCGGCTGAAACCATCGATTTCATAGCCGCTGATCCGGGGGAACGTGGTCGGCATGAGCGCCCGCTGGATGGAGGCGGCCACGGCCAGCTCCTGGCGGAGTCTTTCCTGCTCCATTGATTGCCGGTAGAGGTAGCGGTTTTCCATGGTGACCTTGACCTGGCGGCTCTGACCGGTGAGCAGCACCTGGTCCGTTTCGTCGAAGGTAGCTGTTCCGTTGCGACTCTCCTTGTCAAAAAGCAGGAAGGTAAAGGTGTCGCCCAAAAATTCGAAATCGCTCTTCAGCTGGTTGGGGGAAGGCGGGTTCTCCGTTGGCGGGCCGCTTTCCGGGAAGTGATAGGTTTTGAAGACCTGGCCGTCCCGGCTGACGGTCAGCCGGCCGGAGGCCGCGCTGGTCAAGGCGGCGGCCTGTTGCAGCGCCAGGGCCAGCAGGGTGTTTTCATCCCGGGCGGCGAACAGGTCCACCCCGGCATCCACCAGGCTATTGATCTGCAGCCGGCGGGTATTGAGGGAAAAGGTGGCCTCCTTTTCCTGCTGGCGGGTGATGAATACCTGGTAGGCATTGCTCAGGGTCTGCAAGAACATTTGCAGGGCCAGGATGTCGCCCTGGTCCAGGGATTCATCGGCGGTGTCCCGGCGGGCAATGATGCCGAAGCAGGTCTCTTCCTCCACGGCAAAGCTGAAACTCAGTTCACGGCACGGGGCGCGCAGGGCGGCACTGCTCTCCATTGTACAGTCCCGGAAGGGATCTTCTTTGTCGAAGCAACTCTCGGAATCCACTGATAGAGTAACCCAGGGTAAATCCTCCGCGGCCTTGAACCAAATGTCGACACAGGCAAACCGGAGATGCCGCCGGAGAAGTGAGGCGAAACGTTCCGCCAGGGCCGGCAAGGTGCCGGCATGAATCAGGCTGTCAAAACCGGCCTGAAATGCCTTGCGGTGTACAAACAGCTGGTCGATTTTGGTGAAGTGACTCATTCCGGTTTCCACTTGACTGAATTGGTGGCGATCCTGCCGCAACGGCGGTGAAAAATCGTGTCTCTTGGGCCAGGCCATGTTTCGTCTCAGTTGAGATCTGCATGGGCATCCTCCACACTCGACGCCTTGCCAGCAAAATGGAACAGCCCCATGATCTGCAGAGCTTTTTCCACCGAAGGGTCCAGATTGGCGAATACCATTCGGCCACCGGCGTTCATCAATAACTCGATGGATTCGATCAGAAAAGAGATGCCGATGGAATTGATGACTTTGGAGTCCATCAGATTGATCACCACCCGGTTGATATCCCGGGCCAGTGCCTCCTGGATCTTCGCCAGGATCTGATCGCCGCCGTCGCTGTTGATGTAACCCGTGGTGGATAGAATGAGGCAATCTCCCGTGTATTCTGATGACAATCCGAAATCCGAGGCCATGGTGGGCTCTCCTGCTTAAAAATGTTTGATAATGGTGATTCTGGTTCCATCGGCGCCGGTCTCGATGATCAGATCATCCGACAGGGATTTCATCAGCTTCAACCCCCAGCCGCGCTTGACGGGCGAACCCAGCTTGCGGAAGATATCCGGCTCGGCCACGGCGTCCGGATCGAAACCCACTCCGGTGTCTTTCACCAAAATGATCAGCCGGTGGCGTGTCATGGAGAATTCCACATCGACCCGGGGATCCTTTAGTCCGGCGTGTTCGAATCCATTGATGATGGCTTCCGTCACCAGCAGGCGTGCGTCGCCCACTTTGCCGTCTTCGATGCCGAGAAATCCGGCCAGGCGATGCAGTCCCTCCACTGCGACCAGCTCGATGTTGGGGATGTTGGGTAACGAAATTTTCATGGTCACGCCGTTGTTCATGGGCCAGCCTGGTACACGCGCTAAAAATCTTTACAGAGAATAGAGATATACTCTGCCCGGATTGGATTCATCCCTCACCGGGAAGATTCACATTCGGATGAAAAGTATGGAGAGCGGGTTGAGACAGATGGGGGTCCGGAAACAAAACGGCCGGGGGAGATGTCTGTTCCGTTCCGGACGGCTTCGGATGGAAAGAAGAGCCGAAGCCCATCCCGGCGGGGGCCGTGCGATGGCCCACCCGATTGCGTCGGGTATCGATCCCGAACCGGACGGGCCGGCGGTTGCCGGTTCTGAAGGGTTTTAGATCTTGCCCTTGCCGAGGAACGTCCCGCGAATCTGCTTGATGGACTCAATGCGCCGGTAGGCGAACTGGATAGCGGCCCGATTGGTGGTGATGTCCATCTGATCGGCCTGGCGCAGGATCTCGATGGTGCGGTCGAAAATGTGCTCGGTTTTGCGTGACACCTTGTCGGCGTTATAGCCCAGATACTCCTCAGCGACATCGATGGTGCCGCCCACATTGATGATAAAATCCGGCACGTAGAGAATATTTCGCCGGCGCAACCGATGGTCGTCGTCCTCGTTGAGCAGCTGGTTGTTGGCCGAGCCGGCGATGATCTCGCACTGAAAGCGATCCGCCGTTTCAGGCCGGATGATGGGACCGATGGCGCAGGGC
Source organism: Acidobacteriota bacterium (assembly GCA_016935015.1). Lineage (GTDB taxonomy): Bacteria > Acidobacteriota > JAAYUB01 > JAAYUB01 > JAAYUB01 > JAFGRT01. The sequence continues at coordinate 5,684 of JAFGRT010000168.1, read as the reverse complement.
GAAAAAATGTCACATTTTTCGCGATCGCAGTTTTCGGCGGGGATGGTTTCGAAGCCGTCTGCCTGGGCTTGGGCGGCCTTGTCCGGATGAACATCGGCCACCAGTACCCGAGCGCCTTTTTCCTTTGTAAAGCGGGCCATGTAGCGACCCACCCGGCCGTATCCCTGAATGATGATGCGCCGGTCGTCCAGATTTTCGCTGTCCCAGCGGTACTTCGCGGCGGCCAGCAGACCCATGAACGTCCCCCAGGCGCCCATGTACGAGTGGTTGCCGCTGCCGCCGTAATAGGCGGGCAGGCCCGTGACATAGCGGGTCTCCATCCGCATGAATTCGATGCACTCCTCGGTGACACCCACGTCCTCGGCGGCGATAAATCGCCCCTTGAAGCTCTCGATGAAACGGCCTATGGCCCGAAAGAGGGGTTCCGTTTTCTGCATCCCCTCCTGTTCGCAGATGACCACCTCGCCGCCGCCGAAGTTCAGCCCGGCGGCCGCCGTCTTGAGGGTCATGGCCCGGGAGAGGCGGAGCAGGTCGAACACCGCGGCTTTCACGTTCTGGTATTTCAGGATGCGGATTCCACCGATGGCCGGTCCCAGAGCCGTACTGTGGATGGCCATGATGGCCCGTAGATACACGTTCTTGTCGGCGTAGAAAGCGATCTGTTCCTGCCGGTTATCCTTCATGAGTCTGAATATGTCCATGCCCCGTCTCCTTAGTTGAATAGTTCCTCGTATTCGATCTGTTGTGGATATTCCAGCGCTTCCTCCTCGCCGCGCAACACCCGGAGAGCCCCTTCGGCCAAGGCCTGCAGTTCGTCCTCGCCGGGCAGAACGAGAATCTGGCCGAGGAAGGCCACCTGCTCGCGGATGTGCTCCACCAGGATGTTGGAATGGGCCGCTCCGCCCGTCAGCACGATGGCGTCCACGTCCCCTTTCAGGGTGGTGGCCATGGCGCCGATCTCCTTGCCGATCTGGTAGGCCATGGCGCGGATCACCAGCCGGGCCCGGGCATCGCCCTGTTCATAGCGCTCGCCGGCCTCGATCATGCTCTTGGTGTTGAGATAGCTGAACATGCCGCCGCGGCCCACCAGCATTTTGCGGGCGTCTCTTGGTGTCAGCTTGTTCTCGAAGAGGTATTCCATGAAATCCATCATGGGCAGGGTGCCGGTGCGTTCGGCGGAAAAGGGGCCGGCGCTGAGGGCGTTGCTGGTATCGATCATCCGACCCCGGCGCAAGGGCGTGATGGAGATGCCGCCGCCCAAGTGGGCCACGATCAGATTGATCTCCGTGAGCGGCTGCGCCAGTTTCCGGGCCGCCAGGCGAGCCATGGCCTTGATGTTGAGGGCATGAACCAGGCTGCGGCGTTTGATGGCCCGGTGCCCCGACAGGCGGGCCACGTCCTCCATTTCGTCCACGCAGGGCGGATCGACGATAAAGGAGGGGATACCGTAATCCCAGGCGATGCCGAAGGCCAGAACGGAGCCCAGATTGGAGGCATGTTCGCCTTGTACCGCCTCACGAGCGTCATTCAGCGTGATCTTGTTGATGCGGTAGGTGCCGCTGAGCACCGGCCGGAACAGCCCGCCGCGGCCCACCACACAGTCGAGCCGGTGGAGGTCGAATTCCTTTTCCTTGATGAAATTAATGATCTCGCTTTTGCGGTAGGCATACTGGTCCCAGACCCGCTCGAAGGCGGAGATCTCGTGATCGTTGTGGGAAATGTTCAGATCGAACAGCAGCTCGTCGTTCCGGAAGATGGCGATCTTGGTGGAAGTGGATCCGGGATTGATGGTGAGAATATAATAGGCCTGACTCATGGTGTCGCTCCCTTGCTAGCACAGGATATTCTTGATGAGATCGATTTTCTGGTACCGGGCCATGGCGTCGGCCTGGGCGACCTCGTACGGTGTGACGCCCTTGATGTGGGCGCGCTGGAGGATGTCCAGCAACAGGTTGTAGATGATTTTGGTCCCCTCATGGGCTTCCTCGGGGCTGACCATTTTCAGGTGGTTGTCCAGCAGGAAGAGATCGCCGCCGGAGATGACAAAATCGGGGGCGTAGAGGATACCCTGCTTGTGAAAGTCCTGGATCAGGGATTCGTCGGTGAAGATATGCTGGGCCGACCCGGCGATCACCTGGCAGCGCAGCCGGCCGACGTTTTCCGGCGTGATGATCCCCGCCGTGGCGCAGGGTACCAGGAAGTCCACGTCCAGGAATAGGATGTCCTCAGGCCGGACAATCTCGATATCCGGATAGCGGTCCTCCATCTCCTTCATGTTGTCGTACACCAGGTCGCTGATGTACAGCCGGGTATCTTCCTTCTTCAGGGCATGGACCACGTTTTTGCCGACGTCGCCGATGCCCTGCACGGCGAAGGTGCGTCCGGCCAGGTCGGAGGTGCCGAAGGCCCGCTTGGCGCAGGCCTTGATGCCCCAGTATACGCCCGAGGCGGTGACTTCCGAGGATGGCTTGGCCTCGTTCTTGCGATCCTTTTCGAAGATGGTGTAATCCGTTTCCCGCTGGATGTATTTGAAGTCCTGAGAGTCGGTTCCCAAGTCCGGCTGGATGTAGATCCGGCCGCGCAGACTTTCAATGTAGCGGCCCAGGGCGCGGAAATACGGCTCGTTCTTGACCTTGCGGGGATCTCCCAGCAGGATGACGTTGCCGCCGCCGGAGTCCACCTCCGCTGTGGCGCTCTGCAGCGTCATGAGCTGGGACAGCTTGAGCGACTCGATGATGGCATCCATGTCCGACTCGTACTGGCTCAGCCGCAGACCGCCGATGACCCGGCCCAGCGTGGTGTCGTGCAGGGAGATGATGAGTTTGAGGTCGACCTCTTCGAAGTAGTTGAATATCAGCTGCTCGTGGCCACGTTTCTCCATTTCCTCGAAAATTTTCATAGTGCATGCTCCTCGCGATGGTTGGAAATTCCAATTATCAACAAAATCTGCGCCGGAGTCAATTTACAAAAGAGAACCGTCCGGCCGGGGACCAGCGTGGACGAGGCGCGAACCGACGGCCGGTCCGACGCCGACGGCAGGTGAGCGGGAATCGGACGGCGGAGGCATTTCTCCGTGCGCTCGTCCGAATGCACGTTATAATAGGAGGCCGATTCAAAACAGAGCAGCTAATGAAGGGATGATGAAAGGAGTTGTCATGAGTAGCGAACCGCTGGAACGATTCAAGGCTGTCTATCACGAACTTTTTATGCAGAAAAAATGGCATGAGAGTTCCGATCCGTTCCGCTTTGCCGGCCTGACGGTCCTGGCCTGCCCCGGTGAACCGGCGGAGGTGGCCGCGGCCATCCGGAGCACCGCCGATTCTCTCCGCAAGCAGCAAGGGCTGAGCGGCTTCGATGAGCCGATCCGGATCCTCGTCAGTGCCCTGCTGGTACAGCGGCAACGGAGCGTGACCGATTTCCTGCGTGCCTCGGAGCAGATCCGGAAAATGTTCCGCGCTGAAAAGGTCCGGCGCGGTTCCATCTACGAGAAGCTGGCCTTCCTGATCATGTTTCTGCAGGCGCCGGGCGGAGTGGTGACGACGGAGCACGTTCTCCGTTTCAAGGCCATCTACGAGCAGATGAAGAAGTATCACTGGTGGCTGACCGGCCCCGACGACTTTCCCGTCTGTGCCATCCTGGTCTTCCAGGAAGGCTCGCCGGTCCAGATCGGTGAGACCATCGAGTCCATCTATCAGGCCCTCAACGAGAAAGGGTTTTCCAAGGGGGATCCGCTGCAGACGGCGGCCAACATGCTGTACCTGGCCGGCCAGTCGCCGCCGCTATTGGCCGAGAAGTACCGCTTCATCTACGAGCTGTTCCGGAAAAACAGGGTGCGAATCTACCAGTCGGATTACGACGAACTGGCCATTCTCAGCATGCTGCCCCAGGATCCCCGGCTCATCGTGGACCGGATGTTGCGGGTAAGGACGGAACTGGCGAAACTGAAACCCAAACCGTCCCGGGAGGTAAATTTCGATCTGGCGGTGGGAGTGACCTTCGTTGAGCTGATCCAGCAGGACAGCCAGCGGGACCTGGTGGCCGGTGCCCAGGCGCTCATGAACATGCAGGCCATTATCGCCGCCCAACAGGCGGCCGTGGCCGCCGCCGTGGCCGCCTCGGTGGCCGCCACCACCGCGGCGGCGGCGTCTTCCTGACGATCGTTCCATGACGGATCACGTCCTCATCATCGCCGACATCGAAGGGAGCAGCGGCTGCTGGAGCCGCGCCGCGGCGCTGTACCGCACCACCGCCTGGGCCGAGGCCTGTGTGGAGATGTCCCGCGACATAAACGCCGTGGTGCGGACCCTGGCCGAGGCGGGGGTGCGACACATCCGGGTGAAGGATTTCCACCGGACCGCCTACAATCTGCTGCCCGAACTCATCGATCCGCAGGCCGAAATCATCCATGGCTACCGCCGCCGGCCCGTCGCCGGCCTGGGCGAGCCCGGGCCGCCGGCGGCGCTCCTCATGCTGGGGCTGCACGCTGCGTCGGATACCCCCGGTTTCCTGGCCCACACCTTGACGTCGCGCATCCGCCGCCTGACGGTCAATGGCGAGGTGTGGCCCGAACTGCCGTTCTTCGCCGGCCTGCTGGGGCCGTACGGACACCGGCCGGTCTTTTTTTCGGGATGCCCCGTAGCCTGTGCCCAGGCGGAAACGTTCGTGCCGGGCATCGGCTGCTGGGCCCTTGACAAGTCTGCCGGCCCGGGCAGCGTGGACCTCGTCCGCTGGCGCCGCGACCTGGCCGCGGCGGCGGTTCGAGCCCTGGACGATAATGAAATCCCGCCCCTGGTGATCCCTGGCCCATTCCGAAGTGAGGTTGCCTGGCGCGCCGGCCGGCGGGCGGCGGCACGCCTGGCCCGCCGCTGGCGGCTGCCGGTGGAGGAAGACCGCCTGTTTGTCGAAGCCTCTGACCTGCCGGATCTCTTCCGTCAACTTATCCGGATCTGCTACCTCACACCTCTGGCGGAAAAGGTGCTCCCCCTTAGCCTGGCCCTGTTCAACCTGCGCGGCCGCCTGGGCCTGCGCTGGGTCCGGCGGCAGGAGCACACGTCCACCTGACCTCCAGCGGCCGGACTGAGTGCACTTGCTCGAAAGCGTTTGTTTTCAATATATCGGCAAACAAGTGAAACAGCGACGGGGCGTAGACGCCGTCGGCCGGGCGGCGTTGTGAATGCGCTCGCTGGAGAGCGCTTTGTTTTCATTTTTTTCGAACGAAAATAACGGCGAAGGGATGGCCCCGTACTCCGGGTTTGCCAAACCCGGAACTCTTTTCTCTCAAAAATCTAGATATGTCACCGCCTTCCGGCAGAAGGCGGCTAGGGGCGTAAGAGAACGACGGGTCAAATCCGGCTGTGTCCCCTCGGGGCAAGCCATACGCCTCTTCCTTTTCGCCTCCTGTTCCCTCTCCGCCGCCGGCAGCGGCATGGCCGTGATGGCGTCTATCGGAGTGCGGCACGCAGTGCCGCTTTGGCTCGGCCGACGGAATTTTCCATATACGATGGTGAATGGATAAATGATTTTTAATCAATTGATTATGGCGCCCTTTTCAGGGCTGAGGTATTTTTAACGCTCTTTCCCAGGGCGGCGGTCGGCCGCCGCGTGTCCCACGCGCGGCCTCCCTGGCCCTGGGCTGTAAAATCTCAGCCCTGTGGGCTGCTTTGGCGTGGGCACAGCCGTGATGG
>JAFGRT010000167.1 GCA_016935015.1 Acidobacteriota bacterium | reverse complement strand
CGGGCGGCCAGTCCGCACAAACCAATGGTGGCCGAACCGCCGATAACCGTGGCGCTGAGGCTGCTGAAAATAGACCAGAACCGCCGGGATTTACCGGCGATGAAATACTCGTCGGCGTCGCGCCGGCTGCGGGCTTGCCACGCTCCGGTCGCCAACAGCAGCAGGATGAAACCACTAACGGCGGAGAGAAGTCCGAAATTCATGGCGCCGATTGTAGAGGATGGCGCCGGCGAATACAAGCCGATTCAGCGGGATAAGCCTAGCTCCCGGCCGGGAGACAGTTCGCGGCTGGACGATGAACCCGGGGAATGGTATACTGCGGAGCAACGAAGTCGCCGGGAGGAATATGCCATGACAAAGACATCGTTTCTGTTCAGCCTGTTGGTGATCACAGGGCTGGTGATCGTTTCAGCCGCCTGCGGTGGTCCGGAAAAGAGCACCCCGCCGACCTCGGTTGCCGCGGAGTCCGCGCCGGCTGTTGAGACGGCCACTGCGACCCTCACCGTCACGGGCATGCACTGTGAAGGGTGTGCCGAAGCCATCACCAAGGCCCTGTCCAAACAACCCGGCGTTCTTCGGGCAGCCGTAACCTACGAAACCGGGCAGGGCGAAGTGGACTACGATGCCCGGCGCATCCAACCGGAGAACCTGATCACAGTGATCGTAGAGATGGGATATGGCGCCACGACGACGCCGGCGGAATCCGCCCCGCCCCGCTAGTCGGATTTTTCCGTAATCCCGACAAAGACCGGCACCTTCCGCCCGCGCACGCTGAAGCTGTGCGCCGTATCCCCGTATCGCAAACTGTACTGGACCGACCCCCCGCCGTCCAGGGCCATGGCGTTCCGGATATTCAAGCCGCCGGCCAGCTGGACCATTTCATGCAAGTCCACTATACAGCCGGCATCCGAGGCCAGAAAGATCAACGTGTCGTCGGCCAGCTGGCCGATGAGGACGCGCCACGTCCGTTCCGCCGCATGGGTCAACCGCTCCTTGCCGCGCAGGACGTCTTCCCGTACCCGGTAATCCTCCAGCAGCAACGGATAGGACTGGACTGCCTCGCGGATCCGGCCCCGCGCCCGGACCCGCTGTTCGCGCGAGCCCACCACCGGCCGGAGATCGTCAGTGACGAGGAAATATCCGTCGAACCGGCCGGCTTCACGGTTGAAGGTCCGCCCTTCATGGACGACCCAGCCCAGCGGCTGAAAATCCTCGTCGAAGTAGTTGGCATTGATGATGAAAATGAGCGCCGGTCGCTCCCCCCCCATCTCGTCTTGGGTGGTGAGCATGAACTCCGGCTTGAACACGGTCTGGAAAAGAAAGGTCTCCGGTTTGAATGCGAAGATGTTTAACCGGAAATGGCTCTGCCGCCGCAGATGGAGCTGCGAAAAGGAGATCCGCTCATCGGCTAGGACGACATCACAGGCCGCCGCCAGTTCCCCCCGTCCGATTTCAGAAACTTTCAGCCATCGATGGGTGGCCACCCGCACCCACAGCGGCCCTTCCTCGTTCTGTCGCCACAACCAGCCCGACGACGTGCAGGCCGCGGCTACCAGCCCTGCCAGGGCCATGGCCGCTGAAATGCGTCCAAGGCGGAGGTTCTTCCGGCGTGGGTCATGCTTTTTAGGCATACAGGCCATCCGGCTCTATCGTCACCTTTACCGAAGTTTGATGGACAGGAGCGCCACAAGCATCATCAGGGTGGAAATGATCCACAGGCGCGTCACCACCTTGGGCTCGGCGATGCCCCGGTAGCGCAGGCTGTGATGGATGGGTGCCCGAATCAGGATTCGCCGTCCCAGGCGCATGCCGATTTTTTCCTGAACCAGCGAGGAAAAAATCATGACCACGAACATGCCGCCGGCCAGGGGAAACAGCATTTCCTGCCGGGTCTGAAAAGCCATGACCGCCAGGGCTCCGCCGATGGCCAACGAACCCGTATCCCCCATGAAAACCTCGGCCGGATAGGCGTTATACCACAAGAAACCGAACAAGGCGCCCACCAGTCCGCCGGCAAAGACCGAAAGCTCGCCGCAGCCCGCAAAATAGGGGAACAGGAAATAGCCGCTGAGCACGGTGTTGCCCAGGATATAGGCGAAGATGCCATAGGCGGCCACGGCCAGGATGGACGGGCCGGTGACCAGTCCGTCCAGGCCGTCGGTGATGTTGACCGCGTTCAGGATGGAAAAAAATACGAAGATGATGAATGCGCCGAACAGGATCGGTCCGGCGTCGAAGAGCGGGTGCTTGACGAACGGAAGCCAGACTTCGGTGTGATGGATCGCCGGCACGGGATTGAAGGGTGAAATGAACCAGATGGCATAGGGGACGATGAACAGCAATTGCAAGACGGTTTTGGCCAGCTGGCTCAATCCGAAGAGGGAGGATTTCATTCGGACTTTCTGGGCGTCGTCGAACCAGCCGATGAGACCGAAATAGAGGAAGGAAAACAGAATAACCTGCAAATAGGGATTACCGAGTTTGCCCCACAAAAAAACGGAGATGAAGACAGCAAAAATGATCATGATTCCACCGGCGGTGGGCGTGCCACGCTTGTTGCGCATGTCCAGGGCCGCGAAATCGGAGCCGGTATCGCGCATTCTTTTTTGATAGAGTTCGACGATGATGCGGTGGCCGAAGATGAGCAGAAAGATCAGGGCCGTCATGGCGGTAAGCAGCACGCGGAACGTGATGAAGTCAAGGAGCCGGAAAAAGCCGAAATCAACGCCGCTCTCTTGCAGGATGGTGACGAGAATATCGATCATTACGTTTCTCCGATGGATACGCTTCGGACACCGGCTTCAGGCGACAGCGCCGCGGCCGTCATTCACCGTTGGACAGATGACGGTACAAATCCACATAACTCTGGCGGATGCTGAAGCTGGGCTCGAAGTCGGATGTCGTGACGAGGAACTCGCTGATAAACCGGCGCACCTCTTTTTTTAGTTCATCCGACATGGGCTGCCGCGACAACGCCGCCCGGATCCCCTCCAGCACCGCCTTGCGCAGCAGGACATTGCGGGCGAACCGCAGCGGACCGACAATCCGGAAATACTCCGGCAGATCGATGAACTGGGGCAGCGTACGCACACCGGTGATGCGCACATCGAAGTGCTCCCGGCGGCGGGTGCAGCGAGCGATGACAGCATCCCTCACCGGGACATCATGCCGTAACGAGTCGGCATAGGCCGCCGCCACCTGCAGCGCGGCGGCCCGTACCTCGAAATACGAATCGCCCAGCCCGGCCATGATCAGTTCGGCCATTACCGGGTGATAGCGGTTGAAATGCACGAGGGCCTGCATCACGTTACGGCGCATGAAACCGTTCCCGCTCTGAAACAAACGCCGCAGGTCCTTGATTTTGTCCACACGCTGCAGCGCCCCGGCCAATTTGATTCCCTTGTTGACCGTGGCCCAGTGGGCCGCGCGCAGATACTCGTCCATCTTGATACGGTAGAACCGGCGGTAAAGGCCGTCCGGCGGCTCCCCAAGGAGGAAGCGAACCAGCTGGTCCGTCTGCTTCTGGAGCTCGAGACGTTTGGGCTCCACGAGGGAGGACTCGTATTCTATGCCCTGGCCGTTGAGCAGGTGCTGCACTACACCGGCAATGCGTGGTTCAAATTTACGGTTAAACCGGGCATAGGCCCGGCCGGCCATAGTCGCCAGACGCTCCGGCGCCTGCAGCAATTCCCGGAAAAGACGACTGAACTCGGCAACGTCCACCGTATCGAATCCATCCACCCCCTCGTATTCGAAAACGACTTCGCAACCGCCGTTTTCGGCCAGGTTGATGGCGTTATGTTCCTGGTGATCGCCGGGCAGTTTCCGCTTGGGAATCACGATGGCCGCCCGGCCGACAGCCATAAGTTCGGCCAGGCTGCCGGCACCGGCCCGGCAGACCACCAGATCGGCGGCGCGCAGATAATCAGCCAGACCATGCAGGTACGGTTCCAGCCGATAATGGATCCTGTCGTCCGGCGTTACGGCACGCCAGCCGCTGTCTGCTTTTTGCAGTGCGGTGCCTTCGGGCAAGCGCCCGTCCTGCAGGCGCGCCGTCGTATCCTCCCAGGCATGGTAACCGTGCACCGACAGGCCGCAGGAATGAATGATGGTCAACGGGACGTCCAGCCCGGCCAGCTGGGGGAGCACATCCATCAACAGCCGGTTGATGGAACGGGAGCCCATGGAACCGCCGTACACCAGCACCACCCGCCGTTCCTGCGGCAAGCCCAGTTGCCGGCGGGCCGTCTTTTGGTCGATTTCCGCCATGAATTCGGGACGGACCGGGTAGCCCGTATACACGCAGCGGTTATTCCAGATGTAGGAGGGAGTCTCCGGAAAACTGACCATGACCACTTCGGCGAACAGAGACGCCACCTTGTTCATGAGTCCCGGCACCACGTTCTGCTCGTCGATGATCAGCCGGCAGCCCAGCAGGGGCCGCAGCAGGAAGGCGGCGAACGTCACCGGCGCGCTCACATAGCCGCCGGCGGCCAGCACGATTCCGGGCCGGAACCGCCACAGGATGCCCATGGCCTGGAGAGTGCCGCAAAAAATCTGCCACAGGGCCGGGATCATCCGCCAGGGCTGCAGGCTGGACAGCGGCGCACAGCGGACAAAACGCAGGGGGATGTCCGTCCGGGGAACGATGGTTTCCTCCGCTTTTCCCTTGGCGCCCACAAACAGAACCTCCGCCACCGCCCGGTGCCGACGGATGATCTGCAAGATGGACAGCAGCGGATACACATGGCCGCCCGTTCCTCCGCCTGTCAGCAGTATCCGTAGGTTTCCCCGGTCCCTTGCGTTCACGTTCTGCTTCCTTTCCATCGACGGTACATGCCATGACTCTCGATACCGACTGCCTCCGCCTTCCCCGGCCGCCTCGCCATGTCCGCCATGTCCGGTCCGGCCGATTGAGCAATGTCAGTGCGGCGGGATGGCATGAATCCGTTCCATGAACAAGCGGTGCAATTCCTGTTCACTGGCAGCATGGGTCTGTAAAAATATACTGTCGACATGGGAAGTCCGTAATAGGATCTTCAGTTCCGCCAGCCGCTCCTCCACCAGGGACCGGTATTTCTCCCGGGTGGCCGGGGAAACGCCCGTAAACCCGCGGGGGCAGGCCTCGTTCCGAAAGGGAAAAACGCCATCAGGCGGGCCTTCCGTTTCCATGGCATCCAGCACGCCGATACAGATAAGATCATGTCGCCGTGAGACAGCGGCCAGCGTTTCCGTGTGCATATCCGCGTAGATGAAATCACCAATCAGGAACACCACACTCCTTTTCTTGAGAGAGTACGTTAAAAACCGTAGCACCTCGTAAGAAGAAGGGACATCGCCGACGATTTTTTGTTCCAACAAACGGTTCAGAAGAAGAAAGCCGTGGTTCATCCCCTTGTTGGGCGGGATGTAGGTGACGGCATCACCCGCGCTGTACAGCACCAGACCGACGCGGTCGCCGCTGTGCAGGGCCGAGAAGATCAGCGTCGCCGCCACTTCAGCCGCCATCTGGAACTTGGTCTTGTGGACAGTGCCGAAATTCATGGATCGGGTGCACTGGACGGCGATGACGATGGACAACTCCCGCTCTTCCATAAGCTGTTTCACGTATAGGTTATGGAAGCGAGCCGAAACGTTCCAGTCGATGAGCCGGACGTCGTCGCCGCTTACATATTCGCGCACTTCGGCGAACTCCATCCCCTGGCCGCGAAATACATTCCGGTACGATGAGGCCAGACCGCCCTGCAGTTTTTTGCGCGTTCGTATCTCAATCAGATGAATGGATTGGATCAGTTCCTTGAGGTCCAATGATCAACGCCTTTCACGTGACGATCCGTCAGGGAACATCGACGGTGGCCAGGATCTTATGGATGATCTCGTCCGGGGTGATCCCCGCGGCTTCGGCCTCGAACGACAGAATGATCCGGTGCCGCAACACATCATAGGCGATCTCCTTGATGTCCTCGGGCACAACGAAATTGCGCCCCCGCAGGAATGCCTGGCAGCGGGCCCCAACCTTGAGAGCGATGGTCCCGCGGGGGGAGGCGCCGAAGCGAATGTAGGCCGCCAGATTCAGTCCATAGTCATCGGGTCGCCGCGTGGCGAAGACGATATCCAGAATGTAGTCCATAATGCGTTCGTCCACATAAATCTGGTTGGCCATCAGGCGCAGTTTCTGGATTCGTTCGGGCACCACCACCTGCTTCAGCTGGATCTGCTTGCCGCGGGCCAGTTCCATAGCCACGCCGTCCCCCTCGGTCATGCGGCGAAGGATTTCCTTTTCCATTTTTTTGTCGGGGTATTGCAGGAGGATTTTCATGAAAAAACGGTCCATCTGGGCTTCCGGCAAGGGATAGGTTCCCTCCTGCTCGATGGGATTTTGGGTGGCCAGCACCAGAAACGGCGACTGGAGCGGATAGGTGGTATTGCCGATGGTTACCTGCTGTTCCTGCATGGCCTCCAGCAGCGCCGACTGCACCTTGGCCGGGGCGCGGTTGATCTCGTCGGCCAACAGGATGTGGGTGAAGATGGGCCCCTTGCGCGGTTCGAATTCCGCCGTCTTGGCATTGAATATCATGGTGCCGATGAGATCCGCCGGCAAGAGATCGGGCGTAAACTGGATGCGTTTGAAGTCCATGCTGAGGACTTCGGCCAGGGAACTGACCGCCAGCGACTTGGCCAGGCCCGGAACCCCTTCCACCAGCAGGTGGCCGCCGGTAAGCAGCCCGGTCAGCAACCGGGACAACAGCTTGTCCTGGCCCACGATCCGCTTTTTCAGCTCAGCCAGCAGCTTGTTGACGTAATACAGCTCGTTCTGAATCTCCTCACGGCTGACGACAAATTTGCTGTTTACCGCCATGACCTTCCCTTTCCGCTATCCGTTGGTAGCTGATGGTATCATACGTACCGGCGGAATGCCAGCCACCTTCATTCGTGTCCGTTTCGGGCCTGAGGCTACCCCAGGCACTGGTAAAACTGGGGAATCGTCAGTTTGCGTCGCTTTTGGATCAAGGATCGCTTGCGCCACATGATCCGCCAGTGCTTCAGCGCATGGAAATGGGCGTTGAGAAAGGTACCGAGCCGCCGCCACCGGGTGAACAAAAACGTTACCCTGAGCAACTCCCAGGCCAGCCAGGGAAAGCCCAGCAGAAGATAGAATCCCGGGCAATTTTTGAGCAGAAGGAAGTCCCGGTTACGCTGCAGCAGGTATGGCTTCAGAAGGCGGGCGCCTTTTCGCTGGGGGGAACGTTCAAAGCGGTCGATACTGCCTCCTTCGCGGTGATACACCTCGATGTCCGTATGGAGATAGCCTTGAAAGCCTTTCAGGATGGAACGAAAAAACAGGTCCACATCCTCGTAATACATGAAAAAATCCTCGTCAAACGCCCCGACCCTTTCAAAGAAACTGCGCCGGAACAGAACGGCCGAACAGGACGCCGCCCAAATTCGCCCCGGGGAGTCGAACTCCTCCTTCGGGCGTCCGTTCCCGCGCTTGTAGGGGCGCAAATGCCAGGTCAGGCCATCGCCCGCGCTGTCCAGGAGCTGGCGCTGGAAATAATTCAGCACCCGCGGTGCAACAAATTCATATTCCTGATGACAGTCGAGAAAATCGGCCCCCGCCGCCAGCCAGTCGTGCTCCCAGGAGACATCGTTGTTGACGACGGCCACATATTCGCCGGTGCTGGCATGCAGGCCGCGGTTGACGGCCGCGGCAAAGCCGAGGTTTTCGTCCAGGCGGATGATGCGGGTTTCCGGAAAAAATGTCCGGATCATGTCGGCGGAAGAGTCGCTGGAGTGGTTGTCCACCACGATGATTTCACGACGCGGGTGGGGACCGCCGCTGCGCAGGGAGGCAAACAGCTCGAACAGGAACGGCACTCCGTTCCAGTTGGGGATGATAATACTGATCCTATTGGGAAACGTTCTCAGTCCGCCGCCCGATGCCAAAGTAAACATAACCCAACTTTCGCATCTCTTCAGGATTGTAAAGGTTGCGACCGTCAAAGACGACCGGTTCGTCCATCAGCTCCTTGATCCGTCCGAAATCAGGGTAACGGTACTCATTCCACTCGGTGATGAGCACCAGCGCCGCCGCTCCGGTCAGCGCATCATAGTAGTTTTTGGCGTATTGAATGGTGTCGCCGAAGATGTGGACGGCCGGTTCGAGGGCCACCGGATCATGGGCGACGATGTCGGCACCGTGCTTCAGCAGTTCGCGGATGATCACGACGGAGGGGGCTTCGCGCATGTCGTCCGTTTTGGGTTTGAAGGAAAGCCCCCACACCGCGACCTTCTTGCCGGCCAGATCGTGCTGAAAATAATCCAGCACTTTGGCGGCGAGCAAGTCCTTCTGCTCGTCGTTGATCTTTTCCACGGACTCGAGAAGATCCATGGTCACCCCGTATTCGGCGGCCGTCCGGATGACGGCCTGGACATCCTTGGGGAAGCATGAACCGCCGTAGCCGGCGCCGGCGAACAGGAATTTTTTGCCGATACGGGAATCGGAACCGATGCCGATGCGGATGGCCTCGATATCGGCGCCCACCTTCTCGCAAAATCGGGCGAACTGATTCATAAAACTGATGCGGGTGGCCAGCATGGCGTTGGCGGCATACTTGGTCGTTTCGGCCGAACGGACATCCATGACATAGATGGGATTTCCGGTACGCACAAAAGGCGCGTACATGGCCTTGAGCAGCTCGGCGGTGCGCACGTTATCCGCCCCGATGATGATCCGTTCGGGCATCATGCAATCGCTGACGGCGCTCCCTTCCTTGAGGAATTCCGGATTCGAGACCACGTCGAATTCATGCGTGGTCATCCGCTGGATGGTCTTGCGCACCTTGTCGGCGGTGCCGACGGGTACTGTACTTTTATTGATGATGATCTTGTAGCCGTTCATGTATTCGCCGATGGTTTCGGCCACTTTCAACACGTATTTCAAATCCGCCGAACCGTCCTCGCCGGGCGGTGTACCCACCGCAATGAAAAGGAACAGCGATTCTTCTACCGCCTGACGGGCGTCATCGGTAAAACGAAGGCGATGGGCTTCCATGTTCCGCTGGATCATAGGTTCCAGACCAGGTTCGTAAATGGGGCACTCGCCGCGAAGCAGGCCGCTGATTTTTTCCTGGTCGATATCCACACAAATCACGTCATGGCCGGTTTCTGCGAAACAGGTGCCGGTAACCAACCCGACATAGCCGATACCGAATACGGCAATTTTCATACCGGGGCCTCCCAGATTGCTCTATTGACTGCTTTGAAATACAACAGGATACACACTCCGCGGCGGGGTGGTTCAGTGTCTGTCGCCCGGGCGACGATTCGGTACGGGGACAACCACGATCTTGTCATCATCCTCGCAGGCCACCACCAGATGCCGGCCGTCCGGCGTGTAATGGACATCCACCGGCCCTTTTCTCACCCGTATTTTTACAGCACGTGAATTCTCGTTCACCTCACCGTCGAGAAAGGCGATCACCCGCGCATCGTTGCAGGCCACGGCCAGGGATGATTCATCCGGGGCCAGGGCGATGCGAAAAGGACCTTCGGGCAAGGGGATCTTGTACAACACCCGGTCGCGCCGGATGTCCAAAACCCACAGATCGTTGGAGCGGGAGTGGGCCACGTACAACTTGCGGCCGTTGGCGCTCAGGGCCAGTCCGTCGGGCCCCTTGCCCACCGGGATGGTTTTGATGGGACGGTCATCCTCGAGCGTGATGACGGAAACAGTCTCCTGAGCACTGTTGGCGACGTAAAATGTCGTGCCGCTGGCGTTGGATATCAGGGCCAGCGGCCGTACGCCGACCTCCACCGACTTGACGACTCGTTTTTTCTGAAGGTCGATGAAGTCGATCCGGCCGAACTTGCCCTTGCCCCAGTTGGCGGCGGCCAGGTAGTACCCATCGGGCGTGGCGTACAGATCCGTGGGGATGTGGCCCACCTTAAAGGATTCCTGCAATTCCAGTTCCGGCAGGGAGAAAGACTTGACCAGGCCACTCTCCATATTGCTGACGAAGACGGTCTTCCCGTCGACGGAAAAAGCCAGACCGAGCGGAGCATAGCCGCCGGCCACCCTCTTCACTTCCTGTAGCGGATCAAGGGTCAGCAGGGAGATCTCGTCCGAGCCGTAGTTGGAGACCACCGCGTGACGGCCATCGGGCGTGATAAGGAGGAAATTGGGTGAATCCCCCACTTTGACCTCCTGACGGCCCATGACCAGGCCGGAGAGGAGGGTGAGACAAACCAGCATCAGGCAAATCCCGGGTCGATTCATATCAGCCATCGATTCCTTTCTGAATGTTAAAGGCATGCACGGTGTTCCGCATCAGCATGGCGATGGTCAGCGGTCCCACACCACCGGGTACGGGTGTGATGTAACCGGCGATATCCTTGACCGTCCGCCACTCCACGTCGCCGACCAGGGCTGATCCCTTTTTCTCGAAGGAAGACCGGCGAGGTGAATCATCGCCCAGGATGCGCCGGAATTCCGCTTCGTCGGTAATACGGTTGGTGCCCACGTCGATGACCACCGCCCCGGGCCGGACATAGTTCGCCGCGATCAGACCGGGGCGCCCGACGGCGGCGACCAGGATGTCGGCCTGCCGGCAGACCGCCGCCAGATCGACCGTCCGTGAATGGCAGACGGTGATCGTGGCGTGCCGCTGCAACAGAAGCAGGGCCAAGGGTTTCCCCACAATGTTGCTGCGCCCCACCACCACGGCCGATTTGCCGGGCAACTCAATTGCATACTGATCCAGCAGGGCCATGATGCCGCGCGGGGTACAGGGCACCAGCCGCGGCCGACCCAGAAACAGGCGGCCCATGTTGACGGGATGAAACCCGTCGGCGTCCTTGTCCGGATGAATCAGGGTCAGCAATTCCTCTTCAGGCAGTCCCTCCGGCAGCGGAAGCTGCAGCAGGATGCCATGGACGTCGGGATCATCATTCAAGCGCCGCAGGGTGGCCCGCACCTCATCGGCGGTGACCGTGGCGGGCAGATGCTCATGAATGGAGTACATGCCCAGTTCTTCACAGGTTTGGTTCTTCTTCCGGACATAAATCGCCGAGGCCGGATCGTCACCCACCAGCACGGTGGCCAGGGTGGGCACCTGCCCGAATGTGGAGCCGATCCGGGAGACCTCGGCGGCCACTTCCTCCAGAATCGTTGCGGAAACAAGCTTTCCGTCCAGAATGTTCGCGCTCATGGGCTTTCCCTTCCATCGCGACCGGCCGCCGGGGCGGCCAATCGCTGCGCATGGTAAAGGTGAATATAGCACATGCCCCGGGATTCAGACAAGATAGTGTTGCCGGGTTTTCGATCGGCGCGCGGTGGCGGTCTTTGCCGGACGGAACCGATAGCCCTGTCTCCGGCGACATCTTGCCGGTTCCGGTTTCGTCGTTTCCAGACGACGGAGTGGATCGATGGAGATGCATGAAAACCAAAAGGCACGGCGCCCGCCGACCGCCCTCAAATGTGTTGCACGCCTGGCCGGGCTGTGGTAACGTTGGCTGTTCTAAACGATCAGGAAGTCCATCATGTTACGGATTTGTGTCATGGGCAGCGGCAGCGGCGGTAACGCGACCTATGTCGGGTCGGAAAAAACACATCTGCTCATCGATTTTGGTCTGTCCACCCGACGCGTCGCCGAGTCCCTGTTGCAAATCGGCGTGCACACCGATGACATCCAGGGCGTGGTGATCTCCCATGAGCATACCGATCACGTCAAGGGGCTGACAACGTTCACCCGCCGTTTCTGTGCTCCGATCTTCCTCAGCCGGCCCACCCTGGAGGCCCTGACCGGTGTTACCATCAACGGCAGCCGTGAAATCATCGAGGTGGGAATGGCCTTTCGGATCGGGGATCTGGACATTCTTCCCTTTCCTGTTTCTCATGATGCGGCCGATCCGGCCGGTTTTCTGATCCGCCACCAGGGCATGCAGGTGGCCCATGTGACGGATCTCGGCTGCATCACCGAAGCCATCCGGTATCGGGTGCAGGGATCGGATGTCCTGATCATCGAATCCAATCACGACGAGGAGATGCTCAAAATCGGGCCCTATCCGTGGCCGCTCAAGCAGCGCGTGCTGAGCCGACTGGGCCATCTGAGCAATCGTGACCTGGCGGCTTATCTGCAAAATGATTTCGATGGCCGGGCCCGAACCATTGTATTGGCCCACCTGAGTCAGAAGAACAATCATCCGGAACTGGCCCGCCTTTCGGCGCAGGAAGCCCTGGCCGAACGTTCCGCAGCCAGGTCCGACTCGTTTGAAGTCATCCTGGCCCAACAAGACACCCTCTCGCCGGTGATTACCATCGGCTGAGGGACTGTTCTCTTGTCGGCTGGAGTCCCAGGCGGTCCTCTTCCCGCAGCTGCCCCACCCGGCGAAAAGGCAGGGTTGACGAATGAAAGTGAATCCATTTACGTTCAGGCGAGGTGGTCATGATACCACGCTACAGCACCCCGGAGATGACGGCTCTGTGGAGTGATGAAATCAAATTCCGCAAATGGCTGGATGTGGAACTGGCCGTCTGCCGGGTCCTGGCCCGGCGGGGCGTCATCCCCGCCGATTCCCTGGCCCGCATTGAAGAGCGGGCCGGTTTTGATACGGTCCGGATTTATGAAATCGAGGAAGTCACTCATCACGACGTGGTGGCATTCACCACCGCAGTTGCTGAAAAGGTGGGCGAGGATTCGCGCTACATTCATTACGGATTGACGTCTACCGACGTGGTGGACACCGCCCAGGCCCTGCTGCTCCGGGAGGCCGGCGAATTGTTGGCCACGGAGATCCACCGGCTGATGGACACCCTGCGCCGGCAGGCCATGGCCTACCGCAAAACACCCGTCATGGGCCGCACCCACGGGATCCACGCCGAACCGACCACCTTTGGCCTCAAATTCGCGTTATGGTACGCGGAAATGCAGCGCAATCAGCGCCGTTTGGCCGATGCCTTCGCCGCCATGACCGTCGGCAAGATCTCCGGCGCGGTGGGCACGTTCGCCAATCTGGAACCGGCGGTCGAAGAGGAGGTGTGCGCCGAGCTGGGTATCGGCCACGCCGCCGTCTCCACCCAGACCCTGCAACGGGACCGGCATGCCCAGCTGCTGTCCGCCGCCGCCATCTGCGCCGGCACCTATGACAAGATCGCCCAGGAGATCCGACATTTGCAGCGCACGGAAGTCCGGGAAGCCGAAGAGCCCTTTCGCACGGGCCAGAAGGGATCCTCGGCCATGCCCCACAAGCGGAATCCCGTCAAATGCGAACAGATCTGCGGTCTGTCCCGGGTGATCCGTGCCAACGCCCTGGTGGGCTTTGAAAACCAGGCCCTCTGGCACGAACGGGACATCTCCCATTCCTCGGCGGAACGGGTGATCCTGGCCGACAGCCTGACCCTGCTCCATTACCTGAGCCGACGACTGAATACGATCCTGGCCGATCTCCGCGTCTATCCCGAAACCATGCTGCAGAATATCCAGCGCACTCATGGCCTGACGTTTTCGGGTCAGGTCCTGCTGGCCCTGACGCGCAAGGGCGTCCTGCGCGAGACTGCGTACGCCTGGATCCAGCGCAATGCCATGAAAGTATGGGCGGAACAGATCGACTTCAAGCAGCTCATCGCCGCCGATCCCGACATCCGCCGGCATCTGAGTTTTACGGAAATTGATCAACTATTCGATCTCGAGCATCAGTTACGGCATGTCGAGACCATCTATCAACGAGTATTTTCGTCATCCGGAGATTGACCCATGCCCTCTTTCCTCCGTCTCGTTGGCGTGCTGCTGATCCTGCTCTTGCCGCCGGCCGCCAGTTGCGCCGGCCAGACCCTCATCGAGCTGGAAGCGCCGGCCCTGTTGAAGTTCGCCGGCGAAGGCAGCAATATGGAGGCCGAATTCCTGTTTCGGCTACATTCCGTTTCACCCGATCTGCAGCTGGAATGGGAACATGATTTCAGGCTGGGGGCCATCGTCATTCCCCGGAACGTGCTGCATCATTCCATCTCCATTCTGAAACGCACCCGTTTGGAAAACGGGCGCAAGGTCACTCTGCGGGGCAACATCCTGGGGGTCAGCCAGGAAATATACCAGCAGCTTGAAAAAGGCGGGAAAGTGACCGTTAAATTCGACCGGGTCCGCGGCTGGATGCAGAAAACCGGTGACACCACCTATGCCCTTCCGGGTCGGCTCTTGCCGGCCATTACGGTGACCGATGACCGCGACAACCGCTACATCATTCAAAAAAATCCGCGTTTTCCCCTTTTTTTGAGTTTCGAATCAGATTATTATACGGAAAGATTGGTGGAATACTATCACGGCGAAGAAATTATTTTCCGGTGGTTTAAATAACCATCACGCTACTCTCAAGGATGGGTCATGAGTCGTCTGCTGAACATTAACACCTTGTTTTATTATATCACCTTTCTGCTTTTGATCATCAGTCTTACGGCTATGGTCAGCCTATTCCAGCTGGGCGGCGCCGTGGATGTGATCCTCCAAGAGAATTTCGAATCAGTCCTGGCCGGCGAGGAAATGGCAGCGGCGCTTGACCAGCTGCACATCATGATGGTGTCGATGCCACTTGAAGAGCTGGGCGAAAACCGCGAACGCATCATATCTTGCCATCAGAAATTCGACAACGGCTTTCTCCGGGCAAGAAATAACATCACCCTCGCCGGTGAAGAAGATATCATCGATAAGATTGCCTTCAACTACAGAAAATACAAAGCACTATCCGACGAACTGATGACCGCCCCACCTGAACGTCCTCCTCCAGCCGGATTCAAGGATGAGCTTTCCGTCTACTATTCCGATGCGGTCGAGGCTCTCGATCACTTGCTGAACACCAACCATATGGCCATGGTTCAGGCGGATGAGGACGCCCGGTTGATGGCCCGCAACCGGGCCTTTTGGATGATATTTCTGACCTTTCTGGGATTCATATCGGCTTTTTATTTGCACAACTTTATTAAAAACAGGTTTTCTGAACCCATTTTGGCGATGATCTCAAATCTCCGGCGGGTAAGCCTCGGGAATCTCCAGATACGCCTGGCTCGACAAAAAGGAGAATTGGACGAATTGACGATTCTCATCAACCATCTGATTCAGAAGATTTCCACGGGCCAGACCGATGCCTTGCTATACGCCGTCGGCCAGCGGAACCTGGCTGCGGCGCTCATCGAGCAGATACCGCGGCCGGTACTTGTCTTCGACCTGCGCCAGAAACTTTTGTTGTCAAATGCCAAGGGACGCGCCCTGCTGCTGGGCCAGCAGCGAAATGAAGTGCTGCAACGAATCACCGATTTTATCCAGAACAATGACGACAACCGCCTGGAGTTTGATGGTCGGATGTACACGCTGAATGTGGCGCCGTTGTTTGACGAGACGCAGACACGGATTGGTTCCTTCATTACCGTCGAGGAAACCGATGAGTTGTCCCCGGAATAATCCACCCCCGCTGACGGGACGAGCGTCAATCCCTTTTCCTGCCCGTCTGGCTGCGGTGTTGTTTGCCTTTTTCCCCATCCTGAATATCGCCCTATTCCTCATCGCCGATCCACAGGGCTTGCTGGGCACCGGCCGG
The DNA here is from genome assembly GCA_016935015.1 of Acidobacteriota bacterium. Taxonomy (GTDB): domain Bacteria; phylum Acidobacteriota; class JAAYUB01; order JAAYUB01; family JAAYUB01; genus JAFGRT01. The sequence goes on along the minus strand of JAFGRT010000167.1, from coordinate 45,685 downwards.
CAGGTCACCATCTGGGGCGCTCTGCTTTTCTACGGCTTTGCAATCATTCATTTGACAGCGATGTTTGTGTTCGGGCGTTGGCCGCTGACCGCAAAAATCATCATCGTGCTCACCAATACCGCTCTGGCCATTGTTTTCCTGAACATCGTCACCGACGTCTACCTGGCCCAACTGCTGGTTATTTTCGGCTGTCTGTTCCTCATCATGTACACCATGAATTACCGTCAGAAACAGGAAACAAAGGAATCCGGCTGGCGGTTCGCCGGCATCCTGCACAATATCATCCTGCTGCTGATTATCCTCTTCCTGCTGCGCTATGACTTGTCCGCCCTTTTTTGGTATCGGCTTTCCCTGTGCCTGCATTCGGCTGTAATTTTGCTGGGTCTCATTTGGCTGCACCTTCGTGTGTTCCGACACCTCTCGACACGGGCGGGCCTCTGGCTGATCGGATTCACCGGGATCAGTGAAGCCTTTGTCATGTTTTTCCCTACGTTCGGTGTATTCCTGATCCTGGGTCTGGCGCTGGTCCTTTTTGGGCGGTTCCTGGTTTACATCGGGTACGGCAAATACATGATCAACCTGCTGTTCGAAGACCCATTCAAACTGCTGGTGGGGAGTTTCGCCATCATCATCCTCCTGGGATCCATGGTCCTCTCCATGCCGGCGGCTTCCTGCAGCGGCGAGGCCATTTCCTTCATCGACAGCCTTTTCACGGCCACCAGCGCCACCTGTGTCACCGGGCTCATCGTGCTGGACACCCCTCATGACTTCACGTTTTTCGGTCAGGCCGTCATTCTCATGCTCATCCAGATCGGTGGTGTCGGCATCGTGACCATCATGACATTTGTCGGCGTCCTGCTGGGGCAAACGGTGGGTCTGTCGGGCGAATATACCGTCAGCGAGATCGTGGGCAGTCGCCGGCCACGTTTTGTCTATGACATCGTGAAATTTATCGTGTTGTTCACGTTCACCGTTGAAGTGATCGGGGCCCTCATTCTTACCATCGCCCTGGAAGAACAGTCGCCCGGTCTCTGGCCCAACCTGTGGCAGGGCGTTTTCCATGCCGTCAGTTCATTCTGCAACGCCGGTTTTTCCCTCTACAGCGACAGTCTGGTGGCCTTCAACGGAACACTGGTCATCCCTCTCACCGTCAGCCTGCTGGTCATCATCGGCGGCCTGGGATTCAGTGTTCTTGGTTTTCTGAAGGAAGCGCTGGGCGCCGGAGCCCTGCCCCGTCAGCTGCCGATGATCACCCGGGTAACTCTTTTTTTCACTGCGGCTTTACTGCTGGCTGGGTATCTGCTGTTTCTCCTCGCCGAGCACAGCCACAGCCTGGCCGACCTGCCAGGCCTCGCCCGGCATGTGAATGCCTTCTTTCTCTCGGTAACCGCCCGGACTGCGGGATTCAATACCGTGGCCATGGATGAGCTGTCCAGTGCCGGCCAATTGATCTTGTGGGTACTCATGTTCATCGGCGCCGGTTCCGGTTCCACGGCCGGCGGCATCAAGATCACAACCCTGGCGGTGCTGACGGCGGTCATCGTGTCTCATGTCCGGGGATACCCCCGCACTTCCCTGTTCGGTCGCGAGCTGCCCACCGACATGATCCGGCGGGCGACCATGCTGTTTGTGCTGGCAGTATTCATGATCTGCGGCGCTTCGGTGATCTTGCACATGACCCAGGAATTGCCCTTGAACAAGACTTTTTTCGAAGTCATCTCCGCGTTTGGCACTGTCGGACTTTCCCTGGGTATCACGCCCCAGCTGGCAAGTTTCAACAAATTCGTCATCGTCATGGTCATGTTCATCGGGCGGGTCGGCCCCCTGACCATTCTGGCCCTGCTGGTCTGCGGGTCACCCCGCTATGCGCGGTATCCGGAAGAAACCATCATGATCGGCTAGGAGAAAAAAATGTACAGTCGGGTTGCGGTCATCGGCCTGGGCGGCTTCGGTACCTACCTGGTGAAAGAACTGTCCCGGAACAGCTTCTATGTCCTGGCCATTGACAAGAATCGCGAGGCCATCGAAAAAGTGAAGGATTTTGTCAATAAGGCGCTGATCCTAAACACAACCAACGAAGAGGCCATCACCGAAGTAAACTGGAACGAAATCGACCTGGTCATGGTGGCCATCGGCGATCCCAACCTGGAGGACAGCATTCTCACTGTGGCCCTGCTCAAGCAGGCAGGCGTGGCCTACATCATCAGCCGGGCCAGTTCCGAGTTTCACAGCAAGGTCCTGCGAATGGTAGGCGCCGATGAAATCATCAATCCGGAGAAGGATATGGCGGCGGCCTATGTCGGCCGGATCGCCATGCCCAATGTCATCGACATGCGCCATCTGGACGAGAAAACCGTCATCAGCGAGTTCATTCCGCCGGCCCATTTCGTGGGAAAAAGTCTGGTGGAGCTGAATCTGCGAAAAAACTACAATATCAGTGTGGTGGCGGTGAAGCGATCGACATCCCCGCGTCAGGGGAACCGCGAATTCCGCCTCATCGCCAATCCTCCGCCGCAACTGACCATCCAGAACGAGGATGTGTTGGTGGCCATCGGCAGCAAGAGTGATTTTGACCAGCTGCGCCAGATGGGCTGATCCCTGGCGCCGCGCCCGTGATTAAACCGGTGCTGCGGTCGGCGGCGCGATGATGATCTCCCGCCGGTCTCCCCCACGATGGAACAAAGAAACCGACCAGGCTGCCGGCGGCGGCGGTTCCAGCCTCTCCGCCCACTCGACGAGGATCACCGCCTCTGACTCGATGATCTCTTCCAGACCAATGCTCTCCAGGTCAGCCTGACCGTGGAGACGGTACAAATCGACATGAAACAGTGGAATACGCCCGGTATACTGGTTGATCAGGGTGAAGGACGGACTGCGCACCGCCCGTTGATCAACCCCCAGTGACTCACAAACGCCACGGATAAAAACCGTCTTCCCGGTACCCAGTTCACCATAGAGCAGGACCACCGACGGTACGATCAACGATCGGCCGAACGTGTGCCCCACCGCGAATGTTTCCTGCTCGGAATCACTGAAAATACGGGACATCGTCAGGATTCCCGAATCTGCTGGATCCCGGTGTGTATGAAATTGATCAGATCCCGCGCCACGAGGGCTTCCTCGGTGAAGGCTTCTGCCGCCAGGTCGCCCGCCAGACCATGCAGGTACGTGGCGGCCACGGCCGCCAGGATCCAGGCATCCCGGTTCTGATGATTGATGCGGGCGCAGAACGCCCCCAAAATGCCGGACAGCACGTCGCCCGTACCGGCGGTGGCCATGCCCGAGTTACCCGTGGGATTGATCCAGACCTGACCGGACGGTTCGGCGAAAACGGTCCGGTAGCCTTTGAGGATGAGATATACCCCGAAATTTTGGGAAAACTCACGGGCGACCTCCTCCCGGTTCTCCTGAACCTCACCGGTCGTGCAATGCATCAGTCGGGCCATCTCGCCGGGATGGGGCGTCAACACGGCCGGGACCGTCAGCTTATTCAGGACGGCCGTATCTTCGGCGACGCAGTTCAGGGCATCGGCATCGATGATGACGGGAACGTCCAGCTGTGGCACCAGGCCCTGAACGAATTCGACACTCTGGGGGCCGGCGCCCAATCCTGGACCCAATACCAGCAGATCCCGTTGGCGAAGCAATTCCACGGCTCCGGGTAGCGCGGCGGCCGTAAGGAAACCCTCTTCATCCGCCGCCAGCGGTTCTGTCATCAGCTCGGCGCAATCGCTGATGACCTGGCCCATATACCTTTCGGGCAGCGCCACCGTGACCAGCCCGGCGCCGCTGCGCAGGGCGGCCATGCCGGTCATTTTGGCGGCGCCCGTTTTGCCGCGAGCCCCACCCACCACCAGCAGATGCCCATAATTCCCCTTGTGGGTGTCTCGCTTGCGGGGCATAAAGAACGGCTTCAGATCCTCGTCCTCGGTGAGGTTGAGATAGTGGTCATCGATGTGCAGCAGGCTGTCCGGCGTGCCGATATTCACCGTGTACATGGTGCCCACGAAAGCGTAGGAGTCACCGAGAATCAGACCAGGCTTGGGCGTGGTGAAGGTGACGGTGATATCGGCGTACACCGCTGTTTCCACGGGCCGGTATTCATCGGCGAACAGACCGGAGGGGATATCCACCGATAGCACGGAAGCCGGCGAACGGTTGATATCCTCGATGACCCGGGCGAAATAGCCTTCTGCCGGCTGGTGAAGGCCTGTACCCAGGATCGCGTCCACTACGACCTGATAGCTGTCGAAGGAGATGCCCATACGCTTGTAGGTTCGCTCATCCGGCACCATGATGACCGGCAGCTCGGGAAAATTCTTGATGATATTGAGATTGGTGGCGGCGTTACCACGGATTTTGTCCTCGGCGCACAACACGAATACATCCGGCAGAATACCTCGCATATACAACTGGCGCGCGACGACGAAGCCATCTCCGCCGTTGTTGCCGCAGCCACAAATAATGGCGATTCGCAGGGCTTCCAGGGTTTCAAAATGCTCTTCCAGTATCTGGGTTACATGAATACCGGCGTTTTCCATCAGGACGATGCCCGGCACGCCGATCTCCTGGATGGTTTTTCGATCCACCTCACGCATCTGGCCGGCAGTTAACAGTTTCATGCTTCTTCCCTTTCTTTCTCTGATGTGCTGTCGAGAACACCGAAATATGACTCCCGAATGTCGGTTCCTTGTGATAATCTGTTACCCACACTGATTTTCAGCATCTTTCTTTATGAATGTGGATGATGTTTGAATCAATCAACGCCCGGATGAGAGGTTTTGCCGTTACCGTACGATTTGTCCGTAAAAATATATTATACCATTTCGGCAAGCGGAGCACAATCCGCATTTCGCAAGCGGAAAGCATAAGATAATATGAAACTTTCCCATCGAAACGACCGTAGACAAGCGGGATCTGAAGCGAGGTTCAGGTGATGAAGAATATCGTATTTCTGCTGGCTGTCATGATTCTGGCGGGCCCTGCCCTCCCGGCGGATACCGGTGCCAGGGACGGGGACATCCGCCAGCAGAAGATTTTTGAACAGATCTTTCTGCACCACGAATATGTCTGGGAACGAAAGTTTCAAGCCGCCCAGGCCTGCCTGGAAGAAGCTCTCCGCATCCAGCCGGATAATCCCGTGACCCTGTTCACCATCAGCCAGTTGCTGCGGGAAGAACGCGGTCGTGAGGACGCGGCCAAACTTTATTTCAAGAAAGCGTTGGACAATCTGAATGTGGCCACCCCAGGTGAACGACTGTATCTGGACATGACCCTTCTCCGCAAACACAACAATCTTTCGCGAACCGAGCTGAAGGAAAAAATTGACGCATTCCTGGACACATATCCCGAGAACGGCTTGGTGTTCTATTCCGCCGGCGCATTCTTTCAGAAAGAACTGGGTGAATTCGAGAAGGCCATCCGGTTCTACAAGAAATCGCTGGACATCCTGCCTTGGCTGACCCAGGCGCACAACCTGCTCGGATATGCCTATTCTTACCTGGGCGATCAGACCAATGCCATCCGTCACCTGGAATCGTATGCCGCGGCCTTCCCTGCCCGGGCCAATCCCCATGACAGTCTGGGCGAGATTTATCATATGACCGGCCAGTACCAGCTGGCCATCGAGCAGTACGACACGGCCCTGGCCATCGCTCCTGATTTCACCATTGTCCATCAGCATCTGATCCGGTCCTGCACGGCCGTCGGCCAGTACGCCAGGGCCAAGGAACATGCCCTGCTGCTGCTGGAAAAATCCGAATCCGACCATTATAAGGGCTTGGCCCTGTTCGAATACGCCAGAATATGCATGTTTTCCGGGGACTATGAAAAGGCGGAGCACAAGATTCGGCTGGCCATGGAAATGAACCCCGACTATTTCGGCTACCATGACCTGCTGGGTCAGATCCAGCTGCAGTCGGGCCAGATGGAACAGGTGCAGCAGACCCTCCACTCCATGAAGCGACTCATCGAAGAGCAGGCCCAAAAATACCCGAACAAATTTCCCTCGGAATATTTTTATCAGGCCTATGAACTTCTCCAGGCCAAAATCAACGTCGCTCTTGGTAATTTCGACACCGCCCTGTTCACACTGCAGCAGATCAACGACCGGAACACGAATCCCCTCGAAGGTCTCTCCGAGCGCGCTGATCTGGCCCGGGTTTATTTTGCCATAGGTGAGTTCAGCCGGGCGCTGGCCGTCACCCGGTCTATCCTGAAATACAATCCCAATCACGTGGAAACTCTCGTGCTTCAGGCCAAGATTTACACCACCCTCTCCCGGCAGAAAGAAGCCGAAGCTGCCCTCGACCGTTGCGCGGCGCTTCTTCAGGATGCCGACCCGGGCATACCCATTTCGAAAGAAATCGACCGGCTGCGGCAGATTACCGTCGCGTTGAAGTAGGAATTCCGGCACACTCCATGAACCAGGTCTTGAATCAACGGCGAGCCGTGAACTTTTTCACGCGGTGCCTTGTTTTGGTGCCGGCTTTGCTCGTGTTGCTGGCCATGTTCGTCATGGTCTCCTATCTGAACGAAACGCCGTATATGGGCTTTGAACTGCAGGATCGCGCCTTGCCCGTCATCGGCGATCCGGCCCCACCGCCCTTTCAGCCGGGCGATATTCCGCTGGCTGTCGATCACCACACCATCCAGACGCCCGGTGACTGGCGGTCCGCCCTCAGCCAAATCCCGACCGGGACCACGGCCAGAATCACCCTGACCCGACAGGGCATGAAAATGAAGCTGGAAGCGGATCGGCGCAACCTTGACCATGTCCAAATCGACCTGCGCCCCGAGAGTACCGTCGTCACGGTTTTGTCCGCGCCGACAGTGCCCCAGCTCAAGGCGGGCGACCGGGTGCTCAGTATCGCCGGTCGTTCCATGGACGGATTCAGCGGGGAGGACTTGTCTTCCTTCACCGATCCGGTAAACAGCGATCGGTTTCCACTGGTTGTTTTGTCCAGCGGTCAGATCCGTATGTTGCTCATCCGTCGGGAGGATCTGTCCGGTGTTTCTCTGATGGTCAATCCCAAATATCCGGTCTTTATATCCGATATCCGCGTCGCTACCGATCTGAAAATCACCGCCGGTGACCAGCTGCTGAGTATCGACGGCAAACCCGTGTGGAACAGTAGCGCCGTGAACACGTATGTTCGGGGCAAATCCTTCCAGGATGAATGGATCCTCAACATCCGTTCGGGAGATGAGTTTCGGACCATCATCACCCAGATCCACTTCAGCCAGTGGGACCGCCGCTATGCCGGCAATCTGCTGTACATGCTCTGCCTGGTATTCGGTTTCATACTCTCCACTTTGATCCTGTTTCAAATGAGCGATCTCTTGCTGGCGGTCCTGCAAGCCCTGTTTTTCAGCGGATTTTCCTGCCTGCTTCTGGCCGACTGGAAAATTCTCTTTCCAGGAGCGCCGCTGGAAATGCCCTGGCTGATACCGGTGCTGGCGGCGTTTCCATTGCTCCTCATCCTGCTGCTCAGTCATTTTCCCATTCCCCTTCACCGCCTGAAGAAAAACCGGTGGTGGTGGGCCCTGCTGGCGGTATGGTGGGCCTTATGTGGAGCGGCCTATGTCATGGCTACCCTCCCGGCGGCCGTTCTGTTGAGCGCACTGAAAATTGGAGCCGTATGGGTGGCTTTGCTGCTGCTGGTGCACAGCTTTTCGATTCTGCTCGGCACACGGGAAATCTATCAGCAACTCCCTTTCCGGATCATCTATATCGGTCTGGCACTGGGTATTTTATTGCCGCTGGGCGGATTCTTCATCAACACCCTATACCCGGAAACACTCCTGTCGGCGGTGCCCGCCCTGATGGTCTTTTCCGGCCTGAATATTCCTCTGACCATGCTCTACAGCAACATCCGCAAACAGGTCCTTTACACGGAGACCATCTTCAAAAAGAGTCTGGCCTATACGTTGGTATCGGGCATCATTCTCTTTGCCTATTTCCTGATTGTCATCCGCCTGGGCAAGTATCTTCACGGCCTTCTCAATCTCGACAATATTTGGGTCATGCTGGTGTTCCTCATGCTGGCCGCCTTTCTGGTCGAACCCTTGAAGAACGTCGTCGTCCGCATGATCAACCGGCTTTTCTACCGCTCGCAGATGAGTTCGCAGGAATTCGTTCTGGACATCTCCCGCCAGCTGAACTATCTGATGGATCTGCCCTCCATTCTCGATTTGACCCTCAACCGGATCTGTGATGCGGCCCACCTGGGCGGCGGGTATGTGCTGCTGCGGGAGGCGGAAACGGAGGTTCTTGAATGCAAGGCAGCCCGGGAACCGGAAATCGAACGTCTTCAAGAAATCAATTTGCCCCTGGATTGGGAGGTCGTCCGCTGGATCCGGGAAAACCGCGAGCCCATCGAACTGTTTGACCGGCGGAACTATAAAAAATTTCAGGAACTTCCGGCCGTTGAAACTGAACGGCTCCACCGGCTGGGTGTGTCCGTCATCGCCGCCCTCTTCTCACGCAATGAATTGCTGGGCGTTCTGCTTCTAAAACGGAAACTCTCGGGTGAACTCTATACGTCGGAAGACCTGAGCGTGCTGAGCATCCTGTGCAGCCAGGCGGCCATCGCCCTGGACAACGCCATGTTCCGGGAACGGGAAAAGGCGATGCTGCATTCCTCCTATCAGCAGAAGCGTCTGGCCCTGATGGGACAGATGGCGGCCAACATCGCCCATGAAATCCGCAATCCGCTGGTGGCCATCAAAGGGCTTGGGAAGCTGGTTGAGGACCACCTGACGGAGGAAAACAAGCTGAAACGGCACATGCACGTCCTGAATTCCGAAGTAAGCCGCCTGCAAAACGTCGTTTCGGAACTCGTCCGGTTTGTCCGGCCGTCGGATCTGAAAAAAAGCGAGATCGATCTGAACCGGCTGGTGGAAGACACCGTGCAGCTTTACGCCGAAGAAATCAATAAAAATGCCATCCAGCTGGATTTTGTGCCGCAAGACGGCCCCCTGATCGTGGAGGCTGATCCGGATAAGGTAAAGCAGGTGCTGATCAATCTGTTGCAGAACGCGCTGGAAGCCGTTCCCCGGGGCGGCCGCATCCGGGTGGAGACCGTCGCGGCCCGGCCCGAGGAGTTCATGGACATTTATTCCACCTCGGCGATCCTGCGGGTGTGGGACAGCGGGCCACTGATCGATCCGGAGCTCCATGCCAAGATTTTTGAACCTTTCTTTACGTCCAAAGGCTCGGGCACCGGACTGGGATTGGCCATCGTCAAGGATATCATGGAGGAGCACGGCGGCTCGGTCTCACTGATCCAGGATGGGGAGCATCAGAAATATTTCGAGGTCCGCTTCCCTGTAGAAACCATGCCCGGAGGGCCATAACATGTCACAGACCAATGTCATCGCCATCGACGATGAATTCCCGGTACTCTACACCATCGAGGCCGTCCTGGAAGAGGAGTTCGACGCAATCGCCACGTTCACCGATCCGCAGGAGGCCGTCGCCTTCGTCCGCCGAAACGGTTGCCGGGTAGTCATCACCGATCTGAGCATGCCGCGCATGAACGGCCTGGAAGTGCTGGAGGCGGTGAGGGCCATCGACGCGGATATCCAGGTGGTCATGCTGACCGCCCATGGCTCGGAGAAGATCGCCGTGGAGGCCATGGAAAAGGGCGCATTTTATTACATCACCAAGCCCTTCGACCCTGAAGAGCTCAAACTGATCACCATCAAGGGACTGAAGGAGTACAGTCACCGCAAGGAAATTCTGTATGACCAGGAGCTGGCCCGAACCCTCCAGAAGAACCTGCTGCCGCAGCAAGCCTTGGAACATCCGGATTTTTCCATGTCCTTTCGCTATTCTCCGGGCGGTATCGTCGGCGGCGACTATTTCGACTTTCTGTATCTGCCGGATGGATCGCTGGGTATCATCATGGCCGATGCCATGGGGCACGGCGTATCCTCCGCCATGATCATGGCCATGCTCAAAATGGTATTCCTGAACCTCGCTCCCGAGCATGAGAGTCCCGGCGAGTTGCTCAAAGTGCTCAATGAGCAATTTTACGCCATCCTGCGCGGTCGAAGTTATTTCACGGCTTTTTACAGTATTATCCGCAACGAACCGTATCGCATGATTTGCGCCAGCGCCGGTCATCCGTTCCCAATTTTTTATCGTCCGGCGGAAGACCGGCTGATCTCGCACGAAATATCCGGCCTCAGTATCGGCATGTTCGCCCGGGCGGATTATGAGGTCGCCGAGATCGTGCTGCAAAGACAGGATCATATCTTTTTTTACACTGATGGAATATTGGACTTGAAAGATGAGGAAGATTTCTTTATATTCTTCAGGGATCGTTTTTGTGAGCTGGTCCGCAAGGGTGAGGCCGATTTGTTGGAAAAGATGACGACGATCCTCGACGAAAACGAGAGCGATAATCCCGACGATCGAACCATGCTTTTATTGCAATACTAAATCCATTTATTCACGTAGGAGGCACCTTGAAAGAAAAAGTACTGGATGTTCTTGAGAGACCTGACCTGTCTTTCGAAGCACGCATCGACGAAATCGAGAAACTCTTGATGGTTGAAGCCTTGCAAAGGAACAACTGGATAAAACTGAAAGCGGCGAACGATTTGAAAGTAACGTACCGTATTTTCAATTACAAGTACGATAAATACGGATTGAACAAACAGAATCCTCGCAAAAAACGGAAGAAACGAATGGAAGAGGTGAATTGCTGAATCCGTCACTCTCCGTGACCGAACTCTTTGATAATCCTCACTCCCGCTGCTGCCAGGCTCTCCTTCACATGCGCCGGTAACAGCGGGTTTTTTTCTTGTGTTTTCACCATGTTCACCAACGACAGGGGGTTGAGAATCCTCTCCGCCACGAGGGCGTATTCCGCACTCAACGATGTTTCAAAGAGAGCCGGATCATCGGAATTGATGGTATATGGCAGGTTCTGACTGGCAATGTCGCGCAAAGGATGCGCCTCAATGTTTTCCACCACACCGGTGCGGATATTGCTGGTGGGACAAATGTCCAGCACGACGCCTCGTTCCTGCAGATAATCCCTGATTGCCGGTGAGCGAGCAGCGGCCAGACCGTGGCCTACCCGCCGGGGCCGGGCTGTTTTCAGGTCCGCCAGCATGGCGGCGGCATCGCCGGTTTCGCCTGTATGCAGATAGACCGACAAACCTCCCGCCCGTGCCTCCGCCAGGGGATTCGCGTACTCCTCCAGCGAGCAGCATGTCTCATCACCACCGATGCCGATCCCCACGACCCCCGCGTCGCGGTAGCGGAGCCCCAGGGCCAGGGTGCGCCGGAACGCGTCGACGGGAAATTGCCGCACATTGTCGAGGATGATTCCCCATGAAATGCTTCTCCGGCGTCCCTCCCTCCGGGCGATGGCAAGGATGTTCTCCAGAACGGTTTCGGCCGACAGACCGAATTTCCAGCTGATAGCCGGCGTGTAAAAAAACTCGCAATGAACAATGTGCTCCCGGTCCAGCATGTCGAAAAAATCTTCCGTGACGGGGACGAAATCGTCCTCGTGACGAACGGCCAAACAGACTTTCTTAAACGCCTCGAGGAATCGGGGAAAAGTGGCAAAGGACAGCTGGCGACGGATTTCCGCCGGCGTCCAGGATGCCCATTCCAGGCCATGCCGCCGGTGTAACCGGTGCAGGCGTTCCACTGAAATGCTCCCCTCCAGGTGGACGTGCGTCTCAGTCTTCGGTAACCGCCGCCAGAATTCGGAAGAAATCATGCGGGTATCCTCGGCTATTCGAAGAGCTGCAGCATTTTCAGATGTGCGATGAAATCATCGGAAATCAGATCGGTGAAGGTTCGCAATTCCTTGTCCGCCGGAATGTTCTGCCGCACTTCATTCCAGCAGAAAGGTGAACTGTAAACCACGTCGGCTTCCCGACCGATCCGCGCCACCAGCTCCTCGTTGTCCACCGGGGTTATAATGAATTTACGGGAGGTGGACGGATAGAAAATATTCATGAAAACATCGAAAGATGTATGAATGGTGCTCATGTCCCGCACGATGATGCCGACGTTCCGCCTCTGCAGCAAGGTCACGATTTCCTGGTATATCCGGGGCGCCGGTTTAATTTCCAAAACACTTTTCCGCAGCCGCTCCGCATAGGGTTGCACCTGTTCCAGATGCCAGGACGTGGTCAGGATATACTTGAAGGCGTCGATTTCCGGATTACCCTCATCCAGGCGGTCCGCCAGCTCGTCCAGGCGTACGGGGTAGAGATGAACTTTCAGTTTGCGTTGCAATTCACCGGAGAATGCCAGGATTTCTTCTTCGTCATCCACCAGGATGCAGGCCAGCGGCTTCACATCGTGTCCCGTGCAATATCGTAAAAACAGTTGGGTGAATTTCTCGGCGTTGAGGCCCAGCAGCGAAGCCTTTTCCTGGGTTTGTCGAAACAGAGTCAGCAGGGCTTCGCGGCGGAGGTGGCTGAAATCCTCTTCCGCCCGCTTTTTCACGAACACGCCCTTGCCCGGAATCAGCTGGATGTAATTCTCGGCCTGCAAGCGTCGGTAGATCTTGTGGATGGTCTTGTGATTGACGCCGGCTTCGACCGCCAGTTCCCGCACAGAGGGGAGCTGATCGCCTTCCTGGATTTTACCCGTGTAAAGAGAGGAGATGATCTGGCTCTTGATCTGCTCATAAATCGAGAGATCACAGTCGTTCACGATCTTGAAGGAGCAATGGCTCATCGGCATGTTGCCCGCCGGCCGGCTCAAAACTCCTCGAGAACGCCGATGATGCGGGCCAGGGCATCATCCAACTCATCCCGAGTGATGACCAGGGGGGGGGCAAATCGGATGATGTGGCCATGGGTCTGTTTGGCCAGGATGCCGGCCTCCTTGAGGCGCATGCACACATCCCACGCCTGGAAGCCCGCTTCGAAGACCACCGCGTTGAGCAAACCCCGGCCCCGCACCTGGACCATTTTGCCGCACTTCGCCTGGCTGATTTTTTCGCGAAAGCGCCGGCCGAGTTCGTCGGCTTTCTCGGCCAGATTCTCGTCTTCCAGCACATCCAGCGCCGCCATGGCCACCGCCGAAGCCAGCGGATTCCCCCCAAACGTGGAACCGTGGGAGCCCGGCGTGAAGACACCCATGAATTCCTTGTCGGCCACAACGGCGGAAACCGGGAATACCCCGCCGCCCAGGGCCTTGCCCAGGGTCATGACATCGGGCCGTATTCCTTCATGATCCACGGCGAATTTTTTACCGGTGCGGCAAAAACCTGTCTGGATCTCATCCGCCATGAACAGGATGCGGTGGCGGGTGCAGATGTCCCGAACAGCCTGAAGGTACCCCTCATCGGGCACGTTTACGCCGGCCTCGCCCTGGATGGGTTCGATGAAAACGGCACAGGTGTCGGCGGTGATGGCGTCTTCGATGGCAGCGGCTGAATTGTATTTCACCACCACGAAACCGGGGCAGTAAGGCCCGTAATTGATGCGGGCATCGGGATCGGTGGAATAGGATATGATGGCGATGGTCCGGCCGTGAAAATTCTCCTCGGCGACGATGATCTCCTGCCGGCCGTTGGGGATCCCCTTCTTTTCCGCACCCCAGCGCCGGGCCATCTTCATGGCGGTTTCCACAGCCTCGGCACCGGTGTTCATCGGCAGCGCCATTTCGTAACCGGTATATTCACAAAGCCTTTTTAGGAAGAGGCCCATCCGGTCGTTATGAAAAGCGCGCGACGTCAGGGTGCAGCGCTGGGCCTGATCCTGCAGGGCCCGGATGATGTGGGGATGCAGATGTCCCTGGTTCACGGCCGAGTAGGCAGACAAGAAATCGTAATACTCACGCCCCTCCGGATCCCAGACGCGGGCCCCCTTGGCCGCGGCAATCACCACCGGCAGCGGATGATAGTTGTGTGCTCCGTACTGGTTGTCCAGATCGATGAAGTCTTGGGTACTGAGCGCCATGTTGCCGTCTCCTTTTGTTGAATACATTGCCCCGTCACCGGGACGGTGGAAAAACCAATGAAATACTATACTCAAAGATCGCACCGGGTGCAATCATCATCTTGACCGGTCACAACGGAAAACTATTTCCTGTTGCGCGATATTTGTTACAATGGACCCGGACGGAAACGGACGGACCGATACAGTCACCATGGCGATACGATTTCCCTTCATCCGCTACCTGCTGCCGGCACTGCTGGTGTTGAGCAACGGCTCGTGCATCCAGGTGGAGGAAATCATTCCTCTCTACTACCCCGCTGGTGAAATCAGGCCCATTGCCGATGAAGAACCGCCATTCGAAGAATTGCCCGTGCCGGATATCGTTTCGGCGGTGCCCGGAACCCGGACGCCCATACATCCCGAGGATATCCGCAACGCCTTGATTTCCCGCGGCATCGATCCGGACTCCCTCAGTGACGGCGAGTACGTCATGCTGGCCGAACAGGAGTTCTGTTTTCAGCCCGATGAAGTGCTGGCCGGCTACACATCCTATTACGCCGCCTATGCCCACCTGCTGGCCGGCGACTGGCCCATCTGGCTGAGCAGTGACTTTATTGCCGATCGCTTTTTCACCATGTACTTTGCTTTGCTGAATCACATCGAGCGCCACATTGTGATCCCGCAGCTGGCGGTCCTGCTGCAGGAACTGACTCATACCGCCCTGGATCAGTACCTGCACTCGTTCGGCGATCTCAAGGAAACGGCCTGGCGGAACACTGCATTTTTGTGTATCGCCCATCGCCTTTTGGAGCAAAACGCGCCGACACCCTTTGTGGTCAGCGGCGTGGTACGCCGTGAACTCGACCTGATTCAGGCGGCGGAAGGAGAAGCCGCCAGTCCTCTCTTCGCCCTGGACGCCAAGGGAAATCCCTGCCTGCAACCCTACGAACCGGGTTGTATCGATTACACCATGTTCGAGCTCGCCGCCGACGACGCCGACCAGACGGACCATCGGCGTCTGCGGCAATGCCTTCTCTGGTTAAGCCGCATTTCATTCCCCTTGCCGGAAAAATACACGTTTCTGCAGACCATCCTGCTCACGGACTGTGTCAAGCGCACCCAGATTGAATCAGGCCGACAAATGCTGCCGGCCTGGCGCCAGTGGCTGTCCATCGTCCGATTTTATGCCTTCATTCAGCAGGTGGACACCCAGGATTACACGTTCCCGGACGTGGATGCCATCCTGCGAGACTCCTTCCCCCAAAGTTTCGACGAAAACATGCTGCTGGACGCAGAGCAACTTGCCTTGCTGGAACAGGATAGCTCATGGCG
This sequence comes from Acidobacteriota bacterium, assembly GCA_016935015.1. Taxonomy (GTDB): domain Bacteria; phylum Acidobacteriota; class JAAYUB01; order JAAYUB01; family JAAYUB01; genus JAFGRT01. Next base: position 30,430 of record JAFGRT010000167.1, on the reverse strand, counting down.
GCGCTTCAGGGCGGGCGAATTCCGGTTTTTTCCGCTGCATATCACCGCCGCCAGGTCGTATCTGCGAGCACTCGTCTTCCCCGCCACCGGTCCCGATACATCCTCTCCCCTCTATCATGATCTTCTGCTGGAAAATTTGAGTGCTGACTGCGTTCCCTCGTCCGATTATGTCTACCGCCGCTCCGCGCTGGAGAATTGCCGGCAGATGACGGAGCCCGATTTCCGTTTCCTTTACTGCAACATGAAGAATCTGTCCTACGAGCACCGGGAAGTGCTCACCCTGTTCCGAACACTCCCCCAGGCTCCGGATTTCCTGCGGGTCGCCGGCTGGCCCCCCACCACGTCCGACGGCAACGACGCCTATTGCCGTTTTCGCGTCAACCTGCAGCAGCAGCGCGTAGAACTGGACGCCCGGTCGCCACGTGACTGGATGCGCTCCCTGCCCGACGCCACCATCTTCATGATTCGCCAGCTGAATCCAGAGAGATATCCCCCGTTTCTCTACAAACCGGTCCCGGCATGGCACGACCGGTTGACCCTCAACGCCCTGAACATGCTGCCCCACCTCCAGCGCTCCTATCCCCGGCGAACCGAGCCGCCTTTCTCGGGACCGGATGACCTGCAACAGTCCGACCTGTTCCTGGAGCCGTCGCCCACCCTGTATAACCGCCTGCGCCTGACAACCGATTACCTCCGGAAAAAGTTGATGATGCTGGGCTACTCTTCCATGGAACTCGATGACATCCTCATCCGTTATATCGATATTGCCGATCAGTTGAAGACCATATCCCTGACCCTGCTCGCAGACGAAGAGCGTTCCGCGGACCGCCTCTTTGTCCAGGCCCTCCTCGAGCGGTTCATTTTTACGGAAAAGCAGCTCTCCCTTTACCTCGAAGGCGAATCGGGCTTTTTGCCGGACATGGGATTTCCCCGCACCACCCGACTCTGGGACTCGCCCATTACCGGCAACCAATTGTTTCTCGTCTCGGGCAACTTTCATCGATTGCTGGTCTGCCTGCGCCGCGAGGGTGAGCTTCGAGTGGCGTCCGCGCCCATGCCGATGGTGTATGAGCTGGAATCCTCGGCCGATCAGCAGCTGCAGAATCCGGAAATCCGGGAACTCATCGAAAAAGGCATTCTGCGCCCGTTGGTGACACTGGACCCGCCTGAACCGGACCAACCGGAGAGTTGAATTCCGTCGACACATTTTGCTACATTAGGAGCCTATGAACGAGCGAAAGAAAACCATCGTCCTTGCCATCACCGGTGCCAGCGGGTCCATCTATGGTTGGGACCTGTTGCGAAAGCTGCAGGCCGCCCCACAGGTCCGGGAAGTCCACCTGATTCTTTCGCCCGCCGGCGCCGCTGTCATGGGTATGGAGCTGGATCTCGACCTGCTCGATGAAACCGTGCGCCGGCAATATAACCTGACCAAGGTCAGACTGTTTCCCGCTGATGATTTCATGGCGCCGGTGGCCAGCGGCTCCTATCCGCATGACGGCATGATCATCGCGCCCTGTTCCATGTCGACGCTGGCCAGCATCGCCGCCGGTATCACCCAGAACCTGATTCACCGTGCCGCGGACGTCGCCCTCAAGGAACGACGACCACTCATACTGGTGCCGCGTGAAACTCCACTCCACCGGACCCACATCGAGAACATGCTTCGGGCCAGTCAGACCGGGGCGATTGTCTTTCCGGCCATGCCCTCTTTCTATGGGCGGGCGGAAACCGTCGCGCAGCTCATTGATTCCGTAACCTGCCGGGTCCTGGCCCAACTGGGTTTCCCCCTACCGCCATCCCTGATCTGGCAGGGGGATACATGATCACCCGTCTTTTCCGGCAGATTTATATCACATTGCAAATGATCAAGTTCGAACACACCGTTTTCGCCCTTCCGTTCGCTTTTCTGGGAGCGGTCCTGCCGTCCCGTGGCATGCCGGCCGGGGATACCTGCCTCTGGATCCTGCTGGCCATGATCGGCGCGCGGAGCGCGGCCATGGCCTTCAATCGCCTTGTGGATACCCGTTTCGACAGCCTGAACCCCCGCACGAGCCGGCGGGCTCTCCCCGCCGGGCTGCTGCACCGGGGCTACGTCGTTGCATTCATCATCATCAATTCAGCCCTGCTGATTTACGCCAGCTACCAGTTGAACACGCTCAGCCTTATTTTGTCCTTCCCGGCGCTGGCGATTCTGTTTTTCTACTCGTATACCAAGCGGTTTACTTCCCTGTCCCATCTCGTGCTCGGCTTTGCCCTGAGCATGGCCCCCGCCGGCGGCTGGATCGCCGTGAGCGGGACCTTTTCCTGGTCGGTGCTCATTCTGAGCGTCCTGGTGGTGACCTGGGTGGCCGGGTTCGATATTATCTACGCCTGTCAGGATGTACGGTTCGATTCCGTCTACGGTCTTTACTCCATCCCGCGCAAGTTCGGGGTCCGCACGGCGCTTCGGCTGAGCTTCCTGCTTCACGTGCTGACAGCATGTTTTTTGGCCTATTTCTTTATGCACTTCGCCCTGTCTTGGATCGCCCTGGGCGGCATCATCCTTATCTCCGCTCTGCTGCTGACTGAACATCTGCTGATCAAGCCCAACGACCTGAGCCGGCTGAACCTGGCATTCTTTACCCTGAACGGTTTTTTCAGTATCCTTCTGTTTGTGTTTGTTTTTCTGGATCTGCTGATCCTGTCCGGCTGAAAGGATGAACCCCGTGGACTACTGGCGTCAAAACCATCCGGAACTGTCGGATATAGCCGCCAAGGCGGCCGGCGGCGCGCGCTTGTCGACGGCGGATGCCCGGCGCCTATTCGAGTGTAATGATTTACCATTTATCGGATATTTGGCTAATTTGGCTAGAAATCGCTTAAATGGAGACGATGCCTATTTCGTGGTGAACCGTCATCTCAACTACTCCAACGTCTGCGAAAACCGTTGTCTCTTCTGCGCTTTCTTCCGGGCGCCCCAGGCCGCCGACGCCTATGTGATGACCCTGCCGGAAATTTTTGCCGCCGTGGATCAGTATCAATCGGCCGGGGTTCGTGAACTGCACATCGTGGGGGGACTACACCCCGAACTACCGTATGAATACTACCGGGATATGCTGGCCGGGCTGCGTCGGCGCTTCCCCGAAATCCACCTGAAAGCCTTCACCATGGTGGAGATCGATCACCTCAGCACGTTAAGCGGTCTGGGGATCCGTGAGACATTGCGAGATCTGAAAGCGGCCGGTCTGAATTCCATCCCCGGTGGCGGGGCGGAAATCTTTTCGGCCGACGTCCGGCAGCAACTCTGTCCGAACAAGATTTCCGGTAAGCGCTGGCTGGATATTGCCCGTATCGCTCATCAAGAAGGTATCCCCAGCAATGCCACCATGCTTTATGGACATTTGGAGTCCATCGAACACCGCGTGGATCATCTGGATCGGCTGCGGGTCTTGCAGGATGAAACCGGCGGCTTCCTCTCCTTCGTGCCGCTGGCGTTTCATGCCGCCCATACGTCCGTGAGCGTCCCCTTCCCCACCACCGGCTGCGATGACTTGAAGACACTGGCCATTTCCCGGCTGTTTCTGGATAATGTGCCACACATCAAGGCCTACTGGATCATGCTCGGTCCCAAGATCGCCCAGATTGCCCTCTCCTTCGGGGCAGACGACCTGGACGGCACGATCATGGAGGAAAAAATTACCCATTCGGCCGGTGCACGAACCGCCCAAGCCATGACCCGCGATGAACTCGTTCATTTGATCCGTTCGGCCGGAAGAATTCCCCTTGAGCGGGATGCCTTGTATAATGTGGTCTGGCGCCCGGAAAAAACTCCCGTCTCATGAGGCCGGGGTGGAATACCCGCCGGACGGCAGCTCCGGCTCGTGGATTGCCGTGAGCGTTATGGCCGGATGGATTCACCGGTCTGTTACGATGGAAATCATACCTGGAGTCTGCATATGGATGTTAAAATCGCATTGATTGGGGGCGGTAACGTCGGTCAAGGCTTTTTGTCGGCACTGCGCAACAAGAAAGAACAGATCATCGACCGGCACGGCATCTCCTTCGACCTGGTGGCCGTCTGCGACCGAAAATACGGGAGCATTCTTTCCAGCGACGCATTGGCCATCAAGGAAGTGCTGCCACTGCTCGAAGACGGAATCGGTTTTCACGATTATCGTTCCCTTGACCGCGCCACCGTCAAGGAGCTGGAACCCATCTCCATCATCGAGCTCAGCCGGGCCGATGTGGTGGTGGAATGCATTCACTCCGACCCGGAAAAAGGAGAACCGGCCACCCGGTATTGTGAAACGGCACTCGCCATGCGCAAGCATGTCATCACGTCCAACAAGTGGCCCATCGCCCTGCATTACCAACGGCTGCAGCAGATCGCCCGCAGCCACGATGTCCGTCTGCTGTTCGGAGCGACGGTCATGAGTGGCACACCGGTCATCGACATTCTCTCCAATAACTTTTTTGCCAATGAAGTCCGGGAGATCAAGGGCGCGCTCAGCGTCAGCACCAATTTCATGTTCGAAGCCATGGAAAAGGGGGCTGATTTCGATGCCGCCCTCCAGGTGCCGCGCGAGAAAGGATTCCTGGAGGCCGATCCGGCCCTAGACCTGGACGGTTACGATGCCATGGCCAAGCTGATGATCCTGCTCAACGTACTGACGACCCGGCAAATCGATGCCGGTTGCATCCTCCGCGAGGGCATCCGCAACATCAATCCCCGCGATGTACAAACCGCGGCCGGTCAGGGCAAGCGCTACCGCATGGTGGCCCACGCCCTGCTGAATGAGCAGGCGGAATGGCAAGGCTTCGTGGGACCGCACAAACTGGACGAAAAGGATCCCCTTTACCATGTCAGTGAACATCGGAATGCGCTGAAGATCCGCCACCACGTACTCGGTGATATCTTGCTGGAGGGTCCCGGCGCCGGCAAACTGGAAGCCGGCTATGCCATTCTGTCGGATCTGCTGTCCATCTATGTGTGATTTCCGCCCGGCGGTTCCAGGGGTGGCGTCGAGCCATCCTCCTGATCTTCCCTTATATCTTCGCCTTCTCCGAATCGGGGACTTTTCATAATCCATGCTGATACCACCAGGTTATGGGTGGTATGCATCAGGATGACAGTGAGCAGGCTGTGCGTCCATGAAAAAACCACCGACAGAAGCATGCCCATCAGAAACGCTCCGATTCCGTACGCCAGCAGCCGACGCTGGGCCCAGAAGTGAAAGAATCCAAACAACAGGTTGGTGATCACCATCCCGAATATCGGCTGCAGTGCGCCCCGGAACAGGATTTCCTCGGCCGCCGAACCGCTGACGGCCACCACCAGCCAGAGCCCGACAGGCATTCGCCGCATCATGGCCAGGACTTCAGCCGGCATGAACCGGCGCAGGCGGGGGATTTTTTCATACAGCAGCGCTCCACCAACGGCGGTGCACATCCCCAGGACGGGGCCGGCCAGCCAGCCGAACCACCCGGGATAATGAAACAGGTCCCGCCACAGAAAATCCCCGCGGATCACCCAGGCCAAGCCCACCATGCCGATGACGCTGACGAAAGTACCGTGTAAAAGAAATTCTTGCATGCCGTTTACGCGCAACTTCATCCCCCATCAGGCGAAAGCGGGTCCACCGCAGATGATTATTCTACCATACTCCCGATGCGAAAAAGCGATGTCGGTCCGGACCGATCTGTGCTACAATTATTTAAACACAAATTTGGCCCTACACTGAAAAGGTTTGGACATCCCAATCATCAAAACCATTTGCCCGATGAATTACAAAATACGTCAAAAACTGTATTGCCGCTGGAGAAAATCTGTGGTAAGAGCTTAGGTGGGCGAACGGAGATATTTGTATGATTTTAAAAACTTTCATGATTGTTATTTTGGTCGGCCTTCCTGTTCTGGGACAATCGGATCCACCGGCATCCATGGTCGGCGTGGACGAACAACTCGGCCAAACCATTCCCGCCGATATCGTCCTGTACGACGAAGAGGGAAAGGTCGTTGAATTCGGCGATCTGCTGGGTAAGCCCTCTGTTCTCACACTGGTGTACTACCGCTGCCCGGGCATCTGCAGTCCCATGCTCAGCAGCCTGCTGGAAGTTCTCGAACAGACCAGTCTCAAACCGATGGAGGAATACCAGGTTCTGACCGTCTCTTTTGATCCCACCGAGACACCGGACGTAGCCAAACAGAAAAAAGGTAACTACTTCCGCGGCTTCAGCCGGCCTTTTCCCGAGAAGGGCTGGCGCTTTCTCACCACTACCCCTGAATCCGCCGAACGGTTGACGAAGACGGTGGGATTTCGCTACAAACGCCAGGGCAAGGAATTCATCCATCCCGGGGTGCTGATCGTGTTGTCCCCCGACGGCCAGATCACCCGCTATCTCAATTATGACGGCGTCCGTTTTCTGCCGCTGGACTTCAAACTATCTCTCATCGAAGCTGCTGACGGTAAAATCGGCCCGACCATCAACCGGGTGCTCCGTTTCTGCTTCAGCTACGATCCCGAGGGCAAGACATATGTCTTCAACTTGCTGCAGGTGACCGGCATTTTGACCATGCTGTTTATCATCGGTTTTGTGGGCTGGCTGGTCGTCACATCCAAAAACAGACGGAAGGAGAATTAGGCCCATGTCATACGGAAGTGCGGGAAATGCTCTCCCGCTGAATAATTTCCGGACAACCAAGACCCGCTACAGCGGCATCTTTGCCTGGATTTTTTCCACAGATCACAAGCGGATCGGCATTCTCTATCTCATTTCCATTCTTTCCTTCACGTCCGTGGCCATCGTCATCGGCCTGCTCATGCGGCTCGAGCTGATCGCCCCCGGGGAAACCATCGTCAAACCGGAGACCTATAATGCCCTGTTCACCTTGCACGGCGTGATCATGATCTTCCTGTTCGTCGTGCCGGGTTTACAGGCCATCTTCGGCAATTTTTTCCTGCCCATCCTCATCGGCGCCCGGGATGTGGCCTTTCCGCGTTTGAACCTGCTGTCCTGGTGGTGCTACATGATCGGTGCGTTCATGGCAGTGCTGGCCTTGTTCACCGGCGGCGGCGCGCCCGACACGGGCTGGACCTTTTACGTACCCTACAGTGTGCGCACAAGCACGAATGTCTCCCTGGCGGTGCTGGGGGTTTTTGTTTTGGGGTTTTCCTCCATCCTCACCGGCCTGAATTTCGTCACCACCGTTCACCGGATGCGTGCCCCCGGCATGAGCTGGTTCCGCATCCCCCTGTTCGTCTGGGCATCCTATTCCACATCCTGGATCCAGATCCTGGCCACGCCGGTGCTGGCCATTACCGTCCTGTTGGTGGCTTTCGAACGTCTTTTCGCCATCGGGATTTTCGATCCGGCCAGCGGCGGTGATCCCCTCATGTATCAGCATCTGTTCTGGATTTACTCCCATCCGGCCGTTTACATCATGATCCTGCCGGCCATGGGTGTCGTTTCCGAAATATTGCCCACTTTCGCCCGCAAGCCCATCTTCGGCTACAAGGCCATTGCCTTTTCCAGTCTGGCCATCGCCTTTTTCGGATACCTGGTGTGGGGTCATCACATGTTCACCAGCGGCATGAGTGACACGGCCCGTTGGATCTTCTCCCTGCTCACGTTCCTGGTGGCCATCCCCAGCGCCATCAAAGTGTTCAACTGGGTCGCCACACTCTACAAGGGGGCGATCCAAATGTCTCCGGCCCTCTTGTTCACCATGGCCTTCATCTTTCTTTTCTCCATCGGCGGCCTGACCGGACTGATCCAGGGCGCCCTGGCCACCAGCATCCATACCCATGATACCTACTTCGTCGTGGGACACTTTCACTACATCATCTTCGGCGGGACCGGTTTTGCGTTCATCGCCGCCCTGCTCTACTGGTTCCCCAAGATGTACGGGCGGCTGTATCGCATGAAACCCATGTACATCGGGTGGGGGCTGATGTTCGTCGGCTTTAACGCCTTGTATTTCCCCATGCTGATTCTGGGCTGGATGGGCATGCCCCGGCGCTATTACGACTATATCCCCGAATTCCACTTCTGGCATGTGGTTTCCACCATCGGCTCATGGATTCTCGTCTCCGGGATCATCCTCATCGCCGTTGAATTCTTCCGGGCACGAAAGCATGGTGAAATCGCCGGAGACAATCCCTGGGGCGGCGTAACCCTGGAATGGCATGTCCCTTCCCCACCACCACACGAAAATTTCGATGTCATTCCGCAGGTCACCTGGGATACCTATGATTTCGAGCACGGCCTGCCTGAAAAAACAGCGGAAGGAGCGTCGCATCCATGAGTACAGCGGCACACGCAGACACCGGCCACCATCTGGAACACCACCAGGATCATACCGGGGCCAAGATCGGCATGTGGCTGTTCCTGTTCACGGAACTCTTGATGTTCGGCAGCTTGTTTCTGGTCTATTCCGATTACCGCATGCAGTTCCCTGCCGATTTCCATTACAGCGCCAGTACCCTGGATCCGCTGGTCGGCACCATCAACACCCTGATCCTGCTGACCAGCAGTCTGACCATGGCCCTGGCCATCGCCGCCCTGGACCGCAACCGCCACCGTGTCGCGGTGCGGCTGATGGGAGTGACAATCGTGCTGGGCGGCATCTTTCTGATCAACAAGTATTTCGAATGGTCCGCCAAATTCGCCCATGACCTGTATCCGGGTTCGGAAACACTCAGCCTTATGGCCGAGGGCGAGCGGCAATTTTTCAATCTGTACTATGCCATGACCGGCCTGCACGGACTGCACGTCCTGGCGGGCATGATCATCATCGCCGTCATGCTCTGGCTGGTCGCCCGAAAACCCCGGCAAAAATACATGCTGCTCGATGTCAAGCCGGCCCGGGTGGCGCTGCAGGACGACTCGGAACGCAACCTGCTGGTGCTGCCCGCCGGGGAGGATCTTCACGAGGTGCACGTCACCCTTGTATACGAAAAGCACGAAGAGCTGTCCCGCCGACACCTGATCCATTTGGAAAATACCGGTCTTTTTTGGCATCTGGTGGACCTCATCTGGATCTTTCTTTTCCCGCTGTTTTATCTCATCACGTGAATCGAAGACGGAGACTGGACATGGAAAAACAAGCAACACTGCCATACGGAAAATATGTGATGGTCTGGTTCGGTCTGCTGGCCCTGACAGCCCTGACCGTCACCGCCGCCAGCCTCCATTTCGGAAAATGGAGCGTTCTGGCGGCCATCATCATCGCCACCGTCAAGAGCAGCCTGGTGGTGCTGTATTTCATGAATATGAAGTATGAGGAGAAGATTTTCAAGATCATGCTGGCCGTTGCGATCCTCACCCTGATGGTCATCATGGTTCTCACCTTCGCCGACATACTTTTTCGTTGAGGTGTCCGCATGACTACACCGGTCAGTTCATTTACCGAAACCTTCGACATTATTTTTCTTGCCCTCGTGATCTTCGCCGTGGTTACACTGTTGCTGATCACGGCGATCATGATTTATTTCGTCGTCCGTTACAACCGGAAAAGGCATCCCCGGGCCGAGCCCATCCATGGCAATACCACGCTGGAAATCATCTGGACGGTCATTCCGCTTTTGATCGTTACAGGGATGTTCTATTACGGATATGAGGGCTTCCGGTATCTGCGCGAGGTGCCGGAGGATGCCTTTACCATCAACGTGGTTGGACGCATGTGGGACTGGACTTTCGAATACGAAAACGGCCGCAAATCCGACAAGCTGTACGTCCCGGTGGACCGCAACGTGAAACTCTCCATGACCTCGCTGGATGTAAATCACAGCTTTTTCATCCCAGCGTTCCGGGTCAAGGAAGACGTGGTCCCCGGCCGCACTACCTACCTCTGGTTCAAGCCGCAAACCGTGGGTCCAGCGGATGTCTTCTGCGCCGAGTATTGCGGCCAGCGGCACGCCTACATGTTGTCGGAAGTGGTTGTCATGGAGAAGGATGCTTTTGACAGCTGGTACGGCGGCGAAGCTGACTCCTCACCGGCGGCGGCGGTCGAAACGGCCGCCGCTCCGGTCGAAGAAACCACCGGTTTTACGGAGGAGCAGCGGGAGAGGGCCCGAAAAGTATTATGGGACAACGGTTGTTTCTCCTGCCACACCACCGATGGTTCGGAGAATCTCGGCCCTTCGCTGAAGGGACTGTTCCAAAAGGATCGTTACGTGCTGGTTGACGGCCAGGAACGGGTGATCACGGCCGATGAGGCATATTTGCGCCGTGCCATCGTGGACCCGGATGCGGAATATGTCAAGGGCTATGATGGTGTCATCATGCCGCCGGCTGACGATCTCAGCCCGTCAGAGTTGACGTTGATCATCGACTACATCCAATCGTTGAAATGAAACTTCTGCTGGAATTGTTCAGACTGCCGGTTTCCCTGCTGTCCACCCTGAGCGGTGTGGCCGCCTACCTGTTGGCCGCGGGTACGGCGGATCCCCGACTGGCTGGCGTCGGCCTCGGCATTTTTTTATTGGCCGGGGCGGCCTCAGCCCTGAACCAGGTCCAGGAAAGGCGTTTCGACGCTCTCATGCAGCGCACGCGGCGGCGGCCGTTGCCGGCGGGTCGAATCTCACCGGCTGCGGCATTGGTGTTCGCCGCGACACTCCTGGCCGCCGGTCTCATCCTGCTGGGCGTCAGTACCTCCGGCGGTCTATCGGTAAGCCTGGGCCTGCTGGCCGTCGGCTGGTACAACCTGGTCTACACGCCGCTTAAACGAGTATCGGCCTTCGCCGCCCTGCCCGGCGCCCTGGTCGGTGCTCTTCCCCCGGCCATCGGCTGGAGCGCCGGCGGCGGTGAATTACTGTCGCCGGTGAATATCGTCCTGATGGGCCTGCTCTTTGTCTGGCAGGTTCCCCATTTCTGGTTCCTCCTGCTCATCCATGGCGACGACTATGAGCGGGCCGGCTATCCGACTCCCCTTAAATATCTGGGATATTTGCATTTCGTTCGAATCACGCTTCTCTGGTTTTACGCAACGCTAAGCCTCACGGTGATGCTGCCGCTCTTTGGCCTGCTGAATCATGTGCTGCTCTATGGAACGGTGGTCCTGTTCGCGCTGTGGAGTGGGTCCCGCGTTTGCGGCTGCATCATGACCCTGACACCTGATGTCTCTTTGTTGCGTCGATCCTTCACGGCCACCAATCAGCTGGCGGCCATCGTGCTGGTGATGCTGATCATTGATAAGAGTGTCGGCTGAGCCGCCGCGGCCGTTCTCTCAAGGCCGCGAAGGGTTTTCAGCCCCGTCACGGGGAACTGTAGAAGACTGATACCTCCCGCTGTCCACCCCCTTGTGGGCGGCGGCTCAAGAAAGGGTTTACGTCCATGCAGATGCTAAACGAACTCCTTTTACCTCCCACCGACCAGCAGTTTGGCATGCTGGCCTATCTGATCCTGTTTATGCTGCTCTTCGCCCTGCCCTATCTGGGCCTGGTGCTGGTCTCCACACTGGCGTCCACCGGCCTGCGAATGATCAAATCCCCATTGGACCGGTATTTTCTGGAGCCTTGGACCGGCGGCGGCCCAATGATCACCTTCGGCGTGATTCCCTTTTTCTGCCTGATGTTTTTGTTTCAGCTTTATTTTTATGGCTCATCTCTGCCGGTTTTCGAATATTTTTTGCGGATCATGTTCCCCCTGTTCGGCGGTTTTCTGCTGGTCTATCTGTATGGCAAATCCAGGGCGATGATTTTGGTCGGGCTCGGCTTTGTGCTACTGCTGGCGGCCGCTTTCTTCACCATCAGCACCATTGATCTGATGCTTTTCCCCGAAATCTGGGCCTTTGTGGAGACGCCTCTGCCGGCGGTCTTTTCCATCCAGGTCATCATTCATTTCCTCATCTTCCTGGCCCTTTCCATCCTCTTCACCGGCGCCTGGCTCTATTTCCTGTACTTCCGCTGGCCCGAACACCGGCGGCCTACCCAGACGTTCGATTATGATCAGATGCGCAAGATCACCGGCGGCATGATGCTGGGTGGTGTTTTGTTTCTCCCAGTGCTGATGCTGTGGGATTTCTACACACTGCCGGTGTATACCCTGACCAGCCCGGCGTTTGCCCTGGGCGCCGTGACCATTGTCTTGCTCGGCGTGCTGGCCCTCGCCATCGTCGGCATCCTGAGAGCGACCGTTGCCCGGTTCGCCGTCACGGTCATGGTTCTCGCCACCATCGTCTTCGGGCTGGTGCTGGTGAACCATCAACTCCTCTATGCCCGGGCCAACCAGGAACATCTCACCCTCCTGGCCGATCAGGTGAAAAAAGAGAAGGAAAACTGGACGGCCGAGCGCGAGGCCAAACGGGACGCCAATGTGGTGGCCGACGAAAAGCTGGGTGAGAAAATCTACAACGAGCGCTGTACGGCGTGCCACCTGTTCGAACAACGGGTCGTGGGACCGCCCTACAATGAGGTTCTCCCCAAATACGTGGACAACGTCGCGGCCCTCGAGGCGTTTATCCGCAATCCCGTCAAGGTGAATCCCGACTACCCGGCCATGCCCAACCAGGGATTGAATGTCCGCGAGGTCAAGGCCGTTTCCGCTTATCTGTTGTCAACGTATGCCGCAAAGGAGTAAGCCGTGAAAAGATACCTGCCCCTGATCCTGGTCGCTTACTTTATTGGCTGTCTGCTGCTGATCCTGGTTCTGGCCCGGCAATGGCAGGACACCGGCCAGGCGCCCGAACAGCCCATCGCCTTCAGTCACCCCATCCATGCCGGCAACCTCGGCCTGGAATGCACGTATTGCCACCAGACCGTGGCCCGTTCCCCCCAGGCGACGGTTCCGCCCGTCAGTCTGTGCATGGAGTGCCATAAGAACGCCGCCATCGATCGACCCGAAGTTCAGAAACTACGCGGCTTCTGGGAGCGGCAGGAACCGATCCACTGGCAGCGGGTGTACCAGCTGCCCTGGCACGCGGTCTTCAATCACAAGCGGCACATCAAGGCCGGGGTGGATTGCAGCTTCTGTCACGGTGAACTCAAGGCCCAGGCCCGGGTCCGCCAGGTGCGGAGCCTGATGATGGGCTGGTGCGTCAGCTGTCATCGATCCCGCAATGCCCCCACGGACTGCTGGACTTGTCACAAATGATTGAGTGAAGAGGAGCGACGGTATGCAAAGAAGGGAATTTTTGAAACTCATGGGGATCGTTTCCGGGGGGGCCGTGCTCTCCTCCTGCGGGGAGGACCCTCATAAAAAACTGATTTCCCACGTGGTGCCGCGGGAGGGTGAAGTTCCGGGTATGGCCGCTCTGTACCCGTCCACCTGCACCGAGTGCGGTGCCGGTTGTGGCATCTGGGTCCGCGTCCGCGAAAGAAATCCGTTCAAACTGGAAGGCATGCCGGGGCACCCCATCAATGATGGCGCACTGTGCATCCGCGGCCAGGCCTCGCTCTCGCGGCTGTTACACCCCGACCGGATCACGGCTCCCCGCCGCAGAACGAACACCGGTGACTATCAGGATGTCTCCTGGGAACAGGCCATGGCGGATGTGGAACAGGCTTTATCCGAATCGGGCGGCCGTCAGGTCTATCTTGCCGGACGGACCACGGGTTCCCTGGCCGCCCTCATCGATGAATTCTGCCGCACCCGTTCCTTCGATCGGGCGCCCGAGGTGGAGCGATTCAACCACGAGGCTATCCGCTTTGCCGGCGACGCCCTGTTCGGAAGAAAGTCCGTCCCGCAATATCATCTCGCCGAAGCGGACGTGCTGGTGTCGCTGGGGGCCGATCTGCTGGAGACCTTTGTCTCGCCCGTCAACTTCGCCCGCCAGTTTGCAGCGGCACTGGAAAAGGAGCAGCGCTGGTACCACCTGGAGCCCCACTTCTCCCTGACCGGCAACCGGGCATCCCGCCGGCTGGTGATTCGTCCGGACAGTGAGCCGTACCTGCTGGCGTGGTTGCTACGGGCAGTTCCCGCCCGGCGCGATCTGCCCGCGGCAGTTGCCGCGGCCGTTCCGGCAGTCACGGCCGAAGCGGCCGCCCGTCAGACCGGGCTACCCGTTACGGTCATCGAGGAGTTGCGGGATGCACTGCGCGCGTCATCCAACCCGCTGCTGCTGGCCGGCGGCGTGGCCCTGGCCGGGAACAACGGCCGGCTGACGGCTGTCCTGGCCGCTCTGCTGCAATGGTCGTTGGATATGGTGGGTCGGACGGTGGATTATGAACGGCACGAGAATTACGAAACCGTCGGCGGCGCTGCCGATTTCGCCGGCCTTGTCGACGCTCTGAGCGACAAACAGATCGGCGTGTTGTTAATTTCGCGCCTCTACCATCTGGATCATGTTCCGTCCCTGCGGGATGCCCTGTGCGGGGCCCGCTTTCGTGTCGGCCTGACGGACTTTATGTATCCGCCTTACGACGGCTGTGATGTCATCCTGCCTTTGTCCCATTCCCTCGAGTCATGGGATGACGTGGAGCCGCGCCACGGCGTGATCAGTCTCATCAAACCTGTATTCCGGCCGCTGCACGATACGCTCTCCGAAGGCGATATCCTGCTGCAGATGATGAACAACGGCCTGAATTACCGAACGTACCTGGCCCGCCGCTGGGGCACCATCGGCCGTGAATTGCTGGATCAGGGCTGGGTGATTCGGGATACGGAGGAAACGACGCCCACTCTTCAGGCCGGCGCCCCCCCCCCGGTGATCACCATCCAGGAACCACCAGCCGATAAAACCCTCGTCGTCGTCCCGTCCCTGCGAACCTTCGACGGCCGCAGCCGGGTGTTGACCCTGCTCCACGAAATTCCCGATCCCATCGCCACCATTACCTACGGCAATTGGGTTACCCTGTCGGTTGCCGACGCCGACACTCTTGGAATCACCGACGGCCAGGAGCTGGACATCCGCACCAGCGGCGCCGGCCTGCGGCTGCCCGTCAAAACCCATCCCCAACTGGCCGCCGGCCGCGTCATGGTTCACACCGACCAGCTGGACGGCCTGGCCCTGCCCCGTGATGCATCGTCGGGCGAGCCGCTGGGGATCCTGCCCATCGACAGCTGGCAGGCCACCGGCACCCGGATCGATGTGCCGATCCTGTCCGGCTCGTTCACCGGCGCCGTCGGCCGCGGCATCCTGCCTCATGACAAGCCGCACCACGGGCCGGCGCACGGCGGGGACGATCACGCCACGGAGCATCCGCCGGCCACCCTATATCCGCCCAAGGAGTACAGTCGCTACCGCTGGGCCCTGGCCATCGACCTGGATCGCTGCATCGGCTGCTCGGCCTGCGTCGCCGCCTGCTACATCGAGAACAACGTGGCCATCGTCGGGCCGGACGAACATCGCATCGGCCGCGAGATGGCCTGGCTGCGGATCGAGCCTCACTTGAGCCGCGACGGACGAATGTTCTTCATCCCCGTCATGTGCCAGCATTGCGAAAACGCGCCCTGCGAAGCCGTGTGCCCGGTATATGCCACCTACCATGGTTCGGAGGGTCTCAACCAGCAGGTGTACAACCGCTGCGTCGGCACCCGCTACTGCGCCAACAACTGCCCCTACAAGGTGCGGCGGTTCAACTGGTTCGACCACGAGTGGCCGTCACCCCTCAACCTGATGCTGAATCCGGATGTGTCCGTCCGCCCCAAGGGCGTCATGGAAAAATGCACCTTCTGCATTCAGCGGATCCGGCAAGGGAAGGATCACGCCAAGGACCAGGGACGACAGGTGAAAGACGGCGAATTCACCACGGCGTGTGCCCAGTCCTGCCCCACGGGCGCCATCACCTTCGGCAACCTGCTGGATCGTTCTTCGCGGATCTACGCCCTGGCGCAATCACCGCGCGCCTATCGCCTCCTCGAAGGGATCGGCACCGAACCGGCCGTATACTATCTGTCTAAAAAGAGGGAAAACGCATGAGCAGTCTGAAGGGTACTTTCGACCAGTTGGAGAGGGATGTCCTGGCGGCCATGGCCAAGCCCAAAAAATCGTTCTGGCTGGCGCTGGCCGTATCCAGCCTCATGTTCGCCGTGGGAATGGGCTGTTGGGGCTGGCAGATCTACAAGGGTCTGGGTGTCGCCGGCATCACCAACCCGGTGGGCTGGGGCGTGTATATCACCGATTTTGTCTTCTGGGTCGGCATCGCCCATTCCGGCACCCTCATCTCGGCCGTGCTGTTCCTCTTCCGGGCCAAGTTCCGCAACAGCTTCAACCGGACGGCCGAAGCCATGACCATTTTCGCCGTCATGACGGCCGGGCTGTTCCCGCTGATCCACCTGGGCCGCTGCTGGCTGTTCTACTGGCTGTTCCCCTACCCCAACCAACGCCTGCTGTGGGTGAACTTCCGCTCGCCCCTGGTGTGGGACGTATTCGCCGTCAGTACCTATTTCACCGTCAGCCTGATCTTCTGGTACGTGGGCATGGTGCCCGACCTGGCCATCGTCCGCCGCTATACCACCGGCGTCAAGCAATGGATCTTCCGCATCTTCTCCCTGGGCTGGCGGGGAACACGCTATCAGTGGGAGCATTACGGCAAGCTGTACATGTTTCTGGCTGCTTTGGCCACACCGCTGGTCATTTCCGTCCATTCGGTGGTCTCGTGGGATTTCGCCATGAGCGTCGTGCCCGGCTGGCATACCACCATCTTTGCCCCCTACTTCGTGGCTGGAGCCATTTTTTCAGGCACGGCCATGGTCATCACCCTGGTGGTGCCCATGCGCCGCATTTTTAACCTGGAAACATACATCACCGTCAGTCATTTTGAAAGCCTGGCCAAGATCCTGCTGTTCACATCCATGATCGTCACGTACTCGTACATCGTGGAATATGTGCTGGCCTTTTACAGCGGTCATGAGTTCGAAATCGCCCATTTCCTCTACCGGAGCTTCGGCGACTATAAATATTTATACTGGCTCATGTTGTTGTGCAACTCCCTCCTGCCCCTCACCATTTTCGTGAAGAAGCTGCGCCGCAACCTGACCTATCTGTTCATCCTGTCCCTGTTCGTCAACGTGGGGATGTGGCTGGAACGGTTCGTCATCATCGTCTCCTCCCTGGCCAAGGATTACGATCCTTACGCCTGGGGCACCTACACCCCGACCCTCATCGAGGCCGGGATCACCCTGGGCAGTTTCGGCATGTTCTTCACGTTTTTTCTGCTGTTCACCAAGTATCTGCCTGTCCTCTCCATCACGGAAATCAAGGAGATTAGCGAATGAGCAAGCAATGGATGTTTGACGAAAAAGCGGATTTTCTGGCCAAACTCCGGGAGCTGGTCGACGGCGGCGTGGATCCCCACGACCTGGAGACCATGACTCCCTTTCCAGTGCACGAGGCCGACCACATCCTCCACACCCGCACCAGCCGCCTGCGCTTTTTTACCCTGGCCGGAACCTTGACGGGGCTCATCGCCGGGTTCGCCTTCACCATCTTCACCGTCATGGACTGGCCCCTCATCACTGGCGGCAAACCGCTCATCTCCCTGCCGCCCTTCCTGGTCATCGCCTTCGAGCTGACCATTCTGCTGGGCGGGATCCTGTCGTTCGTAGGCTTCCTGGCCCTGGCGCGATTACCGTCGGTGAAAAACGTTCTCCAACCGCCGAAAGAGTACGGCAACCGGTTTGTCATTCAGCAGCGAGGCGAGGAGTAATCATGCAGAGAAACGTCTACATTTTCGGTCTGGCCGCGCTCATCATCGCCCTGGGTCTTGATCTTCTGGCCGGCGATGCCTCTCTATTGCCGGCCCTGCTGTTCTGGACGGCCATCCCCCAGGGAATCATCGCCCTGGCCGCGGCGGCGGACCTGTCCCAGGGGCGCTGGATCGTGTCCATCAAGGAGAAGCTCCACCGGTTTCTGCCGCTGCTGATCCTGCCACCCGTCGCCTTTCTCATCTACGCCCTGCACCACACCCACCTGTATGACTGGCACGAGCACCCCACCGCCTGGCTGGAGCCCACATTCTTCACCATCCGGAATTTCGGATTCCAGCTGCTGACGTTTGTCCTGGCGTTCCTGTACGTGCGTGCATCGCGCGGGGAGTCGCCCCGCACCGGTTTTTGGGCGGTGTTCTACTGCCTCTGTTTCGTCACGACCCAGACCATGCAGGGCATCGACTGGGTGATGTCTTTCGAATATCCCTGGATCAGCACCCTGTATGGCGCTTTCTTCTTCATCGAGGCCCTCTACCTGGGCGTGGCCACCATGGCCCTGCTCTCCCTGCTGCTCCTGCTGCGGCAGGGCCGCCAGTACGAGAAGGTTCTGCGCGACAGCGGCGCCCTGATCCTGGGCTTCGCCCTGTTCTGGGCCGGCCAGCTCTACGCCCAGTACCTGACCATCTGGTACGGAAATATACCCGATGAGGTCGCCTATGTCGCCAAGCGGGTGGAGCACTCCCCCTGGACGGAACTCTCGGTTTTCGTGGTCCTGGCCATGTTCGTCATTCCCTTTGTCGGCATGATCCCCCGCCGGGCCAAGGTTTCACCCGCCCTGGTGCTGGCCGCGGTTGTGCTCATCTACGCCGGCTATATCGTCGAAAAGGTCATCTACATCGCCCCGGTGGCGCCGCTGAGTCCCCTCTTCACCGGGCTGCAGTTCATCGCCCTGGGCCTGCCCGCCGCCTACCTGCTGCGGCAGCTGATCCAAGAGCCGAAGGAGGCGAAGACCGCCGTCTGAATCCGGTCAATCCATGGATTCCACTGGTCTGAATCAGAACAGCGAGGGCTGCCCGCTTTCAGGGCGGACATCGTCGGCATCGATGATATGCTGAACATCCCAACCACGTTCCGCCAAATAACGGGCCACATGGCGGCGGTGGCACCGCTCGGGCGTTTTCTCGGCGCAGATAATGGTCACATTCCCTGCCCCGACCAGCCATTCCAGTCGACTGACTCCAGCCTGAAACGTATCGGACCTCATGTGGGCCTCATAGCCGTCCTGGCGATAACCGCCCAGTTCCGCCCCCAGAAAAACATATTCGATCTGATTCTCCACGAGGAGCCTTGCCAGGTTTTCCCGGCGGAAATGCTCGAAGCGGCGGCTGGTGGGAAACCGGCGCACGTCGGCCACGATCCGGATCTCATAGGCCCGGAGCACTGCCAGAAATTCTGCAGGGGAGCGGTTGCTGGTGCCGAGAGTGAAAATTCGCATGGTTTTTGTCTTCGAGTTTGGAATATCGAGGGCCAAAGCCCTCCAAGGGCGGATCTACCCGCGACCACCGGCCAGCTGACGGGCCGCCGGCCGCCGCCGCAGCGACCACATGGCCCAAATACCGGCCATGGGCCCGCTGGAGAGGACGGCGAAGGCCAGTGCCCAGCTCTTGTGTTCCACCACCAGGGGCACCAAGCGAATGGTGACCATAGTGAGCAGGAAACCCAGACTGGTTTGTAAAGTCAGGGCCGTGCCCACATATTCGGGTCGGCACAGCTCGCTCACCGCCGCCGAAAATTGGGCCGAATCGGCGACCACCGCAAAGCCCCAGACCAGGC
The DNA here is from genome assembly GCA_016935015.1 of Acidobacteriota bacterium. GTDB lineage: Bacteria > Acidobacteriota > JAAYUB01 > JAAYUB01 > JAAYUB01 > JAFGRT01. The sequence goes on along the minus strand of JAFGRT010000167.1, from coordinate 11,026 downwards.
AGAGGGCGGTCAGCCAGATGGGATCGCCACCGAACAGGCGTCCGACCAGCAGCGCGCAACCACCACTGACGAGCAGCGATCCGCCGATGACCACGGTGCGGCCCAACCGGTCGGCCAGCCAGCCGGCGAAGAGGCAACCGGCACCGCCCACGGCGATGACGGCAAAACCGGCCACACTGGCCCAGCCCGGATCCACCCCACGGATCGTGAAACTCTCCAGCAGAAACACTGGCACCCAGGTCCACATGGCATACAGCTCCCACATGTGCCCCAGGTACCCCAGGTTGACCAGCAGGATGTCGCGTTGGCGCAGGATCCGCCCGGCGTAGCGCCAGTCAAAAGGTGGCGACTGGCCCCGATACGGCCCCTCGTCCACAAACAGAAACGTGAGCAGGCCGCCGCCAGCCGCCGTCGCCGCTGCCAAGTATAAAACCGTTTTCCAATCGTTGGTTCCGCCAAATATCTTCAACAAGTGCGGGAAGCCGGAGCCGAGGGTCAGAGCACCCACCAGCAAGCCGATGCTCAGCCCGCGGCGTCGGCGGGTCCAGGTGGCCATGATCTTCATGCCCACGGGGTACACCCCGGCCAGGCTGACGCCGGTGAGCAGCCGCAGCAGGACCGCGGTTGAAAAATCCGTTTGCAGCGCGGGGATCAGCAACGTCCACAATGCGGCCAGCAGGGCACAGACAGCGAACAGGCGGTGGGCCGGAATCCGGTCGGCCATGTTCAGGAAAGCGAAGCCAAAAGCGCCGATGACGAAGCCCGCCTGGACGGACATGGTCAGCCAGGCCTGTCCTGCTCCATCCAGCTCCCAGACCATGGTCAGGGCCGGCACAACCGCCGAGGCCGAAAACCAGACGGCCATGGCCATCAGCTCCGCCAGGGCCAGTATCAGCAGCACCGGCCAGCGGCGGCTGTTCATCTCATGCGTACTTTCGGCGGGGTGTGTCGTCATGTGGCCACAAGCCTCGACAGAATGTTCTCGGTTCGCCCGATGTCAGTCCCCGGCGGTCAAACCCGCTCCAGGATGGCCGTGAACTCTGCCCGCAGATCCGCACTGTCCTCCAGACCGGCCGACACCCGGATGAGGCCGTCGCCGATGCCGGCCTTGGCGCGCGCTTCTTTCGTCAGGCCCCGATGGGACGTGGCGGCCGGATAGGATACGGACGTGGAATATCCGGCCAGGCTGGGCAGGAATTTGATCCCTTCCAAGTTGCCCAGGAAGCGTTCGGCGGCGGCCTTCCCGCCTGTCAATTCCAGGCTCAGCATCCCGCCGCAAAGGCCGTCGCTGAATTGACGGCGGGCGATGTCATGGAACGGGGAGTCGCTCAAGCCGGGATAGAACACGCGTCCCACATGGGGCTGGCCGGCAAAGAAACCGGCGAGGGCCAGAGCGTTCTGGGCATGCCGCCGCATGCGCAGGTCGAGCGTGCGCAGGCTGCGAATGAGCAGCCAGGCATCCATGGGGCTGAGGGTCGGTCCGTAAAGGACGCCGGCCCGGTGAATCTCTTCGAGGACGGCCGGATCGGCGGCCACTACCACGCCGCCCATGACGTCGCTGTGGCCGCACAGGTACTTGGTGGCGCTGTGGATCACCACGTCGGCCCCCAGGCTCAGCGGCCGGCAGATGACGGGCGAGGCGAAGGTGCTGTCCACCGCCACCCGGCAGTCCTGCCGGTGGGCCGCGGCGGCGATCCGGCGGATATCCGCCACCTCCATCAAGGGATTGGAAATGGTCTCCAGATAGATCAGACGTGTCTTGTCGCGCAGATGGTCCGCTGGATCTTCCCGTTTGAGATCGGCAAAGGTTACCGCGATCCCGAACCGTGCCGCCAGATCGTTGAACAGTTGATATGTACCGCCATACAATCCCGTATCGGCCAGGAGGTGGTCACCGGAACGGAGCAGGCCCAGTATGGTCACGGCCACGGCGCCCATGCCCGAGGCATAGGCCCGAGCTCCCCGCCCTTCTTCAATATCTGCCAGAATTTCCTGCAAGGCGTCATGGACCGGATTCCCCAGTCGGGTGTAGATATGACCGGCGGCTTCCTTTTGATACACGGCCTCCAGGTCAGCCAAACTGTCGAAAGCGAACACCGAGCTCCAGGTGATGGGCAACGACTTGGCCGGAGTGATGGACGGCCGTGTCCCTTCGCCCAGACGGCTCAGCCGGGTGGCCAGGTTTTTCTTCATGGCGTTACCCTCTCACGAGAAGTTGAGGTGTCATTCTAAACGGCTGCAGGGCAGACATGCAACGGTATTTGGCGTTGGGATAGACGGTAATTTACAAAACCATTCATGTCGGATAATTCCTTCTGATTATTGGTGAATCATTTTAATTCTTGCTATAATAGATAATATTAAATGAATATCGGATGATCTGATTGATACACTATTCCCGTCATCCTAACGGATGAGAGGAAAGGAGAGACGTCATGCGCAAACAAATCCTGGCTTATCTAATGCTTCTGGGTGCGGTTTTCTTGTTGGGCACCGGTACGGCCAAATATTCCTACGACGATTTCGAATCACCCGACGACTGCGGTGCCTGCCACCAGCAGATCCAGCAGGAGTGGGCCCAGAGCCTCATGGCCCAGTCCTTCACCCACGAATGGGATGCCATCGAGTACTTCAAGCTGGCCCTGCCCCATGCGCTGAAAGAGCCCAAGGTGGCCGGCGTCAAGGAGGGCTGTATCGGCTGTCACGGTCCGCTCGCCTTCCTGACGGGGGACATCCCCCCACAGCCGCCCGAAAAGGGCACCCGCGTCAATGAAGGCGTCAGCTGCGAGATCTGTCACAACATCATTGGGTCGACGGAACCGGTCCCGTTCAACTTCAGCTATATCATCCAGCCGGACGAAGTGAAGCAAGGTCCTCGGAAGGATTCCGAATCAGAGTACCACCAGACGGCCTACTCCTCCTTCCTGGTCTCGCCCGAATTGTGCGCCACCTGTCACGACGAGCAGAGCCCTTACGGTGCCTGGGTCAAATCCACCTACCGGGAATGGAAGGCCGGACCGTACGCCGAGGAAGGCACCCGCTGCCAGGACTGCCATATGCACCACTATCCCGGCACCTCCGCCCTGGGCGGCCAGGAGCGGCCCGACATCGCCCACCATGTGTTCCACGGCTCGCACCATGAAAACAAGCTGCGTGGGGCCCTGGACCTGGCGCTGTACCTGGAAAGCGACACCGTCGCCCGGAAAAAGGAACTCGAGTTGACGGTGCAGGTCTTCAACGGCAAGGCGGGGCATTCCATTCCGTCCGGCTCCGCCGAGGAGCGCATGGTCTGGCTGGAGGTGTCCGTCACCGACGCCAAGGGTCGCCAATACCCTCTGGCCGTGTCGCCCAAAGGCTTCGACGGCGAGGAATTCACCATCGCCGATCCGGAGGCCCTGGCCTACCAGGCCATGGGCGAGATCATGGAAATCGCCGACTTCAAGGGCCTGCCGCGTGACGGCGACGTGCCCGCCGGCAGCCGCATCTTCCGCAAGCCCTTTTTCGACCCGCAGGGCCGGATGACCATCTGCCAGTGGTACACCGAAAACAACACCCGGGTGGATTACCGTGTCGGACCGCGTGAAACCAAGATCGAGCGGTTCAGATGGGCCGTACCGGAAGACGTTCCCGTCGGCGAAGCCCGCGTGACGGTCAGGATTTACTATTCCCAGGTACCCAGCTCCGTCGGCCGTTATATGAAATTGCCACCTTTTGAATACAAACCCTTGCTGGTCAATGAAAACTCAATGGCCCTTCAGATCCGGTAAAAGGTTTTTTGCCAGAACTGCCGGCTGGCGGGCGACGCGGATCACCATGGATTTGTCACGAACGGAAATTCCGGATTTTTGCATTTCTGACCAAAACAATCGTCATTCTTCCATAGTTTACAAAACAATTATTCGCTAGAATACCTCGTGAATCTTTTGGCACGGTTCACCTAGAAAGGCGTGGCCCCATGGAGAAGAAAAGCGTTCATTGCCCCAACTGCTCGGCACCCCTGGACCTGCCCGTGGGCGAAGTGGAAGCTTTATGCGAGTATTGCAGTTCCCGCCTCCGCTTCGTGCCAGGCCAGGAGGAACTGGAAGTGGTCCGGACCCGGGAGGAAATGAAATACCGGGAGCGGGTGGCGGTGCAGAAACAGATCCTCAAGAACAAAATGGATCAGGAGGAGATGGACCGCTGGCGCTCCGTCGCCGGCCGGGTGGCCATCGCCGCCCTGCCCGTCGTCGGTGACGTGGCCGGCCGCAGTCTGTTCGGCGCCGCCATGAACCGGGGAAAGGGCTGCTTCGGTTGCGGTTGTCTGGCCGTCCTGGGCGCTCTCGCCGCTTTGGTCATCGCCGCTCTGAACGTGACCGCCTGAGGAAAACTTCTCCCTTCTATTTGGATACATCCAGCCGGATTTCTTTTCCAACCACCCGGTCGCCCTCATCATCGGACGTCGGCGACACCCTGTCCGTACCGTCAAACAGGGTGAGTCACCCGGCATTCCACTTGGATAACGGCCGCCCGCCATGGCCGGTGGTTCTTCAACAGTCCCTTACCGTTCGAAACCTTTTATCAGACGGTGGAATCTACTACGGTAACCGTGATCTCCTGGTCCAAGCGGGACCGAACCCGGGAGTAATTTTATCTGTGAAAAGGAGGAAATCCATGGAAAGAAAAGTCGCTCTGGTCACCGGCGCCGGCCGCGGGATCGGCCGCGCCACTGCTCTGGCGTTGGCCGAAGCCGGCTGTGATCTGGCCATCTGTGCCCGCACCCGCCGCGACCTGGATGAGGTGGCGGCCGAAATCCGCCGCCTGGGCAGGCAGGCGCTGGTTTATAGTGGCGACATGAGTCGTGAGGAAGATATTCGGGATTGCGTCGAACGGACCGTTTCAGAGTTCGGACGGCTGGACATCCTGGTCAACAACGCCGGCATCGGCCGCTTTCATAAAATCATCGACATGACCACCGACGACTGGGACCGCATGTTCGGTCTCAACGTTCGCGGTCTTTTCCTCATGACCCGAGAGGCCCTGCCCCATCTGCGCCGCAGCGGTGAGGCCGTCGTCGTCAACGTTGCCTCCTTGGCCGGCAAGAACACATTTGTCGGGGGCGGTGGTTACGCCGCCACCAAACACGCCGTGGTGGCCTTCAGCCGCTGCCTCATGCTGGAAGAACGCGGGCACGGCATTCGCGTCTTCACCATCTGCCCTGGTTCGGTGGACACGGACTTTTTTTTCGCATCCGAACCGGGCGAAGAGAAGCGCCAGAGATCACTGCAGCCGGAAGATGTCGCCGCCGGTATCCTCTTTATGATTACCCAACCGGAGCGGGCCATGGTCAGCGAAATGGACATTCGGCCGTCCAATCCCTGATTTTCCTTGAACACCTTCACGGATCTTCGATTATAATAACCGAGAAAGTCTTTCTTCTGGCATCGGTTGAAAAAATCGCAATGATTCTCCAACTTCAATGTTTGACTGTTGGGAAAGGATATGCTATAGACTGATCAACCGATGGTTCATCTTCTGCCCATGAGACGCGCATGAATTCAAGCATTCAGGAAATGTCTGAAATAAGAGACTTTGCCTCCCCGGCGCGTTTTCATCCCATCCTGGCCGTCGCCTTGGCCAAACGTCCGACTGGACTGGCCCTCTTCGTTCTGGGTACGCTCAACATGCTGACAGGTCTGTTCGGCATTTCCATCCTGCCCTGCCCGCTGATGAACCTGACCGGGTTCCCTTGCCCCGGCTGCGGCCTGACCCGTGCCTGTGAACTGTTGTTGCGGTTTGAATGGCAGCAGGCACTTCACATGCATGCTTTTGTCCTGTTTATCATTCCGGGACTGATTGTCATTTTTCTGGCAACCGTTCCACGGGAGCGTTTCCGGCGTCGTTTTCTGACCTGGTTGGCGGCGGTGGAATCCCGTACCGGTGTCGTGGCTGTGATCCTGGTGGCGCTGGTCATCTACTGGCTGTTACGGTTGGTCGTAATGCCTGAAAACATGCTGAAAATTGTGGAAAACAATCCTTTATTAACATTCTGAACAGGAGGTTCTGCGAATGGAGATTATCCTTACTATCTTGATGATCGCGCTGGGTTTGACCATGCTGGTCTGCTGGATCATGGTCCTGATCCAAATGTTCAAGGTGCAGGGTGCCCTGCACGGCATCCTCGGAATTATCTGTTCTCTGTACGCCTTCATCTGGGGGTGGATGAAAGCCACCGAGCTGAAACTCAAAAACGTCATGTTGGCCTGGACCGGCGCCCTCGTCCTCTACATCATTCTGATGGTCATTTACTCGGTCGTCGTGGGCAACCGGATCGCTTCCGGCTACTGATTCCTTCGCGATTCACCAGGATCCCTCTTGAAGGGATTCGGCCTGTGAGTTTGACGGGCACCTTCCCCGGCCGGGAAGGTGCCTTTGTTTCAGGAACAGCTGTAGTATAATGGGAAACCATGGACAAGGTTGATATCATAATCGTTGGGGCCGGACCCATCGGCTTGACCTGTGGCATCGAAGCCGAGCGCCGGGGTTTGACGCATCTCATCTTCGACAAGGGCTGTATTGTCAATTCCATTTTTCACTTCCCCATCAACATGACTTTTTTTTCCACATCGGAGCGTCTGGAAATCGGCAATATCCCCTTTGTATCCCACGGCGAGCGCCCCACCCGCCGCGAGGCGCTGGAATACTACCGCCGCGTGGTCCAGGCCTGGGGTCTGAATGTCCGAACCTACGAGCAGGTGACGGATCTTCACCCCCAAAAAGGGAGGGGATTCAGGGTAGACACACCTCGGGGTCACTACATCGCCCGTCGGATCATCATCAGCACCGGTTTCTATGACATACCCAATCTGCTGAACGTACCCGGCGAGGAGCTGCCCAAGGTCCGACACTATTATGACGAGCCCCATCCCTATGTCTACCGCAGTCTGGCCGTCATCGGCGGCGCCAACTCCGCTGTGCAGGTAGCCCTGGAGACCTACCGCGCCGGGGCGCGTGTGACCATGATCGTGCGTGAGTCCGAACTGGGCGCCTCCGTGAAGTATTGGCTGCGGCCGGATATCGAGAACCGGATCAGCGAGGGATCTATCACGGTGTACTTCAATTCCATCGTCAGGGAAATCCACCCCGATAGCCTGGTCATCGCCACGCCCGAGGGGCTGGTCACCCTGCCCAACGACTTCGTGTTTGCCATGACCGGCTATCGGCCCGATTTCGAATTCCTGCGTCGCATCGGGGTCGAGATCACCCCGCCGCCCGACAGCCGGCCCGTCCATGATCCGGATACGCTGGAGAGCAATGTGAGGGATCTCTTCCTGGCCGGTGTCGTCTGCGGCGGCGTGAACACATCCCGTTGGTTCATCGAGAATGCCCGGGATCACGCCGACCGGATTTTCGATACCATTGCCGCGCGGCAGGTTCCGCACCAAGAGGGATCGACCGGTTGACATGCCTTTTATCATTAGCCACATCCTGTTTGCCTGCCGGCGGACTCCCTTTTCGCTGTGGGATCCGACCCTGTTTGTGGCCGCCCAGGGTCCCGACCCGTATTTTTACCTGTTGAACCGGTCGGCAGCGGAAACGGGTCGGGCCATCCACCGCATCGCACCCGGCCGTTGGGACTCCCTGCTGGCCGATTTCCCGCCGGCCTTCCGCCACGGCTTTCAGGCTCATCTGGAACTGGACGATCGCCTCCATCCCCACATCCGCCGGGCCGTGCCTGACGGCCTGATACACACCCACCTCGAGGTGACCCTCGACGATATCCTCTGCCGGCGTCACCTGGGTCGGTCCCTGCTGGACCTGCAGCTGTGGCAGTATATCCGCACCCCGGAGCTGGATGACCTGTCCGACCGATTTAGGCCGATTCTGGCAGCGGCCGGTCACCCGGAGGCGCCATCATACGCCACCGCCGTCCGCGCCATGTCCCGCAACCTGCGCCGCCTCTATCACCGGCCGGCTTTGAAACGGGGGCTGAACGCTCTTTTGCGGCTGGTGTACCGCGATTTCGCCTTTATGTATCCCGGTGTGGAGGATTTCTCCGACGAGCAGCTCCGCCCCTACCTGGACGCCTTCACCCGGCTGCTGACATGGTAGACGTCGCACCGTTTCTGTCGCCGGCGCAACGCCGGTTCTGCCTGATGGTGATCGTTCGCCCCCTCATCGTGCCGCTGCTCCATCCACACCCTTCTTCCGTTTCGGCCCAGCCGGCAGGGGGAAACCCGACGCTGAAGTCCCGGGTGAAATCGTCCGGCACCGGTAAAAACCTGCTTGACAGGGTGTGGCCCATTTGCTACAGTATCGACTCGTTTTGACGTCTTTGATAATTCATGCTCCTCCGTAGCTCAATCGGTAGAGCAATCGGCTGTTAACCGATGGGTTGTAGGTTCGAGTCCTACCGGGGGAGCCATATTCAAGGCCGTGTGTGTTGCACGGCCTTTTTGTTATGGACACTGTATGTATTGGGTTTACATCCTGTATAGTCAAACTTGTGAACGATATTACTGCGGCCAGACCGCCCATCTGGATAACCGTGTCCTTCAGCACAACGATCCGGCACATACTTTCACCAAAACCACCAAACGATTTCAGGGGCCATGGACTCTGGTCTGGTCGATAGGGCTTGATACTCGCCCGGACGCATTGGCCATCGAAAAGCAGATCAAACGCCAGGGAATTCGCTGGTTTCTGGAACGAAATGATATTCCTCCTATCGGCTGTTAATCCCGCGCGGCGCAGGATTGTAGGCCTGTCCCGCCGCAGGCGGGATTCGAGTCCCATCAAGGGAGTCCACTTTCAGGCGGCATGAATGCCGCCTTTCCCCTGGTATCAGGTCATGGGCTTATCGACGAAAGCGTTCGAACAGCAATCCATCTCGCGATCCTGATCGTTATCGCAATCGAAATCAACCTCGGATCCGCCCTCCTCCTCTTCACAACCCGGTCTTTCGATCTTCGATCCCTTATGCGCCATGCTCGCCGTTGGAGTCGGACCGCACATCCAATCCGTCATTCCCCCTGACCCCACGGTTCATGACAGAGCGCTCCGCCAGGCCAATTACCTTAATAAATGAAGCAATACCATTCCTCTATTCGCCGGGCCTTGCCTGACGACTGACCTTTTCGTCCCCACCATACCGGCAGTTGACGATGTCCATCCCTCGCCGCCGTTTCAATCCGAGTTGCTATGGGTATCTTGACCCCGATTCGAATAACCAGATCGTGGTCATGATCGAAATTGAAACCAGACCGTTTGTTGTCAGCGGACCGTCCTTCCCTCCGGGACACGGCTCGAGGGAAGAGAGTGTCTCTCATGGTGACACCCAAAGTGAAGACCCGGAATATCTCGAACTGGGTTGCCCGCGAAGACCGCCTCGTTGGCGGAAAAATGACGACTTTTTGTTGAAGAGGTGAGAATGCCTGGTATAACAGGGAAGGACTGATGCACGCGGTGGGACGAGTCCACAAATGGTTTTAGCGGCGAAATTCCCATGGTATCTGTTTCATCATCGGACGGGCGTCGTCTGGTTTTTCCAGCGCCGGTATCCGGCGGCGATCCATCGTCAAGTCATCCACGGATCACGAAAAGGAACATTTCATTGAGCGAGTATCAATACTACGAATTCCTGGCCATCGACCGCCCGCTTACAACCGAGGAAACAGCGGCGTTGCGGCGGCTTTCCACCCGGGCTCATATCACCCCGGTCAGTTTCACCAACGTATACCACTGGGGCGATTTAAAGTGTAGTCCTCGTAGATTGATGGAACTCTATTTTGATGCCCATGTCTACATCGCTTATTGGATGACCGCCGTATTCATGGTGCGGCTGCCCCTGGAGGCATTGTCCGAAGAGACGGCCAAGGCCATGACCGTGCCGGGCATGTTGGATATCAAGCCCACCAAGACCCATTGGATCATTACCTGGAGCCTGGAGGAGTCGGATAACTATGACCGTTTCGGCATGGACGACGGCCGAGGCTGGATGACGGGGCTGGTTCCGGTGCGGGATGAATTGCTGCGCGGGGATCTGCGCAGCCTGTACATCGGTTGGCTGGCGGCCGTGGCCGGGAAAATGATGGATGACGATGAGATGGAGCCGCTGTCTGTGAGCGGATTGGCAAACCTGACGGCGGCCCAGCAGGCGCTGGCCGAATTTCTGGAGGTGGACCCGGACCTGCTGGCCGGTGCCGGCATGGGCAACCCTTCAGTTCCGAAGGCGGAAATTTCGCCATATGAAATGGATAAGTGGATCGATGCCCTGCCCCGGGATGAGACCAATTCGATTTTGAAGCAATTGCTGGAGGGCAAGGGACAGCAGGCCGAACGGTCCATCAAAAACCGGTTCACATCATGGCGGCGCGGTCTTCAAACGGGCGATACCGCCGCATCCCGGCGCACGGTGGGCGAACTGCGGCAGAACGCTGAAAAGGCGCGTCTAATCCGGCTGGAAAAACAAAAAAGGGACCGAAAGCAACGGGAGATCGAACGCCGCGAGAAACGCAAGGCGTATCTGAAGACTTTGTCCAGCGATTTTCCCAAGGCCTGGGCGTCGGCCCAAGAACTCGTCGAGCGCGGATCGGGACGGGGGTATGATGAAGCCTGCCGTACCCTGGTTGACATCTCGGAGGCCCATGCCCTCCTTGGCAGCCCCGAGCGCTTTAAAGAGGAATTGAAAACCTTTATGGCCCGCCATCTGCGGCGTAAGTCGCTGATTCAACGACTGATAAAAGTTGGCATCTGGAAGAATGAATAAAAATTGAAGCCACGAAATTCTCAAGAACCCAATCAACTCGACGCGCTGGACAAGACGATCGAGAGAATCACTGTCGACGCTTACGGAGATGACGAGCAGCTCTGGGCCTTTCGACAGGCCTTTGAGGATGACGTCGAGCTGCCGGTGGATGGTTTCGTCATCGAGGAACCTGTTTCAGTGATCGCGGTGGACTACGAAGGTAACGAACGGCGCGGTCTCACCGCAAGATGCCGGCGTGAAGACGGGTCCGAGTATGTGCTGGCGGCCTCCGATGTCGTTTTG
>JAFGRT010000166.1 GCA_016935015.1 Acidobacteriota bacterium | reverse complement strand
GCCACCGGTTCGCTCCTGCAGTCGTGCCTGTCCTACGCGCCCCAGCTGACCACCGACGATCGCGGCGATTTCGAAACGGCCCTGCGGACCGTCATCGGCCGGGCCCGGGAGCTCAACCGCTTTATGAGCCATTTCGCCGAGGTGGTGCGGGTTCCCGATCCGGAGCGCCGGGCCGCTGATCCCCGCCGCCTCATGGCGGACGTTGTTTCCCTGATGGAGGCCGATCTGAAGCGGCAGGGCATCCGCGTGACCTGGGACGTGAACGGTCCCGTGCCCGAGGTGGCCCTGGACCGCTCCCAGATGGAGCGCGTTTTCGTGAATCTGCTGCGCAACGCCGGGGAGGCCATGGACGGGGGCGGCACCATCACCCTCGGTTTCGACGCTCTGGCCGACGGCGGCTGCCGGATTCGTGTGGAGGACGACGGCCCGGGCGTCCCCCCCGAAGTCCGCGAAAAGCTCTTCTCCCCTTTCTTCAGCACCAAACCGGACGGCCAGGGGATCGGGCTGACCCTGGTCCAGGAGATCCTGCTGCGCCATCACTTCGATTTCTCCCTGGAGTCCCGGCCGCAGCGCGGTGCCTGCTTCACCATTCTCTGCCCGCCCGCCCGCCGGAATGCCGCCCGGATCGACGGACCGTAACCGCGCAACCCGGCGGATGCTCCGCCGGTGCACAAATGCTCCAGCCTGCATATCTGCTGTTGCATTGGTGAATGGCTCTGTTTAAAATAGGTGCCATTCAGGTAACTGCTTTCGGATAAAGATGTTGACAAATCCGCTTTATTTCTTGAACTGCAGAGGAGTGGTCATGATGCATTTCCTTCGTTGCCTTGTCATTGCGATGGTGATAGCGGGTGGGGCCGGGACTTCGCTGGCCGCCTGGATCACGCCCGACCAGGCGGAGGCGGCCGCCCGCCACTGGCTCCGGTTTGAAGCCGGCCAGCAGAAATTCGCCGTGCCGCCGGAACTCACGGAAGTCTTCTGCTGGGAGATGGAGGGGGAAGCCGTGGCCTATGTAGCCAGTTTCGAACCGGGTGGTTTCATGGTGTTGCCCCTGGTGTCCGAGCTGGCCCCGGTCAAATATATCTCCTTCACCGCCGATTTCGAGATCATGCGGGACCATCCGTTGCTCATGACCATCGCGCACCGCTATCGCCGGACGCTGGCCTATCTCGGCTACACCGCGGCGACACCGGACGGACGGAAGGCCATCCGGCCGCTGACGGACGTGGACCGCCGCATCCGTTCCAACGAATCGGTCTGGAGCCTGCTGCTGGAAAAGGGCGGCCTCGGCCTGAAGGTGGACAAGGACGTCGGTCCCATGCTGACCTCCCATTGGAACCAGGGCCATCCCTTCAACTTTTACACCCCCTCGGTCAGCGGCCAGCAGACCGTCACCGGCTGCTCGGCCACCTCCCAGGCCCAGCTGATGAACTATTGGGAGCACCCGGCCGAAGGTCAGGGCTATCATGAATACGAATGGAACAGCCAGACCCTGGGCGCCGATTTCGCCCACCCGTACAACTGGGGCTTGATGCTGAACGATTATGACGGCTCCGAACCCCAGGCCAACATCGACGCCATGGCGCGGCTCATGTCCGACGTGGGCATCTCCATCGACATGTCCTACGGCCTGTCCGGTTCCGGGGCGCCCATCAACAAGAACAATTCCCTGGTGGAGTTCTTCAAATACAGCACCGACGCGGTCCAGGTCTACTGGGTCAACTACGGCTCATGGGAGGCCTGGTTCGACATGTTCCGCAACCAGATCGATCACGGCTGGCCGTGCCTGCTGGGCACCTGGGCCGACAGCGGCCCCGGTCACGCCCTCGTCCTCGACGGCTACCGCACCATGGGCGGCCTCGACCAGATTCACGCCAACCTGGGCTGGGGCGGCGCCTGGGACGATTACTACAGCATGGACGACATCGTCGGCTTCGGCCAGGAGATCGACCTGGCCGTGGTGAACATTCATCCCCCCTCGGCCACCGGGCCGACCGTGGACCTGACCCTTCACTCCCGCAACGTGACCCAGATCCCGGTGCGCATCGAACCGCCCGACACCCTGGGTTTCAGCGACGGCGAGACCGATTGCGTCCGGGTTTACAGCGCCGGCATTGAAGCGCATTTCGAGGTGCCGCCCCATCACCAGGGCGTTCTCTTCAGTCACTGGGACGTGGACGGCACACCCGTGGTTCAGAGAGACATCGTCGCCCGCATGGATCAGTCCAAGACAGTGGACATCGTTTATGATCCGGCCGTCGGCCGGACCGTACCCCTGAACGAAGCCATCGACCGGCCCTTCACATCCTGGATCAGCGGCAGCCCCGACGCCTGGGGACACTGGTACGGCCAGACCGCCGAAAGCCTCTACGGCGGCGCCGCGGCCTGCAGCGGTCCCATCCCGGACGAGTCCACGACCTTTTTCGAATTCAACGTGACCGGTCCCGGCTGGCTGAGCTTTTACTGGAAGGTGTCCAGTGAGGCCGATTTCGATTTCCTCCGTTTTTACCGATTTGCCAGCCAGCTCATGGAAATCAGCGGCGAGACGGACTGGCAGTATTGCTCCGTGTACCTGCGCCCGGGGAATAACACCCTGCGCTGGTCCTATGAGAAGGATCAGGCGGCCAAAGACCATCACGATTGCGGCTGGGTGGACCGGGTGGAATTCTTCCCCGCCGCCGATCTGCCGCGCAATCCGCCCCGGCTGGGCTACACCACCCGCTCCGGCTATGTCAACAGTGTGGCGGTGGATGGTGATTATGCCTACGCCGCCCGCTCCGGCTCGGGCGTGCAGGTGGTGGACATATCCGATCCGGAGCACCCCGCCCATGTGACCCAATTCCCCACCAACAATGCTTTTGACGTCTTCCTGAGGGGCAATCATCTTTTCGTGGCCGATTACGACGCCGGCATGAAGATCATCGACGTCACAAATCCGGCCCTGCCGCAACTGGTGGGCGGGTACAACACGCCCGGTTATGCCGAGGACATCTTCGTCCAGGGCGACTACGCTTACGTGGCCGACTGGTTCACCGGCCTGCAGATCATCCATATCGGCAATCCGGCCCAACCGACCCTGGCCGGGTTCTTCCCCACCGCCGGCTATGCCCACGGCGTTTTTGTGCGGGACGACCTGGCCTACGTGGCCGCCGACACTGGCGATCTCCAGATCGTGGACATCTCCAATCCGGCCCTGCCGGTGGAGGTGGGGCGGGCCGATACGCCCGGCGGCGCCTTCGGCGTGTTCGTCCTCGACAAGTACGCCTATGTCACTTGCTGGGACGCCGGGCTGCAGGTAGTGGACATCACCGATCCCGCCCAGCCGCGGGTGGTGGCGGCCTGTGACACGGCCGGTTCGGCCGGCTGGAATCCCTGGGTGGATCGCAACCATGCCTTCGTACCCGACATGGACGGCGGCCTGGTGCTGGTCGACGTCTCGGATCCACTGCGGCCGAGAGCGGTGGGAGTCTACGAAACGGCAGGGCAGGGTCGCGGCGTCTGCACCCAGGGTGACCTGGCCTTCGAAGCCGACGGCAACTCCGGATCGCTAAACATCTTGGACATCTCCGCCATCAACCAGCGGGTCATCTTCCCGCGCCTGGCCTTCGTGCCCGGCGTAGGCACGGAAGGGTACGGCTTCGTCAACGCCGGTCCCACAGAGGCCGCGGTCACCTTCACCGCCTACGACACCGACGGGACGGTGCTGGCCGAGGCCGCTCCCATGGCCTGGGGCGCGGGCCAGCAGGGCGCCTACCAGGCCGAAGGCATGCTCGGCTTCCAGGCGGAAACTGCCGCCTGGGTGGCCGCCACCGTCGATCGCCCCGGGCTGCTCGGGTTTTTCCTGTCCCAGTTGTACGACAGCGGCATGGCCGGCATGGACGGCGCCGACGTCTCCGCGCAGACCACCACCGCCGGTGTCATTCCCCGCGTCCAGGGCCTCGACGACTACACCACCGATCTTTTTATCGTCAATCCCAATGCCCAGGACGCCGAGGTCACCGTCACCGGCTATGACGAAAACGGCACGTACGACGGCGGCAGCCACACCATCGCCGCCAACGGTTTTCTGCGCACCGACCTGGCCGGCCTGTTCGGCACCAAGACCCTGTTCGACGGCTACCTGTATCTGGAATCCGACGTGGGCATCGCCGCCAACGCCCTGATTCGCCATGAGGACGACTCCATCAGCTCCGTGAACATGCTGCCCGTGTCCGGCGCCGCGCCGACCCTGTATGCCGCCCATATCACCCTCTTCCCCGGCCTGTACTACACCGAGGTGAACCTGATCAATCCCTCCGCCGGCGGCACCAATGTGACTCTGGCCCCCTTCAACGCCGACGGCAGCCCCATGGCCGATCCCATCCAGGTGAGTCTGCCGGCCCGGGGCATCTTGCGGCTGCGGGATACGGAACTGGGACTGCCGGCAGGGGTCAACAGCGACGGCTGGCTGATGGTGAACAGCCATGGCCCCGGACTCCTCGGCTGCCTGACGTTCGGTCAGCCCGGCGCCAACCAGTACGAGGCCACCCTGCCCCTCCAGGCCGGCGGGGCCAGCGACATCTATTTCGCCCAGGTGGCCAATGGCGTGGTCGGTTCGACGGATTTCTTCACCGGCGTGGCCATCGTCAATCCGGGCACCACCCGCCTGCAGGCCGTCATCAGCGTGCATGCCAGTGACGGCGCGCTGCTGGGACAGGTCACCCGAACCCTGGCGCCGGGGGAAAAATACGTCCGGCTGTTGCAGACCATCGAAGGGATCGGCGAGTTGCCTGATCAGTCCAGCGGCTTCCTCCGCATTCTCACCGACGGACCGGTGCTGGCCTTCGAGCTATTCGGTGACGGCGAGCTGAATTTCCTGAGTGCCGTCCCGGCCCAGAGCCGCTGAGGGTTCGTCCGGCGGGATGTGTTGACGGCGGCACCGGCCGGTGCCCACAGGCGCCCTCTGCCGGAAAGCGGTTCTTTTATTTGCCCCCCCGCGCCCGGCGGGCGCGGGCTACGGTCACCGTTCGCAGGCGCCTTCTGCCGGAAGGCGCGTCGGTTCCGGCACGTCACAGCGCTGCAGAATTTCGGCTTTGTCCTCCTTCGCTCTTTCGAGCTGCGGAGGACATGGCAAACTCGGACTACCCCCCTCGTCCGGCAGGCAGGAACAACGTTCGCATGCCACCACCGGCTCACCAGCCCGATGTAGGGAATCAACAGCATCCAACAAAACAAAAGGATGGAACCTCTTTGCAAAACTGCACAATTATAGAGGCCTCAAGAAGTCCGTATACCGAAAAAAATGAATAATACCTGTTTTTAAAAGGATCAGGACACACGCCTTGTCTCTGGCCGGCCTATCAGGCCTCCCCCAATCTTTATGGTCATCCTTTCCGGAGGCTCGCTGCGATCAGCCTGGGCTGCCGGTGCGGGCGACGCCCGTGGCCACCGCTGGCCTTGTGCCAGTGGGGCCATGACTGACAGCCAGCCGAAGGGCCCAGGCCCTCATCGCCACCACCGGCCCCGCGCCGGTGGGGCGATGCGCCTCAACTCCGCTGAGGATGCCGTGAAGATGATGATGGCACGGCTTCCATCAGCCTGGAATACCCCCCCCCAAACCACAACCAAGCCACTGATAAACTTGACATTGCTCCACCGGCACAAGGCCGGTGGTGGCCATTTTTCCGAAGGAATCCGTTGCTGGGGCATTCAGTCATCGCATCCGCCCCTTCGTCGCATCGTTTCCCCGCACCCTACCGGGGCGCGGCCGGCGTTTTTGGGCCGCTGCACATGCACAGCGGGTTGCCCTGCCACGGCGCCGGAGCGCAGCTACCCCCGCGCCACAGCAAAAGCGCAGCTCCGCTG
>JAFGRT010000165.1 GCA_016935015.1 Acidobacteriota bacterium | reverse complement strand
GGCCAGTTCCTGGGACGGCGCCGGATCGATCCTATCGCGCCGCAGGAGCAGGTGTTTCCACTCATGGTTGCCCATGAGGCTGCGGGCCCGCGGGTGGTTCCGGAAGGAGGCAAAGGTGCCAGGCTCCGTCACAAAACTGTCACGGCTCATTTACCACCGCCCGTTGCGCTCGGGACGCCGAGTCCGCTTCGGACAAGTATTGCGGGAAGCATGCCACAACGTCTACGCATCGTGTTCATGCAATTGGTGCCAATTGCATCGTTCATGGCTGCAATGATCTGGACAATCCACAAACCCGATCGCCGGCTCAGCGTCCTCCCCTTCGCCGCGGTTAAAACATCGTCTTGCCCTTTCACTCCTTCAATCAGAAATGTCTCACGGCGGGACCATCACGGGCGGAGCATCCGCACCTGAAGACATTTGTTACCGGATTACTGCAAGAAGGGTCTTGCGTTCCACGGCGCCGGGATATACAATAAATACAACAGTTTCGTTACATTGCTGACCGAACGGTTGGCCTGCCTATATAGACCCGCTGTAGCGGAGGGGGCGGGCATGATGGGCCAGACCATCTGGAATGAGGACATCCTTGAGAGGCTCGGCCAGGGAGGAAGGGGAGTCGTTTGCCTGGCCGCGAAGGTGAAACTGAAACGCACCGTGGCGCAAATATTCTGTTGGCGATACTCTGTTTCGGATCGAAGACAACATCTATCTCAAGCTGTCCCCTTCGCCCTGCCTCCGGTGGTACATTGGTGGCCGGAGGAAGCTTGCGCGACAGGTAACGCAAACATCCCGTTTGCGATTTTGGATCGTGGATTGAGGCCGAGGAGACGCTCAAGCTGGAAGCTTGAGCTACAGGTTGAGGCGATATGATCGGCCAGACGATATCGCATTACAAAATCCTCGAAAAGCTCGGCCAGGGCGGGATGGGCGTGGTGTACAAGAGCTGGGACACCAGACTCGACCGGTTTGTCGCCCTCAAATTCCTGCCGCCGCATCTCAGTCAGTCGGAAGAAGATAAGAGGCGCTTCATCCATGAAGCCAAGGCCGCCTCTGCCCTGCAGCACAACCACGTGGCCACCATCCACGAGATCGACGAGACCGCGGAAGGCCAGCTGTTCATCTGCATGGACTACTACGAGGGCGAAACCCTTAAGGACAAGATCGCCCGCGGCCCCTTGAAGCTGGACGAGGCCCTGGATATCGCCGGTCAGGTCGCTGACGGCTTGCAGGAGGCCCACGACGCCGGTATCGTCCATCGCGACATCAAACCGGCCAATATTTTTCTCACCTCGAGGGGACAGGTGAAAATCCTTGATTTCGGCCTGGCCAAACTGAATGGCCAGTCCCGACTGACCAAAACCGGCTCCACCCTGGGTACGGTGGCCTACATGTCGCCGGAGCAGACGACCGGCGACGATGTGGATCAGCGCTCAGACATCTGGTCCCTGGGGGTGGTGTTTTACGAGATGCTGGCCGGCCAGTTGCCCTTCCGCGGACATTACGAACAGGCCATCGTGTATTCCATCATCAACGAAGAACCGGAACCAGCAAGAGAATCGAATGCCGACGTGCCGCCCCCGCTGGACCAGATCCTCCGGCACATGCTGGCCAAAGATCCGGCCCGGCGCTACGCCGATCTGGCCGTTTTTTTGGATGACATGAAAAATTTCCAGAAGGGCAACGCGCCACGGGACATTGCCGCAGAATCCTTTCTTCAGTCTGTTTCAACGCCCAGATTCCTGATCCCGGCCATGTTCATTTTCCTGGTCATGATCACAGCGGGATTCCTGGTATTGCTCAATGTCGGAAAACCTGAAACAGCCACCACTGGAGGTCAGCCCCTTGCCTCGCTGGCCGTGGTCTATTTCGATAACAAATCAGGGGACAAGCAGCTGGACAACTGGCGGGATGCGTTGCCGGAGCTGCTGACCACCGACCTCTCCCAGTCCAGATACCTGCGCGTCTTACGGTCGGATCAGCTCTACGGGATCTATAAGCAGTTGAATCTGCTGGGGGCCGAGCGGTACACGGAGCAGGACCTGCAGAGCATCGCCCGACAGGGGGGAGTCGATCATATCGTCAAGGGCAGTTATATCAAAGCCGGCGATCATCTGGTGATCACCGCCATGCTCATCCATGCCATCAGCGGGGAGACCATCACGTCGCTGTCACTTCAGGCGGCTGGAGAACGGGAAATATTCTCCAAGGTCGACCAGCTCACCCGCGAGATCAAAGGTAAACTGAACATCGCCCCGGAGCAGCTCGCCAGCGACATCGACAAGGAAGTGGAATCCATTTCCACCAAGTCGGCCGAGGCCTTGTCCCTTTACCTGCAAGGAAGACACCATCATTATGAAGGGCATTTCCGGGAAAGTATCCGGTCCATGGAGAAGGCCCTGTCCTATGACCCCGACTTTGCCATGGCCTACCGCTCCATGACCTGGAGTTATTACCATCTGGGCCTGCTGTCCGAACAGATGACCTGTTTGCGGAAAGCCATGGAGCTGAGCGACAACCTGCCGACACTGGAACGCTATATCATTCAGGGCGATTACTACCACTTCAACCGGCCGCCCGGGGAAATCCGTGACCGGGCCCTGGTGAGCATCGAGAAGGCCCTGCAGATCTACCCCGACAATCCCCTGGCCAACGGCAAACTCATCGAATTGTGCGCCGACGTGGAGGACTGGGACCGGGCCATCGACCGTTTTGAACGCATAAAAGTTAAAAACCTGACCTCCCATTTTGACTATCACTATATCAGCATATATTACTGTGCCAAGGGATTGCCGGAGAAAGCCGTCGAAAACCTTCAATATTATCTTGAACATGTCGCGGACAGTTATGTGATTCGATGTACCCTGGCGCTGGTGTACGCTGTTTGCCACAAATACGACCTGGCGCTGTCGGAAATCGAGCGGGCCCAATCTCCGGATGCCATCACGGATTGGATATCCTCCAACAAGGCGGCCATTCATCTGTTCAGAGGGGAATTCGCGGCAGCTGAAAACATGTGCCACCGGTTACTGGCCGAGGAAGACATGGCGACTCGACTGGCCGGCCGAAAAATGTTCGGGCTGCTCTACCTGTTGCAGGGCCGCCCGGCCGAGGCGGAAACCCAGCTCAGAGAGGGAAAAACCGCCGCGGAAAGACTGGGGCTCCAATGGGATCAATCGCGCTTCGCGTCCCAGCTGGGCTATATTCATCTCCTCTCGGGCGACTATCCGGCCGCCTTGGCTGAATTTGACGATGAACTGGAGATTTACAGGGAATTCGGCTGGTATGAACGAAAAATCAGGGTCCGGTACCTGAAGGCCCTCACCTCGCTGGAACAACAATCACCCGCGGATTCCCCACCAGCCGAAGTCGACCTCCGGGAATGGGTCGACAATGCCCTGAACAAAAAATTTGAGCGGTACTTCCACAACTATCTGGGGCGCAAAGAGCTCGGCCGCGATCATGTCGCCAACGCCATTGTCCATTTTGACCAGGCCCTGGCGTTGCTGCCCCATGAGCGGCCGCCCTGGGAGCGACTCGATGACGTCCCCCAGGTATTGTTCATCGAACCCCTGGCCCGGGCGTATCTGCAATCCGGGGACCTGGAAATGGCCCAGGCCGCCTGTGAACGGATCATCAACATGACCTGGGGCCGGCTGTTTTACGGCGACCTCTACGCCCTGTCCTTTTACCGCCTGGGCGGGATTTACCGCCAGAAAGGCTGGGAAGGCAAAGCCATGGAATCGTACCGGACATTCATCGATCTGTGGCAGCATTGCGATCCCATGTTCCAGCCGCTGGTTGACGACGCCCGCGCCCAGCTGGCGCAGTTGCAGGAGATGTAGCGCGAGCATCCTGCCGGCCATTTCGGAAGATGATAGCGGAATAACTCAGGCTGGCGGTTTGCCTTGCGGGTGGAGGCGATATGATCGGCCAAACGGTTTCGCATGAAAAGATTGTCGAGCCTCTCGGCGAGGCCGGCCTGGTAGTGGGTATGCCGAGAATGATCCCGTACAATCCCCGCCTGATTGTGACTGCACTGGCTGCCATACCTGGTAGCAGAGATGACAACACATCACGCCGCCGCCAAAAAAATGGCGCACCCGGAAGGATTCGAACCCTCAACCCTCGGATCCGAAGTCCGATGCTCTATCCAATTGAGCTACGGGTGCGCGCGGCGAAGGCGATTATAGGAAACCGGGGCCGGCATGTCAACGGGTTTCGGGGGGAGAGCAGCAGACGGGTGGACGGATTGAACTGAAGAATGGCACACGGATCGAACGGATGGGACGGATCTGAACAGATCAGAAGGGGAGGCTGGAAGAGTTGGAAAGGCCCATGCGATGGATGAGGGTAAGTTATAAAGCCACAAGAGGAAAGGCGAAGGAAATCATCCAAAGAATGAATTCGGAAGCGGAGGAAGATGGCACATGGAAACGATGGCACCCGGATGGAATGGATGAGACGGGTCAGAAAGAATCAGAACAACCGTAGTAGTTGTAGCAGAATGAGCCGGCGAAGGCCGTTGGGTAAGGATCAGAGAGAAATGGGGGGATGGGGTTGAGTGTCGCTAGGGGTCGTTGGTTTGCCGCACCAGGGTGATGACGTTGCCCTGGGAGTCGCGGATCTGGAGATCGCCGCCGCTGAAACGGTAGTCATAGGTCGACGTGGCACCGGAGCCGGCCGAGGTGAACCGGATCTGCCGCTCGTCGGCCTGGTAGCGGCCGCTGTCCGGCCCGAAACGGTATCCGCCGTCGGCGGAAAAGACCACGTCCAGGTTCATGTTTTTGGCCCGCCAGCTCCCCACCAGGCGGCCGGTCACCCCGGCGGGGGCAGTTGTTGCGGCGGACATTGCCTCCCGCTGAAAGGGGAGCGTATTGCCCTGCGGATCGCGCAGCAGCAACTGGCCGTCCTGCAGCCGGTAGTCATAGACGGATTGCCCGCCGCCCACGGCCGACGAGAACCGGATCCGGCCTTCCGCCACCTTATAGTGGCCGTGGTCCGTGGCAAACCGGTAGCGGCCGTCCGGACCGAAGGTGACGCGCAGACCGTTCACCGTCGTGCAACGCCACTCGCCCAGCAAGTCGTCCCGGGCGGCGCCCGCCACCGGCGGCGCCGTCGCAAGCCCTCCCCCTGCCGCAGCGCCGCGGCGCTCAAAATCGATGATGTTGCCGTTGGCGTCCCGGAACTTGAGCCTTTCTCCGTCCAACCGATATTCGTACACCGTCGGCGAGCCCGTCGACGCATCGGTGAAGGTGATCCGTCCGTCATCGGCCTGCCAGCGACCGCGGCTGGTGGCGAATTCATAGGTGCCGCCGGCATCCAGCTGCAAACGGATCCCGTAGCGGGGCGACGCCCACTCCCCCACCAGGGGCGAGGAACCCGCCGGGGTGGAACCTCCCGCCCCTCCACCACGTACCAGGCGGACGACGTTGCCGCTCTGATCCTGCAAGGTCAGGTTGTCCCCCTGCACCGTCACCTGGTACTGGCTGGTGTCCTCCTGATAATCCATGTAAAGGACCGACTCGTAGACGGCGTAGGTCCCTTCCAGCCGGTTGCGGCTGTCCTGCCAGACATAGGTGCCGTCCTCGTTAAAGGTGATGATCAGCTGCATCTGGGGTGCCGACCATGTGCCGGCCACGTCCTGGGCGATGGACCAGACGGGCAGGGCAAGCAGAAACGCGACAAAGCAAATGACCATCCGCTTCATGATATCTCCCCGATCACCAATGGCGATCAGCACCCCATGGCCCCGGCCCGGCCGGCCTCCCCCGGCGGCGGTCCGCGCCGGATAGGTGATCTTGCTGATGTGTCGTCTCTATTATACTCCAGCCGACGGCTGGACGGCAGTTTTTCCGTCGGGAAAGGGAGACAGGCCGCTCGAGCAACCGGGTGAATCACTCTTCATCGGCCAGCGGCACGAACAATTCCGCCATCACAGTCCGCCATTCCGCGCTTTGCAGCCGGATCAGGGTCTCGGCCAGTTCAGATCCATCCCGAAAAGTCACTTCCAACCGGTACTCCCGTTTTTCAAAAGCCGGCCAAGCCTGCAGCCGGATGCGGCCGGCCGCGACCAGCCGCTGCCGAACCCGCCGCAACTGATCCTCGCGCCGGCTCAGGGTGGGCCAAAACCGGCGGTGGAGTGAGGCGAAGACGGACTCAATCCGCTGGGGCACATTCTGCTCACCGAACCCCGGCAACGGCCATACGCCCGCCGCATCGAGCAGCGGCCGGGCCGATTCCCCAAACCGCCGCCGGCCGTCGCGACAGAAGGTCAGCAGCTGCAGCTGCCGATTGGTTCCCAGATGATAAGCGTCCATCACTTCGGCTAACAGTGCCTGTTCGGACAGTGGAAACGCCCGCAGCAGGGTCAGGGTTTTCAGCGGCAGGCGCTCGGCCGCGACCATCTGGCCCACACGCGGCGGCATGTCGGGCAGGGCCGCCAGCGTATTCCACAGCTCGGGCGAAGGGTGCAATCCCAGCAAAGGAAAGTATTCGTCCATGACCGCGGCGGCCGGCAGTTGCAGCTTCGCCTGGATGCTTCGGCTCAGGCGGGCGCATTCCAGCAGATTCAGTGGACGCTGCAGGCGATTGTCGTCGATGGCCGCCCGGAAAAGAAGCGCCGGGGGTGTGGCGGGCGGAAAGACGCCGACGGTAAGGGGATCCAGTTCGATTTCCAGGGCCGCCCGCAGCCGGCGGGCACCCGTCACGCACCACCAGACGCCGTCGGGTCCGGGCGACACCAATGGCGGCGCCAAGACCCCCAGCCGCCGCACCGATTCCACCAGCTCCGCCGGCGGCGGCCCCTGGGAGACCACATACGGGGAATCCTCCACCCGCACCTGGCGGGGCGATACGGTTTCATACTTCATGGCGTCCGTTTCCGTCAGGACTTGCGATAGGCGAGACCGGTCTTGCGGCGCACTTTCTGCAGGGTCTTGACGGCGATGCCGCGTGCCTTATCCGCACCCGCGGCCAGAATTTTTTCCACCGCCGCCCGGTCCCCGGCCAGCTCGGCCCGCCGCTGTCGATATGGCTTGAAATGGTCGCTTACCTTTTGGAACAACATCTCTTTGACCGTAGCATAGCCGGTGCCGCCGCGGCGATACATCTCCGCCAGCATCCGGATTTCATCGGGCGTGGCAAAGAGGCTGTAGAGCTTGAAAACGGTGCATTTGTCCGGATCCTTTGGGTCCTCCACCGGCGTCGGATCAGTGACGATGCTCATGATGCGCTTGCGGAGGATCTTCTCGTCGGAGAAGATCTCGATGGTATTCCCGTATGACTTGCTCATCTTCTGGCCGTCCAGACCGGGCACCACGGCAACGTGGGGATCGATGCGCGGCTCGGGCAGAACGAAGGTGTCGCCGTACAGGAAATTGAAACGCTCGGCGATATCCCGGGTCACCTCGACGTGCTGTTTCTGGTCCTTGCCGACGGGGATGATGTTGGCCTGATACAAAAGGATATCGGCGGCCATCAGCACCGGATAGGCAAAGAGGCCGTGGGTGGGGGTCAAGCCCCGCGCCACCTTGTCCTTGTAGGAATGACAGCGTTCCAGCAGGCCCATGGATGTGACGCAGGACAGAATCCAGGTCAGCTCCTGCACCTCCGGCACATCGGACTGCACCCAGAAGATGGCTTTTTCCGGATCGAGGCCCAGGGCCAAGAAATCCATGGCCGCGTCCAGGGTTCCCTGTCGTAAAATCTTGCCCTCATGGACCGTAGTCAGGGCATGATAATTCACAATGAAGCAGAAAAGCAAAGACGACTCCTGGGCCGCGATCATGGGTTTCATCATGGCGAAGTAATTGCCCAGATGCAGATTACCCGAGGGCTGAATGCCGGACAGCACCCGAATCCGTTCCTGATTTTCCATGCACTTTCTCCCTGTTCGTTTTCAAAGAAGAAAGAATATTGAAAATAGGGATCATTGTCAAAGCCAAAACGCACCCCGTATCCGCCAAGGTTCCCCGGACGGCTGTCGCGCGGTCTGTCGGGGAAACGGTCATCCGTGTCAATGTCAGGGGATGTGGAAGAAGGATGCGCCGGGGACCTGCCCCGGCGGTGTGCGTCCCGAAATCCGGTCGGAGGTGGATCTGGCGCGCTGCCGGGGAGCCATCCCCGCCAACACAACATGCCCGACAGAGCCCGGCATGGACCGGTCCGCCGGAAAACCTACTTCGTCTTCCCCGGGCGCACCATTTTCATGATTTCACCCAACCCGGCGACAATCAGTCGGGCCCGGTTGGCGGCGGAATTCCGACAGTCAGGATCCATGGCTAGCGCCTTGTTGAAATCTCGGGCCGCGGCCTCCACCTGACCCAGCTTGAAAAGCAGTTCGCCCCGATTGACATAGTTGCTGATTTCATCAGGATTCAGCGCCACCGCCTTGTTCAGGGCGGCCAGCGCCTCCTCCTGCCGGTTCTGCCGGCTGTACAAGGCTCCCAGGGCGCCCCAGACCAGCTTGTTGTCGGGGTCGATGGCCGCCACCCCCTGCAGAATTACTTCCGCTGATTCCAGTTTGCCCTGGCTGTAAAACATCCAGGCCATCTGCAGCATGCCCTGTACGTCTTCGTCAGACAGGCCGCCGATTTCTTTCAGGGTATATTGGCCGTCGAATTTCCCGTCCTTGAATGTCCGATAAATTTTGGCCATGGTATGAACCTCCGCGGATTTAACTACGACGCTTCAGGGAGATGCGCCCCAGGGGCTGAATATTGAGCTCGGGTGAAAGTTCCTGATACGACAGCACCACCACCTGCTCGAAGTCCATTTCCAGCAAGCGCCGCACGTAGCGCCGGATCTCCATATCGGTGATGATGACCGGACGCTGGGCCGTCGGCGGCAGGTGGGCAAATTCCTGACGGAATGTGAAGAGGATGTCCTGGCTGGACTCAGGATCCAGGGCCAGGTAATTGCCGGTGGAGGTCCGCTGGATAGAACTGGCGATCATGTCCTCAATTTCCGGATCGAGCAGATGAACCATCAGGGTGTTTTTTCCCTCAGCGTGCTTGTAGCTGATGTAGCGCTTGAGGCTCGACCGGACATACTCGGCCAGCATGACCGGATCCTTCTCCAGGCGGCCCCACTCGCTCAGGGCTTGCAGGATGGTTCGCAAGTCATGGATGGACACTTCCTCCTGCACCAGCCGCTGCAGGACATCCGTGACCGTATGCAGGCTGACTACCTTGGGCACCACTTCCTGCACCAGTGTGGGAAAAGCCTGGGCCAGCTTGTCCAGCAGGATCTGTACCTCCTGCAGATCGAGAAATTCGGCGGCATATTTCTTCTCGAATCCCGACATGTTCAGCATCAGGATCTCGGGCAGATCCCAAACCCGGATACCCGCCTGGAGCAGCCGGTCCTTGAACTTGGTTTCCACCCAGGAGGCCGGCTTGCCGGTGGCGGGATTCTTGGCATCCTCCCCGGGGATGCTGAATATACTCAGATTGCCGGGTGAATCATTGACCAGCACATGTCCTTCCTTGACCGCCGCCGTGGTGACCGGCACCTCCTTGAGGCGGATCAGGAACGCCCAGGGCGGCAGCGGCGCATTGGCCTTGACCTGGACACCGGGATAGCGGATCCCCATCTCCAGATACATGGCTTGACGGAGAGCCGGCAGCAGCTCCTGCACGAAGCGGTCCTCCTCCCCTTCCTGGGAACGCATGGCCGCGGTGATTTCCTTGGACAGTTCGAGGGACATGGGCACCGTCAGGGAGAATAGATCGTCGGAGCGCTTCTGCTGCTGGCCCGGCAGCGCCGGTTTGTCCTTGCCCTCGGGCAGTTCCTTTTCACCTTTCTTGCCGGGCAGCTGTTTCACGGCCGGCCCGCCTTCCATCAGCCGCTGTGTCCGGAACAGCGCGTAGGAGAGGCCGCCGGAACCCAAGGCCAGGATGTAAAAAGGGATGGTGGGCAGCCCCGGCACGGTGCCGAGGGCGATGAGGATGCCGGCAGAAATGGCGAACGCCTTCGGCTGGGCTATCAACTGGCTGCCGATATCCTTGGCCAGATGGCTGCTCTCATCTTCCGACGAGACCCGGGTGGTCACCATACCGGCCGTGACCGACATCAGCAAGGCCGGTATCTGCGACACCAGGCCGTCGCCGATGGTCAGCAGGGAATAGGTAGCGGCCGCTTCGCCGACGGGCATGCCCCGCATCATGGTCCCGATGATCAGACCGCCGATAATGTTGATCATGGTGATGATGATGCCGGCGATGGCGTCGCCCTTGACGAATTTCATGGCGCCATCCATGGAGCCGTACAGCTGGGATTCGCGCTGGATGGCCTGCCGGCGCCGGCGGGCCTCGCTGATGTCAAAGGCGCCGGCGCGCAAGTCGGCGTCGATGCTCATCTGCTTGCCGGGCATGGCGTCCAGGGTGAAGCGGGCGGCCACTTCGGCCACACGCTCCGACCCTTTGGCGATAACGATGAACTGAATCAGGGTCAGGATCAGGAAGATGACGCCGCCGACCACCAGATTGCCGGCGACGACGAAATTGCCGAACGCCTCGATCACTTCGCCCGCATCGGCCTGCAGCAGAATCAGCCGGGTGGTGGAAACGTTCAGTGCCAGCCGGAACAGCGTGGTAATGAGCAGGATGGTGGGGAATGACGCCAAGCGAGTGGCGTCGGGAATATACATGGACACGAGCAGCAAGGTCACGGCGATGGTGATATTCAATGTCAGCAGGATGTCCAGCAGGAACGTGGGCAGGGGGATAATCATCATGCCGATGATCATGACCACCATTACCGCCAGGGCGATGTCGCCGTATTTAGTCAGAAGCTCGGATACGTTCCCCTCTTTGAAATCAGCGATAATTCCGTCCAAAGACGCTTTTACATCGAATCCCATGGCACCTTTCCTTGTAGAGATATACCTGAGCAGGAGATACACGAAGATATCTCCCACTCAGGAATTGCTTACGGAATCACCAGCGGCACGAGGATCACGCTCAGGATCCCTGCGCCTCCTTGGCCATCTTCACGATTTCGACCAGTCCGGTGAGGATCAGCCGGGCCCGGTTCGCCGCGGGATCCTTTTTATGGGGGTCCATTTCCAGGGCTTTTTTGAAATCGGCAGCGGACTGCTCGATCTTGCCCATGCGGAAATAGACCTCACCCCGGTTGACATAGGCGCTGATATCGTCCTGATTCATGTTCAGGGCCATGTTCAGCTCCTCCAGGGCATCCTCGTTCTTGCCCTGGCGGGCATAGAGCGCCCCCAGCGCGGAATGAACGAGGTGGTTGTCGGGATCCACCGCAGCGATGCCTTCCAACACGACCTGGGCGGATTCCAGCTTGCCCTGGGAGTAGAACATCCAGCCGGTCTGCATCATGCTGAGAACTTCGTCATCGGTCAGACCACCGATTTCCTTCAAACTCTTGCCGTCAATTTTTCCGTCTTTAAATTCTGCCATTTTTTCCCCTCGCAATTTGATTTTGGTTGTTAAAGATTACCCGCTAATGGAGATTGCGGATAATGGCCATGTTGATGTCGTGCAGCATCTTCATCATGGTCGTCATCAGCTGCATCGTCTGCTCATACTGGTTCATCGCCTTC
>JAFGRT010000164.1 GCA_016935015.1 Acidobacteriota bacterium | reverse complement strand
AGTGCGCCTGGCCAAGGCACTCATTATCGCCACCGGCGCCTCGGCCAAGATGCTGGGGCTGAAGTCGGAAAAGCAACTCATGGGCAGCGGTGTGTCCGCTTGCGCCACCTGCGATGGTTTCTTCTTCCGGGACAAACCGGTGGTGATCGTCGGCGGCGGTGACACGGCCATGGAAGAAGCTATTTTTCTGACCCGTTTCGCGACGAAGGTCACCGTTATTCATCGCCGCGACGAGCTGCGGGCCTCCAAAATCATGCAGGAGCGGGCCTTCCGGAATCCCAAGATCGAATTCTGCTGGGATTCCGTCGTAATGGATATCCTGGGCGACCGGGAGTCGGGTGTGCACGGGGTGAAAATCCGCAATATCCGGACGGATGAAATCTCCGAGCTGGCCTGCGAAGGTGTGTTCATCGCCATCGGTCATCAGCCCAACACGGAGCTCTTTACCGGACAGATCGACATGAACGAGGTCGGCTACATCCTGACGCAGGGCAGCACCACCCGGACCAATGTGGCGGGGGTTTTCGCCTGCGGCGACGCCCAGGATCCGTCATACCGCCAGGCCGTCACCGCCGCCGGTACCGGCTGCATGGCGGCCATCGATGCCGAGCGCTTTTTAAAGGAACATGAAGAATAGTGCGGAATTCTACAACCGCATCGCCGCCGATTACGACCGCATGACCCGCTTCGAGGACAAGCTGGCGGTGCGGCAATCCGTGCTTAGAGGAATCCTCGAACGCTATCCCGCTCAGTCTGTTTTGGACATCGCCTGCGGCACCGGCATCAACGCCATCGCTCTGGCCCGGTTGGGGATCGCCGTCACGGCCTCCGATATAGCCACGGAGATGCTGGATCAGGCCCGGGAGAACGCCCGCCGCTTCCAGGCGCCGGTCGACTGGATCGGCGCGGACATGCTTCTGCTGGCGGAAACGGTAGCAGGTCGTTCTTTCGAGATGGTCCTCTGCCTCGGTAATTCCATACCGCACCTGGCCGGCCCCGAGGAACTGCGCCGGCTGTGCGAACACATGCATGGCCTGCTGTCACCGGGCGGTGTTTTTATTGTCCAACTGCTCAATTATGACCGGGTATTGGCTGAAGGAGAGCGGATCGTTAATATCACCCGCCATGAAGATGAAACCTACATCCGTTTTTATGATTTTCTGGATCCGCATCTGCGCTTCAATCTGCTGAAAGTGGCGTGGGATGGCGACGCGGTCCGCTGGCAGATGGAGAGCACCCGGCTCTACCCTTTTCGTGCGGTTGAGGTGGAGGTGGCCGCGCGGAAGGCCGGTTTCTCCGACCGGCAACTGTTCGGTCGGCTTGATTTTTCGGTGTATGAATCCTCCACCGCCGGGAACATCGTGTTGGTCGCCCGGAAACAATCGGCCGGTTCCGGCATCCAAACATAACAAGCTCCTCCGGATTATCTGTTTCAGGAGGGCGACGATCATGAACGACGAACGACACAACGCATCCGTTCCCACTTCCCGTACGCCGGCCGAGCGACCGGACACGCGGGACCGCCCATCCCTCGCCGAGAAAACCGGCCGCGGTAGTAGCTCTCTCAAAATCCTTTACCCGTTTCGCTGGCCCCTGGCGATGGTGTTGCTGGGTGCCATGGCTCTCCTCGCCTACATCTGGACCGTTGAAACCACACGTGACGTCTTGGAGAGCACCCGCGACCGGGTGGCTGACGCCGGGCGGCAACTGGGCGAGGCGGCCGGGAAATTCATGACGGGCGACATCACCGAACGTTTCCTGGCCTCCCTGCCGGAAATCGCATCCACGGGATCGGGCAACCTGGAACTGGCCACCGTGACTGTCACCGAGGCGTTCAGTCGGGCCGATGAAAAGCGGATCCTGTGGGATTTGCTCTCCCTGGGAGAGACGTTTACGGAAATCAAGGTGCCGGTGACCTACCGCTATCACGTACGGCTGGATGACGAATGGCAGATTCGCGTCCGGGACCAGTTGTGCATCGTCCAAGCCCCACCGCTTCGTCCCAGCCTGCCGCCGGCCATTCACACCGACCAGTTGCAGAAACGGGCCGAAAGCGGTTGGCTCCGTTTCAATGTCGCGGAACAGATGGTCCAGCTGGAACAGTCCATGACCGGCACCCTGAACCGTTACGCCGCCGATCCGCGCCATCTGCAGCTCGTACGCGAGGAGTGTCGCAAGACCATCGCCCGATTCGTGCGCCTGTGGCTGTTCCAGGAAGACCATTGGCGAGATGACCGGGTGCGCTGGATAGTGGTGCTCTTTCCCGAGGAGCGGCAGGAACCGCACGAGGTCTGGCATCCGACCATCTGGTTGAGGGAAGCGCCGGAGGTCTCGCGCCGGGAAGAGGGGCGGCCGGAATGAGGGCGGGGCCATACGAAGATGCCGCTCTGGACATGCGGAACCGCGATGAATGATTCCCTAGACATACTTTTTCGGGATGAATGGCTGGTCGTGGTGGACAAGCCCTCGGGCATTCACGTACACCCCACCGATCTTTCGCCGGGGGAGCGCACCTGCCTGGAGATGCTGCGCGACCAGCTGGGCGGCTATGTCTGGCCGGTCCATCGCCTCGACCGGGCCACGTCCGGTGTTCAGATCTTTGCCCTGAACCCGGTCACCATGGCCCGCATGAGCGAGATATTCCGAGAGCGGGCGGTACGAAAAACGTACTGGGCAGTGGTGCGGGGCTTCCTGCCCGATGACGGGTATATCGATCATGCCCTGCAGAACCATTCCCATACCAAAACGCGTGACGCCGAAACACTGTACCGATGTCTGGCCCGGGCGGAGGTGGATGAATCGGTGGGGGAATTTGCCACAGCGCGCTATTCACTGGCCGAGGCCACCCCCCTGACCGGTCGCCGTCACCAGCTGCGCCGGCATTTTCGCCACATCGCCCATCCCATCATCGGGGACACCACGTACGGCGACACACGGCATAACATCTTCTACCGGCAGCGCTTTGGGTTGCATCGGCTGCTGCTGGCGGCCGTGGCCATTACCTTTCCGCATCCGTATTCCGGTGAACGCCGGCATGTCGCTGCCTCCCTGCCGGCGGAGTGGCATCCATTGTTCGTCGCCTTCGGCTGGGAATCCCTTGCGGCGATCGGTGATGCCGTACCCCCCCAACCTTTGGAACACAGTGAGGAGCAGCCGTAGGGTGCCGAATTCAAGAAACGTTCCGGCACGGGAGCAAGCCCTCATCAACGAACATCTGTATGGGAGGGTCAGGACCGCCGCCATGCCTCAGCGGGCGCAGGAGGACCTGGCCGGCAGCACACAGGCCGCCAGCTCGACGAAGGCGGCGATGGTGTAGTCCGGTGGTGGATCGGCGGGATCCAGGGTGCCATAGCCATTCTGAAAGAAACAGCTACGGACGCCGGCGCGCCGGGCGGCCATAATATCGGCTTGGGAATCGCCCACCATCAGAACGGTGTCGGACGACAGGTTATGACCGGCCGTGAAATGCTGCAGGGCCAGGGGTGAGGGTTTCTTTTCGGTAAAGGAGTCGCCGCCCCAGACGTCGTGAAAAAACGGCGCCAGCTGCAGGGTATCCACCACCTTGACGACGATACTGGCCGGTTTGTTGCTGCTGACAGCCAGGATGATCCCCTGGTCGTGGAACCTTTCAAGCAGCCGCCGGACTCCGGGGTAGGGGACGGTCGTTTCCACCGGGTGTTCGTTATAGTAGCGGATGAATTCCGCCACCACGGCCGCACCAAGTTCATCCCGGCCCTGGGCCGCCAAGGCTTGCAGCGTCAGGTGGCGGGCGCCATGGCCGAGGTTCTGCCGCACCCATTCCGGACGATAGGTGTTCAGCCCGAAGGCAGACAGGGCCACATTGAGGCAGGTGGTGATGTCATCCAGGGAATCCACCAGTGTGCCGTCCAGATCGAATACCATGCCCCGAATATCCATTCATACTCCTTACATTATCCAAAAAACATCACTTTACCCGTGTGAGCGGTCACTTGTCAAGCGTGCTGAAACCGGATAAACCAGCGTGAGGCGAAAAGGTACCCGGATGAACGTGGAGGACTACCAGCCGGGTTGTATCTGGGAAAAACGGTGCCAGGCTCTGTCACGGAGATGTTTCAGGTATCAGGCGACAGGAAAAACGGTGCCAGGCTCTGTCACAAAAATGTTGCGATGTCGGTTGGCACCGCCAGATACGGCCAAGACCAGGATTCGGTCGGTCTGCAGCGCGGTTGAGACGGTGCCAGGCTCTGTCACGAAAATGTTGCAGGTGGCCGGATGCAGATCGCTTGCTCGGGACAACCGGTTGGCGTATGAAAAACGGTGCCAGGCTCTGTCACAAAAATGTTGCGATGTCGGTTGGCACCGCCAGATGCGGCCAAGACCAGGATTCGGTCGGTCTGCAGCGCGGTTGAGACGGTGCCAGGCTCTGTCACAAAAATGTTGCAGGTGACCGGATGCAGATCGCTTGCTCGGGACAACCGGTTGGCGTATGATGTTATTACGCGGGATAGAGCGGGGTAATTTATCTCCGCTGGCTTTTTCCGAACGGGCGAAAGACGGCCCGCAACTTCCCGCGTCAGGAGGTCTCATGCACTATCTTGCCGTTATCGCCCTGTGTTTGATGGCAGCCGTCGCACCGCCGGCCGGGGAAACCGGTTTCCAGCAGGACGTGTTTGACACGTCGGCTGGGCCGCTGGCCATCACCTTTATCGGACACGGCTCCCTGATGCTTAAGTTTGAAGGAAAAGTCATTCATGTGGATCCGTTCAGCCGCCTGACCGATTACAGCCGGTTGCCTACGGCCAACCTGATCCTGTTGACCCATCACCACGGCGATCACCTGGATGAGGCCGCCCTTCGGTATGTCCGTACCGAGAACAGCCGGCTGGTCCTCACCGCCGCCTGCGCCGAAAAAGTGACCGGGGGAATGGTTATGCAGAACGGTGACGAACGCACCGTGGACGGCATCCACATCGAGGCCGTCCCCGCTTACAACATCGTCCACCGGCGTGACAACGGTGAACCCTATCATCCCAAGGGCGTGGGTAACGGCTACATTTGTACCTTCGGCGATGTGCGGGTGTATATTGCCGGCGATACGGAAAACATCCCGGAGATGGGCGGGCTGGCAAATATCAATATTGCCTTTCTGCCCATGAATGTGCCGTACACCATGACTCCTGAAATGGCAGCCGATGCCGCCCGCAAGGTGCGGCCCCGCATCCTCTACCCGTATCACTACAGCCAGACGGATCCCCTGAAGCTGGTGGATTTGTTGCAGGATGAACCGGATATCGAGGTGCGGATCCGTTCCATGCAGTGACACGGCCATCGCCTCGCCCGGCGCGGCGCTATTTCATAATGGAGTCCAGTTCGCTCGGGGAGATCCCCAGTTCCCGGGCGGCCAGTTCCACATCACCCTCAAAATAATCCACCGTCCGGATGACATGCTCACGGACCACATCCTCCAGCGGGCGGGGGGCGAAGGCCGGTTCCAGTTCCAATTCATGTTGTGTCAACTTGCGGCGCATGTAGGGGGAGAGGGAATCCACGGTGATGATGGCGGTCTCCTCGTTCGCCACCGAGGCGGCGACGATATCGTGGAGTTCCTGGGTGTTGCCCGGGAATTCGTAATCGACGAGCAGCTGCATGAAATCGTCGGCGAAATCATGGATCTGCTTGCCCGTTTTTTGCCGCTCCTGCTCCAGGAACATATGTGCCAGAAGGGGGATATCGCCCTTACGATGCCGCAAGGCCGGGATCTGGATATAGTTGACCATCAGGTGAAAAAGAAGGTCGCGTGAGAAAGTATCCTTGTAGGCGTCCTTGGTCAGGTCATAGCGCGAAGCAACGATAATGCGCACGTTGATCTTCCGGATCTGGGAGGAACTCTCCAGGTAGAATTCCTTGGCCTGAATCACCCGCAACAGTCGAAGCTGCACGGGGATGGTCAGTTTTCCGATCTTGTCCAGAAACAGAGTGCCGTTGGCCGCCTCTTCGAGAAAGCCGCTGCGGCTCTCGCGGGTGCCGCTCCAGTCGCGGGCCTGCCCGAAGAGATCTGCCGAAAAACGCTCGGGATCCTGGGCCTCCACGTTGACGGCCACGAACGGGCCATCGCGAAATTTGCTGGCCGAATGAATGGCCCGCGCCAGGTACTCCTTTTCCGTGCCGCGTTCCCCCCAGATGTAAATGCTGAGGTCGCTGGCCGCCATCTTCTCGGCCTGATGGAACAGGCGGATCATGGCCGGGTCACGGGTGGGGATCTGCTCGAAGGCCTCGCGGAAGGCGAGATCCTCTTTTTTCAAGCCGTTGGGGAGGGTGGTAATGGTCCGGTGAACCGAGCGGTGCTGGATGGCCTTGCCCAGAACCTCCAGCAGATGATCATCCTCCACTGGTTTGGTGAGGTAGTCGAAAGCGCCCAGTTTCATGGACTGAACCGCCAGGTCCACATCGGCAAAGCCGGTCAGGATGACCACCGGCGTATCGATGTGCTTATCCCGGATGATCTTGAGGATGTCCATACCGCTGAGGCCGGGCATGTTAATGTCCAGCAGGATAGCGTCGAAACGCTCACGCTGCAGCAATTCCGGAATTTGGCGCGAATCGTTGATGACGGTGGGTTCCCACACTTCGGTCTGCATCAGGAACACCATCAGGTAATTGGTGACGGCAATGTCATCATCCACTACCAGGATCTTTTGCACCATGTGTTCGCCCCTTTATATTCCTGACGTTACGTTAGTACCTTCTTGGCCGGGTTGGGGTCGGATTGTTTATGAGTCCGCGCGGTCATCCGACCCCCTCCGGTGGGGCGGCTGTGACGCGTCCGTCAGGGGCCTTTCCCCGGCAGGCGGCGTCTCCACCGGAGGTGGTTCCTCTTGCCGTTCATCACCTGGGGCCGTGGTTGTTTTCAGCTTGGTGGGGATGGTCACGGTAAACGTCGTGCCGACATCCACCTTGCTGTTCACCGAGATCATGCCGTTATGCTCTTCCACGATGCGATGGGCGATGGGCAGACCCAGTCCGGTTCCGCCCTTGGCCCGCCGGGTGGTGAAGAAGGGATCGAAGATCTGCTTGAGGGTTCGCTCGCTCATCCCCTTGCCGTTGTCCCTGACGGTGATGATGATATGGGAGTTCTCCCGCCGCGTGGCGACGATGATCTTGCCGCGGCGTTCCTTGGGGGTGGCCTGGGCGGCATTGATGACGAGGTTGATGAGGACTTGCTCGATTTTCTGAACATTGCCGGTAAAAACAGGGAGGTCCGACGCCAGATCCAGTTCGATGTCGGCGTGCTTGTGCACCTCGTTGTGAACCAGACGGACGGCGGCGTCGATGATGGTGTTGATCTCCACTTCATCGATGAGTTCGCCCTCGTCCTTGCGGGCGAAACTCTTGAGCCCTTCGATGATGTCCTTAATCCGCCTGGAACCGTGGGCCATGTCATTGACGAGAATCATGATGTGCTGCCGGAAAAAATCGTACTTCAGACGCGCGATCTTGAGATCGGGATGGCTCCGGTAATAATCGTCCACGATGGGTAGCATGTCCTCCATGGCCTGCTGGATAATCTTGATGTTACCGCGGATGAACTGATTGGGATTGTTGATTTCGTGGCCGATGCCGCTCACCAGCTGGCCGATGGAGGCCAGTTTGTCCGCCTGCTGCAGCTGCTGTTCGTAGTTCTTTTCCTTGGTGATGTTGCGAAAAAATTCCGTGATCCAACCCACTTCGCCCTCTTCGTCAAAGACGGGCAGTGCCTGAACCTCGTAGTAATCGTCCTCGTCCCGGATTTCGGTTCGAACCGGTGCCTTGGTACGGATGACCTTGGCCAGCCGGCAGTCCCGGCAGGGGGCCTCCTGGTTGAAGAAGGTGCGGAAGCACTTGTCGCCGATACTGTCCCCTTCCTGGTTGGTCATGATGACATTGCGGTTCTTGTCGATGAAGGCGATTCGGTCGGGAACCGCCTTGAAAATGGACATCATGCGGTTCTGGGCTTCTTCCCAGCCGCGGCTCATGCGGTCGAAATAGGTATTGACCGCTTCGAGGTTTTTCTGCTGTTTCTCCAGCTCCCGGGACCGATCCTGGATTTCTTCCTCGAGCTCTTCCACCCGCCCGGACAGGCGCGTGCGCTCCTCTTCCCTCTGCAGCAGGGTTTCCGACAGCTCCTTCCGGTCCAGGGCGAGGCTGAGGATCCGACCGATCTCTTTGAGCATCTTCTGCTCTTCTTCCAGGAAATCGTGGCGATCATCCCGGTAGGCCACCCGGATCTGGCCCCGCTCCTGACCGCGGACCACCAGGCGGGTGGTGATGCTTTTGTCCGACTGAATCCGCGGACCGTATTCCTGGCTTTGGTAGGTG
The DNA here is from genome assembly GCA_016935015.1 of Acidobacteriota bacterium. Lineage (GTDB taxonomy): Bacteria > Acidobacteriota > JAAYUB01 > JAAYUB01 > JAAYUB01 > JAFGRT01. Next base: position 14,843 of record JAFGRT010000164.1, on the reverse strand, counting down.
GAAGAAATCTGGGCGTCGGTGGGATACTCCAGGCCCGGAGCCAGATAACGGGGCAAGCCGTTAAAGAAATCGGCGATGGAGTGGGAAGCCTCGATCCATTCAGCCACTTCATACAAGCACTTCAGTTCCCGGATCAGTTTCTCGTTTTCCGACAGCTCCTTCCGCTCCAGGGCCAGGTTGAGGATGCGGCCGATTTCGTTGAGCATCTTCTGCTCTTCCGCCAGGAATTCATGGTGGTCGTTGATGTAACCGACACGGATCTCGCCCCGTTCCTCCCCCCGGACTACCAGCTTGGTCCGGATGCACCGGTCGGGATCGATGGGTTCGCCGTAGGTTGTGCCCTGGTAGGCGGAATAGACCCGCACATCCTCGGGATAATGCATGCCGGGCGCCAGGTACTCGGGCAGGTGCTGGAAGAATTTACGGATGGAGGCCGATACTTCGATCCAGTCGGATACGGCGTAGAGGCAGGCCAATTCCTTGATGCGCTCCTGCTTTTCCCACTCAGTGGTGGTGCGCAGCCCGGCCACCTGATCGCCAAAAAAAAGATACAGATCCTGGCCTTCGTGCTGGATGCGGGTGGTTTTGAGATGGATCAGGGAGGTGGGATCCCGGTCCCCGGAAAAGGCGACCGTACGGGTGGATCCCGTTTGCGCCTCGCTCATGGCCAGGCGGAACTGCTCGAGACGGACGGGATTCAGAAGGCGGTCCAGTTTCTGGCCCACCAGAGATTCCTTATCACACCGGCAGGCCTGAGAAAACCGGTCGTTGACGACGGTGATCTCTTCGGCGTCGTTCACGCACAGCACGAATTCGAACGTCGCCAAAAAGATGTCGATGACTTGCTTCAGTACGATAGCCGTTCTCCTTCGGTTTTACCGCACCCGGAAGCGCTCGATGCCCACCTCCAGTATTTCGCGTTTGTAGTGATCCGTCGGCGTCAGCGCCGGTTGCACGGGAGCGGGTTTGGTTTTAACATCGGCCACGCGCAGCGTGCCACGGCCGTCCCACGAGCGTTTCTGTCCGGTGTTCCAATAGAAGGACACCTGTCCGTTCAGATGACTCCGGACCTGCTCTTCCAGTTGCCGGGTGAAGGCGTCCGCCGTATCACCCAGTCCGGGGATGGTAAAGAATCCGGCCAGCTGCTTCAGCACCTGCCAGCCCGGAATGCCGGCCGGCGGCCGCACGGCCTGGCTGAATCGGATCAACCGGCCTTCGAAATTGCATCGTGTGCCGGCCGTTTCGAGGTAGGTGGAACCGGGCAGGGCGATGTCGGCCAGCATGGTGGTCTCGGTCTGGGCCCAGTCCATGGCGGCCAGAAACTCCACGTTGCGGAAGTAGGAGGCGGTCCGGTCATCACGGATGGCGTCCTCGCCGATGAGAAGCGCCCCCTTGATTTTGCCCTCGGCCAGCAGCCGGCGCAGCTCGCCATGAGTGCGGGCGCCGGGCAGACCGTCAGTTACCGGGATGCGCCCCGGGGTAAAGGCCGGATCGGCACCAGCCAGCTCCAGGCCGGCCCGGTTGGCGGCGATGCTGGGCAGGATCAGCTGGGCGTCGATCCCTTTGGCGCGCAACAGGATCATGAAATTGGCCAGCACCGTCAGATCACCGGGGGCCAGGTCTTGGGTGCGGTCGGGACAGTGCAGGAAAACGACGCGCCGGGCGTTGCGGATCTCGTCGGCCGCCGCCTGGAGCTTGGCTTCCTCGACGCCTGTCCAGTTCATGATGGCTTCGGGGCTGTAATCGAACATATCGGCCAGGAACTCTTCTCCACCGTCCAGTTTCTTGACCTCATCCCGGGCGAAATATCCGGTGTCCAACAAGACCTGCAGAACACCATTCCAAAGCAGGGCGGCCCGGCCGCGCATGGGATCGAGGCTGACGGAAGCGATCTTCTCGTGGGGAGTGGCCGTACTGTTGCAAACCATCAGGCGGGCACCCCGACGAATCGCCTGCAGCACGTCCACGCTCAGCACCGGCACCTCATTCTCCATATCCATGTTGTTGCAGACGATGAGATCGGCCTGGCCGATGACGGAGCGATCGGCGGTGGATTGGGTGAAGCCCAGGGATGCGTCCAGCGGACCACTCTCGGCGCCGGTGCCCAGCACCGTCAGGGAGCCGATGTTGTTGGTGCCGAGGCCGTCACGGGCGATGCACTGGGCCAGGAACATTTCTTCGTTGGTCAGTTCGGGAGAAACGAACACGGCCACGGATTCCGGTCCGTGCTGAGCGACCGTTTCCTTGAGCCGCGTGACAATCTGTTTGCTGGCGTATGTCAGGGAGACATTTTTCCACTGGTTTTTGTCCCGCTCCATGGGCACCGTCAGCCGCCGGGACTGGATGAAAAGCTCTGTGCCGAACCGGCCGTAACGGCAAAGATACTCGCCGGGAACACCCGAGCCGGCTACGGTGTAACGATCGTCGTTGATGCGGCGCACCGTCAAGGCACAGCCCAGGGAGCACATGCCGCAGTGGTCGGCCACTACCTCGGCGTGCAGGTCGGAACGGCCGGGGAAGGGGGACTTGATGGTCAGGGCGCCGGTGGGACAGCTGTCCACGCAGTTGCCGCAGCTGATGCAGTTGGTCTGCACCAGCGGGTCGTTCATGGCCGGGCGCATCTCGGTGCTGAACCCGCGGTTCATGAGGCCTAGGGCGGCGATGGGCAGGATCCGGGCGCAGGTGCGGATGCACTTGGCGCACAGGATGCATTTGTTGGGATCGTAGACGATATACGGATGTCGCTCGTCTACCTTGTGTTTGCGAATGTAGCCCTTGAACCGCTCCACGTCGACGCCGTATTCCTCGGAATACTGCTGCAGGCGGCAGTCGGAGAATTTCACGCAGCCGCATGACAGGCAGCGCTCCGCTTCATGGACCATGTCCTCATGCTCGAAACCGGTGGCCACTTCGCGGAAGTTGCCGGCCCGTTCCTCGATTTCCAGCTCCTGCAAGTGGTGGCGCGGACTCTCGGGGACATCCCCCAGCTCGGTTTTGCCCGGCTTGGCCCAGAAATCCTTGCGGACGATGAATCTTTCCCGGGGCAGTTGCTCCCCGGAAAGGTAGGCGTGGATAGCCTTGGCGGCCCGCTGGCCGTCACGAATGGCGTCGATGGCCACGGTGGGACCGTCGTCGGCCACGTCGCCGCCGGCAAACAAGCCCTCGACGTTGGTTCGCATGGTCTTGGTGTCGATGACCACCGTATCCCAGCGGGTCATTTCCGGTTTAATCGCCGTGCTGGCCATCAGGTCCTCGATGATGGTCTTCTGGCCGATGGCCGGAATGGCGATGTCGCACGGCAGCTCGAATTCGGAACCTTCCTGGGGAATGGGCCGCCGCCGCCCCGATTTGTCGGGCTCACCCAGTTTCATGCGGATGCAGCGCAGCGCCTTGAGGCGTTTCTCTTCCTTGACGATGGCGATGGGCGCCGCCAGTTCCATGATCTCGATTCCCTCGCGCAGGGCGTCCTCGATCTCCATCTGGTCGGCGGGCATCTCGGCCTTGGTTCTCCGGTAAAGGAGGATGACTTTGTCGGCACCCAGCCGCCAGGAAGTGCGGGCCACGTCCATGGCCGTGTTGCCGCCGCCCACCACCACCACCGTGCCGGCCACGGGGGAGGGATTTTCGGCCTTGTCCAGCAGGAACTCGGCGCCGGGTATCACGCCTTCGGTCTCGAACTCGCCCTCGATGCGCATGGGGCTGCTGCCCATGGCGCCGGCGGCGATGTAGACGGCGTCATGCTTCTTGAGAAGTTCGTCGAGAGTGGTGTCCCGGCCGATGCGCACATCGGTCTCGATCCGGGCGCCGGCCTTGCAGATGTAAGCGATCTCCTTGTCCAGGACGTCTTTGGGCAGGCGGTACTCGGGGATGCCGTAGCGCAGCATGCCGCCGGGGTGCTTCATGGCTTCGTAGATGACGGGGTCGTATCCCTTGCGGCCCAGGAACCAGGCGGCTGTCAGGCCCGACGGTCCGGCCCCGACGATGCCCACGGTCTTGCCGCGGGCGGGCTCCCGTTCGGGCGCGCCCTCGTAGGCTCCGGGCACGTCGCTGAGGTAGCGCTTGATCCAGTTGATGGCCACCGAAGAATCCACGTCCATGCGCCGGCACACATCCTCGCAGCGCCTTACGCACACCCGGCCGCAGACGGCCGGCAGGGGATTGGTTTCCCGGATCAGGTCAATGGCCTGGCGGTACTGGCCCATGGCCGCCAGGGCGATGTAGCCCTGGGCGTCCACGTTGGCCGGGCAGCCCAGCAGGCAGGGAGAGACGCAGTCGGCGTAGTGGTTGGAGATCAGCAGTTCCAGGGCGGTTTTACGGGCCGTTACGACCCGCTCCGAGCGGGTTTGGATCTTCATGCCCGGCGCGATGCGTGTGGCGCAGGAGGGCACCAGGTTGGCCCGGCCTTCCACTTCCACCACGCAGACAAAGCAGGAACCGTAGGGCTCCAGCTCCTCGGAATGACAAAGGGTTGGAATATCGTCCAGGTCGTGGCGGCGCACCACCTCCAGGATGGTTTGGCCGGCTTCGGTGTGGATGGTTTCGCCGTTGATTTCTATGGTGATCGTTTCCATGAAAACGCTCCTCAGTCTTTATAAACCGCGTCGAAGTTGCAGCTGGAGATGCATTTGCCGCACTTTACGCATTTGCCTTGGTCGATGACATGCACTTGTTTGGGCTGGCCGCTGATGGCGTCCACCGGACAGTTCTTGGCGCACACCGTGCAGCCGACGCACTTTTCCGGGTCAATGAAATAGTCCACCAGCGCCGCGCAGCTCTTGGCTGGGCATTTCTTGTCTTCGATGTGGGCCCGGTACTCGTCCAGGAAATATTTCAGGGTGGTGAGGACGGGATTGGGGGCCGTCTGGCCCAGGCCGCACAGGCTGGATTCCTTGATCTGCACCGACAGCTGGCGCAGCGTCTCGATGTCTTCGGGGACGCCCTCCCCGCGGGTGATCCTCTCCAGGACCTCCAGCATGCGCAGGGTGCCGATGCGGCAGAAGGTGCACTTGCCGCACGACTCGGCCTGGGTGAAGTCCAAAAAGAAGCGGGCGATGTCCACCATGCAGGTGGTTTCGTCCATGACCACCATGCCGCCGGAGCCCATGATGGCGCCCGTCTGGGGGATGTTTTCGAAATCCACCGGTGTGTCGGCCAGGTGCTCGGGGATGCAGCCGCCCGAGGGGCCGCCCATCTGGACAGCCTTGAAACGTTTGTCCTGCTTGATGCCGCCGCCCACCTTGAACACCAGGTCGCGGATGCTCATGCCCATGGGCACTTCGGCCAGGCCGCCGTGCCGGACCTTGCCGGCCAGGGCAAAGACTTTGGTTCCCCTGCTCTTTTCGGTGCCGTAGGCGGCGTAAGCCTTGGCGCCGCGGGTGATGATCCAGGGGACATTGGCATAGGTTTCCACGTTGTTGTTGTTGGTCGGTTTCTGCCACAGTCCCTTTTCGGCGGGGAAGGGGGGGCGGATCCGCGGCATCCCCCGTTCGCCCTCGATGGAGGCGAACAGGGCCGTTTCCTCGCCGCACACGAACGCCCCGGCGCCCTGCTTGATCTTCACGTCGAAATTGAATTCGGTTCCCAAGATATGCTTTCCCAGGTAACCCTTCTCCCGGGCGGAGGCGATGGCGATATTCAACCGCTTGATGGCCAAGGGATACTCGGCTCGGCAGTAAATGTAGCCGAAATCAGCACCGATGGCCCGGCCGCAGATGATCATCCCCTCCAGAACGGCATGGGGGTCACCTTCCAGCACCGAGCGGTCCATGAAAGCGCCCGGATCCCCCTCGTCAGCGTTGCAGACGACGAATTTTCGGTTGCTCGGGTTGCCGGCGGCGAAGGACCATTTCAGACCGGTGGGGAAACCGGCGCCGCCGCGCCCGCGGAGGCCCGATGCCTTCACTTCGGCAATGATTTCTTCGGACGTCATGTTCAGCAGCGCCTTACGCAGGCCCTGGTAGCCGCCCGCCGCTTCGTAATCGGCGATGGATTCAGGATCGATGGTGCCGCAGTTGCGCAGGACGATTCGCTCCTGGGGAGCGATGAAATCCGTCTCGGATCCGGCTAGTTCACCGCCGACCTTCTCATGCAGGACCACGTATTCGTCGATGATCTCCCGGTTCTGCACATGGCGTTTGTAAATCTCCTCGGCACGTTCCGGCGTGACTTCACCGTAAATGACCCGGGTCCCGTTGTCGCGGATTTCCACCAGGGGCTCGCGGTAACACATGCCAATGCAGCCGGTGATGTGCAGATCGGCCTTGGCCGGGGCTTCACCCATCAGCTTTTTCAAGGTGTCATAGGTATCACGGGCGCCGGCGGAAAGTCCGCAGGTGCCCATCCCCACATAAATCTTAGACATGCCGTATCTCCATTCGTTTTTTGCTCGATATTTTCCTTGTGCGCGTTCCTTGTGGCGGCGCGGCCATTCAAACCTGTTCGGCCACGGCCTGTTTGGCCGCCTGACGCCGGTAGCCGCGCAGGATCTTTCGCACCGTGGCCGGGGAGAGCCGGCCATGGGTTTCGTCGTCCACCATCATCACCGGTGCCAGGGAGCAGCAGCCCAGACAGGCCACGGTGAACAGGGTGAACACCCCGTCCGCGGTAGTCCCGCCCACCTCGATGCCCAGTTCGTCCTGCACAGCGTCGATGAGGTTGGTCGCCCCGGCCACATGACAGGCGGTGCCGGCACAGACGCGGATGACGTGCTGGCCCATGGGCTGCAGGCGAAACTGGCTGTAAAAAGTGATGACGCCGTAGATGGTGGATTCCGGAACATTGGTCACGCTGGAAATGTACTTGAGGGCACGGCGCGGAATGTATCCGAAATGTTCCTGCGCCGACTGGAGCAGGGGAATGAGTTCTCCCGGTTCGCCGTCGTAACGCCACAGGCGAAAGGTAAAATCTGCATCGTGCTGATCGGCCATAATCACCTCATGAAATAGTGAATGTTATTCTACGTTCGTATCCAGGCGGCGGGCATGGAAGCCTCATTCCTCCGCCATACGGATGATCTGGGCCTCGCGAACCCGCAGCACGCCGTCCACCTGGTTCAGTTTTTCGATAATGCGCGGCGTGCGGCCCATGGCTCCGCTGGTGGTGATCATGCCCACCAGCTTGGTGCCGTTGTCAATGACATCGCAAAAGATCAGCTCGTCGATGAAGAAGACCCGCATGAAGATGTCCTGGATGGTATCGGGATCGATATCCACAATGATGTAGCTGGTGGTGGGGGATTCCGTCTCGTCGGTCTCGTCGCCGGCCATCTCCTTGACGGCCTGTTTGTACGTGTCGATGAAACTCTTTACGTCCCGATCCAGTTTGGGGCGTTCCACCGCCGATTTGGAGAGCACCTCTACTCCTTCCACCCGGCGCACCTGGTCGAGCAGGTCGCGGATATTCTCTTCCGAGGAAGCCTGGGCGAAGATGATGATGTCCATATCGCCACGAACGGCGTCGCAGGAGACCACATGTTCCATTTTCCGTAATTCATTGAAGATTTCGCGACTGCGCGCCGAATCCCCGATGCGGATGGTCATGTAGGCGCTGACCGCCTCGCGCACGGCCTCGCCGGCCGGGACGGCGCCTTCGGCTTCGGGGCCGAGGGTGGTGATGCCCGGCGCCAGTTCGTGCAGGGCCGCCACCAGGTCCTCGATCTCGAAGGGCTTGTCCAGGAAACCGGTATTCTTCTCTGCCAGGGCGGTTTGCTTGAGCTCCTCGTCGCCGAAACCAGTGATGACCAGGACCGGGAGTTCGGGGAATTTCCGCTTGATGACCTTGAGAATTTTCAGGCCGTCGATGTCGGGCATGAAGATGTCGGTGACCAGGTAGTCGTAGCCCAGGCCCTTTTCCCGGGATTCAGTCAGCTCGTGGATGGCCGACAGGCCGTTGGGGCAGGCCGTGACTTCGAAGCCTTCCTGCATCAGGCCGAAGGTCAGGTTACGCCTGATCTCCGCTTCATCATCAATGATTAAAACGCGTTTAGTCATGAATTTCTCCTCATGGTCGGTGCTTCGGAGCGAGTGAATTCAAAAGGATTATAATATTACATTTTGAATGTATTCTAGTCAACCGAAAGGTGGGGGAAAAGGTGTCAGGTCAGAAGGAAGAAGGAGGAAGGAAGAAGGAGGAAGGATGAAGGCAGAAGGCAGAAGGATGAAGGCAGAAGGCAGAGGAGGATCTTCGCTGTCACCCCTTGAATCTAGTTGAAGGGAAGATGTTTATGGAGTGCGCAGCGGAGCTGCGCTTTTACTGTGGCGCAGCGGCAGCTGCGCTTTATATGGCCACAGATGAACGCGGAACACGAAGGATGTCCGGCAGAAGGATGCCGAAAGAAAGGTTCCGCTATACGGTCTAAAGGCAGAAGGTTGAAGGTATACGAAGGAGACAATTTTTCACGGCAAAAGATTATTTCCGGACAGCACATTCCTTCGGACGGGAACGTCCGCATCTATTTGTGCCAGGCCGGATCGGAAACGGGGCAAGGAATCGATACCGTCCACTGATTGGCTTAATCCATTGTATCCTTCATTCATTTTACTGACACCAGATACCGTTGACGATTTTCTCCGCTGCAGGTTTACCGAGGCCGGCACGGTTGTCAACCCTGACCGATTGGAGTATAGTGAACCATCCAGAACGATCGGTAAGGAAAAGACGATGAAGAACAGAATATGGATGAACGTGTTGCTGCTGGGCGCTCTGTTGCCGGCGGCCCTGAACCTCTCCGGCTGCCGGGAGATCCGTCCGGCGGCATTCCCGGTGGCGGAGACCACCATCGCCGAGATCCATGCCGCCCTGCGGTCGGGCCGGGTGACCTGCCGCCGGTTGACGGAGGCCTGCCTCCGCCGGATCGAGGTCTATGACCAGGCCACCGGTCTGAACGCCATTGTCATCGTCAATCCCGCGGCCCTGGCCGACGCCGACCGGCTGGATGCGGAATTCCGGCGCATCGGCCACCTGCGGCCGCTGCACGGCATCCCCATCATCATCAAGGACAATTACGACACGGCCGCTCTCCAAACCACGGGCGGCTCCATCGCACTCAAGGGTTCACTGCCGCCCGACGACGCCTTCCAGGTCCGCCGTCTGCGCGAGGCCGGCGCCGTCATCCTGGCCAAGTCCAACATGGCCGAATGGGCGTTCAATCCCTATCTGACGGAAAGCTCCATCGCCGGCGTCACCCGCAATCCATACGATTTGGAACGGGTCCCGGCCGGTTCCAGCGGTGGCACCGCGGCGGCCGTGGCGGCCAGTTTCAGCGTGGTGGGTCTGGGCACCGACACGGGCAACTCCATCCGCGGACCGTCGTCCCACACCTGCCTGGTGGGGATCCGCCCCACCATGGGTCTGACCAGCCGCGACGGCATCATCCCCCTGTTTTTGCGCAACGACGTGGGCGGCCCCATGGCCCGCACGGTGGAGGATGCCGTGCGGGTGCTGGACGTCATCGCCGGCTATGATCCGGCCGATCCCATCACCGTCCGCTGCCAGGGGAAGGTTCCGGAAAATTACCTTCAGTTCCTGGACCGGCAAGGGTTGGCCGGCGCCCGCATCGGTGTCTTCCGGCACTATTTGGATCAGCCGACGGCCGACCCGGCCATCAACGAACTGATGGAAAAAGCCATCACCGACCTCCGTTTGGGCGGAGCGGAAGTCATCGATCCGATGGTTATCGCCGACTTCGAAGCCCTCACCCGCAACATCTGGTCCGACACCTTCCGCCACGACGTGAACCACTACCTGGCCTCGCTGGGGGCGGACGCCCCGTACGGCACCATCGAGGCGATCGTGGCGGCGGGGCTCTACGCCCCGTATATCCAGAAGCGTCTCCAGTGGTCGCTGAATGTGACAGTGCCGCCTGAAGAGATGGATCCGCCCAGCCTCGACGTCTATCACGATCCCCGCAACATCGCCCTGCGGGAGGCCGTGCTGGCCGTCATGGATGAATATCGGCTGGACGCATTCGTCTATCCCACCTGGAGCAATCCGCCGCGCAAGGTGGGCGACCTGGACAGCCCGGCCGGTGACAACAGCCAGTATCTGTCGCCCCACACCGGTTTTCCGGCCATTACCGTCCCCATCGGCTTTGTGGAAGGCAACCTGCCGGCCGGGATGACCTTCATCGGCCGCTTGTTCGCTGAGCCGACTCTCATCCGCCTGGCCTACGCCTACGAGCAGGCCACCCGTCACCGCCGGCCGCCGGCCGTTTTTCAGGAGCTGAACCCCTGACCACCGCCGCTGGGGAAAGAACTGGCTGTCAGCCATCCCCGCGGCCCTGACGGCGGTTTCCGATAGCGGGTCATTCGCTGGGTCGCGGGTCCAGGAGTATGGATTTGTTTCACCCGGTGAACAGGCGGGATGAAGAAAATTGTGGATCCGTGGTCAGCTGGACGCCCAGGTCGCGCAGGCCGGCCTCATCACCGGGCGTGGGGATGTGCGTCATGTGGGCCTCGCCGCCCTTGAGTTGCTGCAGGTGGTCCACCGCCAGCTGGGCGGTGGGATTGGTGGCGGCGCTTATGCTCAGGGCGATGAGGGTTTCATCCAGGTCGAGGCTGATGGGTTTGCCCAGGGTATTGGTCTTCAGCCGGGCGATGGACTCGATGACCATGGGTGACAACAGGTGGATGTTGTCGGGGATGCCGGCCAGGGCTTTGATGGCGTTGAGCACCAGGCTGGAGGCGGCATGCATCAGTTCGGAATTTTTGCCGGTGACGAACCGGCCGTCGGGCAACTGGATGGCCGCACCGCAGAAAATGCCGGCGTGCCCTTTGCGTCGCTCCTCGGCCTCGGCGGCCGCCTGTCGGGCCGGCGCCACCACCGGCCGGTCTTCGGGAGACAGTTCCTGTTCACGCATCAGCAATTCGGCCCGTTGGGCGGTTTCTTCGTTCACGAAACCCATGACGTATTCGCAGGCATAGCGGAAATAGCGGCGGATGATCTCCTGCCGGGCCGCCCCCCGCACGAGCTCGTCGTCCACGATGCCGAAGCCGGCCTGGTTGACGCCCATATCGGTGGGGGAAACATAGACCGACTCCCGGCCGGTGATCTTCTCCATGATCCGGCGCAGCACCGGGAAGATTTCGATGTCCCGGTTGTAGTTGACGGCCGACCGGCCGGCGCTCTCCAGGTGAAAGGGATCGATCATGTTCCGGTCCTGCAGCTCGGCGGTGGCCGCCTCGTAAGCCACGTTCACCGGATGCTTGAGGGGCAGGTTCCAGATGGGAAACGTCTCGAACTTGGCATAGCCGGAGGTGAGGCCCTGCCGGTAGTCGTGGTAGAGCATGGTGAGGCAGGTGGCCAGCTTGCCGCTGCCCGGACCCGGACCGGTAACCACCACCAGCGGCTTGGACGTTTCGATGTACGTGTTGGCGCCGAAACCGTCATCACTGACGATCCGTTCCACATCGGTGGGATAGCCGCGGATGAACTGGTGCGTGTAGACGCGGATGCCGCGCCGGGCCAGCTTGTTGCGGAAGATGTCGGCCGCCGGTTGGCCGTCGTAGCGGGTGATGATCACTCCGGCCAGGTCGATCTGCCAGTCGCGCAGGTCGTCGATCAGCTTCAGGGCGTCGGCGTCGTAGGCGATGCCGAAATCGGCCCGCATCTTGCGCCGTTCGATATCACCGGCATAAATGCAGAGCAGGATCTCCGCCTGGTCCCGCAGCTGGTGCAGCAGTCGCATCTTGACGTTGGCGTCGAAGCCGGGCAGCACTCGCGCGGCGTGGTAGTCATAGAGAATTTTGCCGCCGAATTCCAGGTACAACTTGTCCTGGAAACGCTCCACCCGTTCCATGATGGCGGCGGATTGCTCGCGCAGATAGTGCTCGTTGTCGAAGCCGATTTTCGTCTGACTGTCCGGCACGGCGGTCCTCCTCGCGGGGTGTATTGGCCGCTGCCCTGAGAAATGGCAACTCGAGCATACTAGCCGGAGCCCCGGCCGATTGCAACCATTTCTTGCGCAGCGGCCGACCTGGTTGGGCCGGCCAGTGCGGTCGGATGATTCGTTGTTATTTTAGCTGGCGCCCAGGATGCGGCCGTGCGATAATGCATCTCTGATGAGTCCATGCCCGGCAGAGAACCCGACCGCGACCGCCTTCCGTCCATCCGGAGATCCGTGGTCATGACCGGTGGCTGCCCCGCAAATCGTCCCTAAGGGAAACACATGATTCGTTTCAATAATGACCGTGCCGCCCTGATCTGGCCCGATGAAACGGTGACCTATGCCGAATTCCGACGGCGGGTGGAGCACTACCGCCGCCGGCTGGATATCGCTCCCGGTGACCGGGTGGCCATTTTCGCCGAGAACCGGCCGGAGTGGGTCGTCGCCTTTTATGCCGTCTGGCGCCGGCAGGGCATCCCGGTGCCGGTGGATTTCATGTCCAGCGCGGCGGACGTGGCCTATATCCTGGCCGACTGCACGCCCGGCCACATCTTCATCTCCCGCGCGCGCCGGCCGGTACTGGACGAAGCGCTGAACCAGCTGGAGGTTCGCCCCCGGATCCTGGAGTTCGAGGCCATCCCTGCGGCCGACCTGTCTGCGATGGAAACGGATGAATGGCCCGAACCGGATCCGGACCGCACGGCGGTCATCATTTATACGTCCGGCACCACCGGTACGCCCAAAGGTGTCATGCTCTCTTTCGGCAACCTCCAGGCCAATTTCCGCGGCGTCAGCCACGACGTGCCCATCTACACCGAACACGACCGGGTGCTGGCCATTCTGCCTCTTCATCACGTCTTTCCCCTTCTCGGCGCCATGGCCCTGCCCCTGTACACGGGCGGCAGCGTGGTGTTCTGCCCCTCGCTGGCCGCGGCGGACATCATCGCCACATTGCAAGCCCATCGGGTGACCATCATCATCGGTGTGCCGCGGCTCTACCATCTCATGCGCCGCGGCATCATGGACAAAATCAACGCCCGGGCACCGTTGCGCGCCCTGTTCCGCCTGGCGGAACGGGTGAATTCGCGGCGCTTTTCGCGCCTGCTCTTCGGCTCTGTCCACCGGAAATTCGGCGGCGCGGTCCGCTACATGGTAGCCGGCGGAGCGGCCCTGGGGCTGGAAACGGGGCGTGATTTCACCACCCTCGGTTTCGAGATCCTCGAAGGGTACGGCATGACGGAAGCGGCGCCCATGATCTCCTTTCCCCGGCCGGGCAAGGTGAAACTGGGCACCACCGGCCAGCCGCTGCCCGGCACCGAAGTACGCTTGGTGGATGGCGAGGTCACAGCCCGCGGACCCAACATCATGCAGGGCTACTACAACCGCCCGGCAGAAACCGGTGACGTGCTGCGCGATGGCTGGCTGCACACCGGCGACCTGGGCGTCATGGACGACGAAGGCTACCTGACCATTACCGGCCGCAAGAAGGAGATCATCGTTCTGCCCAACGGCAAAAACGTCAATCCGGAGCTGGTGGAGCAGCAGGTGCTGGCGATGGCGCCCGTTCTGTCCGAAGTGGGCGTCTTCGCGACGCCCGGCGGTCAGCTCCAGGCCCTGGTCGTGGCCGATCCCGAGCAGTGCCGGCAGCAGGCGATCAACGATATCCGTGCTCATCTGCGCCATGATCTTCAGGCGGTATACAACCGGCAGGTCTCGCCCTATAAACGGATCTACAAGATCACCCTGCAGGAAGATCCCCTGCCGCGCACCCGGTTGGGCAAGTTGAAGCGCTACCTGTTGCCGGATATGGCCGTGGCCGCTGCCCGGGAGACGGGCAGCCGGGTGCGGGTGCCTGATTCGCGCGAATACGAGATCATCCGCGACTACCTGCGGACGCTGACCGGCGGGGACGTTATGCCCGACGACCATCTGGAATTGGATCTCGGCCTCGACTCCCTGGACCGCGTGGCGTTCCAGGCCTTTCTGCAGACCACGTTCGGCATGGAATTTAACGAGACCGAACTGGCCGCGCCGGGGACGGTCCGGCGTTTGGCCGAGCATGTCGCCCGCCACAAGGTCCGCATCACCGTCGACACCCTGGACTGGGGAACCATCCTCCGCCAACCCGTGGATGTGACCCTGCCGCGCAGCTGGTTCATGCACATCTGGTTCAAGTACATTTCCAAGCTTTATCTCAAGTGCTTCTTCCGGTTGAAAAAGGAGGGAGTGGAGAAGCTGCCCGACAGCCCCTTTATCCTGGCGGCCAACCATCAGAGTTTCATCGACGGCCTTTTCGTGGCCGTGTTTTTGAAGAATTTTCAGCTCCGCCACACCTATTTCTACGCCAAGGCGGAGCATATCCGCCGCCGGTGGCTCAAATTCCTGGCCGATCGCAACAACGTCATCATTATGGATCTCAACAACGACCTGCGCCAATCCCTGCACAAGCTGGCCGAGGTGCTGCGCCGGCGCTGCAACATCATCATCTTCCCTGAGGGCACGCGCTCCCGGGACGGCAAGCTGGGCAACTTCAAGAAGACGTTCGCCATTCTCAGCCGCGAACTCAATGTGCCCATCGTGCCGGTCGCCATTCAGGGCGCCTTTGAGGCCATGCCCAAGGGTGTTTTCTTTCCGCGACTGTGGAAACCGGTGACGGTGAAATTCCTGGATCCTGTCTATCCCGACGAAAGCCACACCTACGACAGCCTCCTGCAGCAGGTCTTCGCCCGGTTGGAAGAGAATCTGGCTTGATGCCGAATAAGGTATCAGGTTGGTTAAGGGCGAAGGCCATATAAAGTGAGCAAAGTCAACCTGTTGTATGGCCGAATCTGCTGCGGGCATCCTCTGAGGACACTGCATGTTCCGAGCCAGCTTCCACCTGACACATTTCTGTGACAGAGCCTGGCACCGCTGTCGAACCGGCGTCTGGGCGAGAGGGTGAATCGATGGCCGGATGATTGTT
>JAFGRT010000163.1 GCA_016935015.1 Acidobacteriota bacterium | reverse complement strand
GATCGCGGGGGAAGACGGCACACGGATTGAACGGTTCAAACGGGTGGGAACGGATCGCAAAAGGAAATTGAACTCGGCCCGGCATGAATGATCGTGAATGAAAAAGGAGGTCTGAACGCGGATGGTCGCGGATGGGAGCGGAGCAGACACCGGAATTGAACCCGAATTGACGCGGTTCGAAGTGGATCAGTTAAGGAGAAGAAAGATCAACGGATATCGCCAGGAGGACTTTTTTTACCGCCCAACTGGCTGAAATGATGCAGCGAAAGTCGAAGACGATAGACCGAGAGGATTCCCCATCTTCTGTTTTTTGCCGCCTGCATTGAGTCCCGCCGGGACGTCCACCGATAGGCCAGGACGACGCGCAGCGAATCCTGGATGAGGATGGATTGTTGGAAAACGCTTCCTGAAGGGAGGCCTGTCGCCATCGATATCCATCGCCCCTTTAACTTTCCATCATTATTATGTCACCCCTGGCAGGGCTCCGCCTACCCTTCCCGTCCTTTACCAGGGTGGTGCGTAGCCGCCGCGACGGTAGCCGTGGGCGAACGGAGTGAGCCCACGGAAAGGAGCCCCTTGAAAGGACTCCGGAGGCCTGCAGGGACGGCCAGAATGGTTCATCCCGGGATGCCGGGGTATGGTGCAATCCATTTGGGATTTTTGGATGATGTCACCCCTGGCCGGCCTCTCCATCCGAAGCGGTCCGCTTCCTTGCGGCGACATTCCGGAGGCAAATCACCCCGATTCAGGGAAATACCGTCGTTCCATCAGGAGGTTGTCCAGCCGGGCGGCCACGTCCGCTGCATCGTGATGGGCCATGTACCACGCCACCGTGCGCCGGATCCCCTCCGTCAGGGAAACTTGCGGGACCCAGCCCGTTGTTCGCCGGGCGAACGTGCCGTCGAGGGCCCGGTGTCGCACGCCCAAGGGCTTGTCCGCCCGATACAGGATCTCGGCGGGCGGACGCCAGTTCATGGCAGTGAAGATCTCCCCGGCGACCCGGTTGAGGCGGATGAATTCATCGGTCCCCACGTTGACGGCCGTGCCGTCTTCGATATGTTCGGCGGCCAGAACCAGGCCATCCACCACATCCTGGACGTAGGTGAATCCCCGCGTCTGTTCGCCGTCCCCCCAGATCTCAAAGGGTGATTGCCTGACAAAGACCTTAGCGATCAGAGCCATGAGGGCGTGACTCTCATTTTCCCGTGGTCCGTACGCCGTCGAGATTCTGGCGGCGGCCGCCTTGAGGCCATACTGCCGGTGATAGGCCTGCAGGGAAAGTTCACCCATCAGCTTGGCCCAGCCGTAGGCTTCATCGGCGAAGGCCCCCCCCCGCCGGCTGAAATCGACCATGTCTTCCACGAGCAATCGTTTCTCAGCCTGAATATCCGTGGGATACACACAGGCGGAACTGGCAAAGATAATGTGCTCCACGTCATTTTTGGCTGCGCATCCGAAGACGATATTGTCCAGGGCCATGTTACCGGCGCAGTCAGCGGGGTGGGTGGCGATATACCCACGGCCCCCGTGATTGGCCGCCAGGTGAAACACTGCGTCAACCCCCCGGGTGGCTGCGTGGGCAACATCGATATGCTTGAGGTCCCCTTTCATGAATTCAATCTCTGACAGAACCGATGACAGATTGGCGAGTTTCCCGCTCGACAGGTCGTCGGCCACCCGGACCTGCACGCCTTTTTCCAGCAGGGACTCCACCAGATGGCTGCCGATGAAGCTGGCGCCGCCCGTCACCAGGCATTTGGCATATTTCCACGTCATGTGATCTCCGGGTACCGTGGGATGACAGATCGGAAAAGTCGCAGGATTTGCCGCCCGTATCTGGATTCTATCAGGCGTTTCAGTACATGAAACAGAATGATTGTAAATCTATTCCAATCTCCATGTTCCTTTATCAATAAAGAAGCCAGCTTATATCCCCGGTACTCATCATAATATTTGATGTAGTAGCCCAGACGTCCGCTATAGTCGCCTCTGCGCCAGCGCGTATTTCCGCCGACGGATCGGACGGTGTACATCGTATAGGGGAAGCGCCTGATTTTGGGTTCAAGGCCCATGGAAGTAAAGGAAAATTTGATAAAACGTTCCAGATTCCAGTTCGTACAATGGGCCATTTCTGTGTAAAGTGCTTCTGGTTCTGTCAGTATTCTGTCCGCGACGGACAGCACGGGCAAGATGTCACTCCGGTGTGCGATCAGATGGCGATCGGTATACCCGCCGTAATCCTCGCCGTCGGGAATCCAGATATACCCGGGGTTTAATAAGGTCAATGGCACATGGGGGACCCGGTGCATGAAATCCGACCGGGTGACGATAAACCGGTCGTAGTGATCCAGAACGTGATGCCGAATGATGGACTCTTTCAGGAACAATCGGAAAAACAGGAGAATGCCCGCCGAGCCGGGATGCTCGTCCGGTGCCCGGACACCGCCCAGCCATTGATCCCCGAGTTCGAGCAACTTGCGCCAGTCATTCTGCAGGCCCCGGCGGCGTTGCAGATCATCAAACGCGTCGCCCCAATCGTCGGGCTCTTCATACCTCCAGATATATCGGGCATGACGGTAAAAAGGATTCGCCGTGTCCTCGCGATGGTTTCGGGCCACGCACAGGCACAGATCTGCGTTCATGATGTCGAGTAGATTCTTCTTGAACAGGTCAAAAGTGAGGACATGCTCCCGGGTCTCGGCCAGAATGATGACCAGGGCGGATTCTTCATGGCCATGTGTGTGGACCTTCATTCCATCTTCCCCCTCAGAACGGGGCGACTGGACTGCCCTCCCAATCCGGTGCCATCTGTTTTGACGGCTCCCATGTTCCGGCAGCGGACGGGACCTTTCTGCAGACTGCAGGCGTTCCCGGGGTGCCGTGGCCCGGGTTTTCGGTGGCTGTCCCGGCGGGCCCTGCGCACAATTATCGTTCCCGGTAGACGTCAGTGCTGACGTACTTGAGGCCCGAGTCGCACATGAGGGTGACCACCCGGGCGCCCGGCCCCAGCCGCCGGCCCACCTCGATGGCCGCCAGGACATTGGCTCCCGAGGACGTACCCGCGAACAGGGCCTCCTCCCGGGCCAGGCGCCGGGCCATGGCCTTGGCGTCGGCGGTAGCCACGGGCACGATTTCGTCCACCAGGGCCGGCTCCCACAGCGGGGGAGTGTCGCCGATGCCGACTCCTTCGATCTTGTGGGGTCCGGGCCGGCCGCCGCTAAGCACCGCCGATTCAGCCGGCTCCACGGCCACGGCACGGATGGCCGGCCGGTGCCTCTTCAGCATCGTGGCCACGCCGCGCAGCGACGCCGCCGTGCCCACGCAGTGAACGAAGGCATCCACCCGTCCGTCCGTCTGGGTCCAGATCTCCTCGCCCAGGGGGTGATAGCCGGCGATGCTGTCGTGGTTATGGAGCTGGTCGGTCCAGTAGGTGCCCGGCGCCCGGCTCAGCTCCCGGGCTGTTTCGATCATGTCCAGGATGAGCTGCTTCGTGGTGAGCCCCCCCTTACTGGGGACCAGGGTCAGCTCGGCCCCCAGGGCGGCCATGTGATCCAGTTTATCGTGACTGAAGGCGTCGGAGCTGACGATGCGCAGGCGGTAGCCCCGGGCGGCGCAGACCAGGGCCAGGGCCGTCCCCGTGCTGCCGCCGGTGTACTCCACCACGGTACCGCCGGGCCGCAGACGGCCGTCCCGCTCGGCCCGGGCGATGACGCCCAGGGCCATGCGGTCCTTGAGACTGCCGGTGGGGTTCTCCCACTCCAGCTTAACGAGGATTTCGGCGCAGTCGGGGGGAACCACCTTGCACAGGCGGACCAGGGAGGTGTGGCCGATGGCCTGGAGGATGTCCATGGGGGGAGGCTCCTTCCCCGGGGTGTTCCTTGTGGGGCACGCCGCCGGTACCGCCCACCCCACCGCCGGCACCCCGCGGCCCGAAGTGCCGGCGCTGATGGGGGGGGGCGGAATCTGTCCGTTCGCAGAAACCTATTTGTCAAGAACCAGCTTGCCGTCCTTGATGCCACCGGTCTTGTCTATGGTGTAACCGGCGTTGCGGAACAGCTCGATGGCCTGATCTTTTGTCAGATCCCCTTTCTCTGCGAAAGAAAAGGGAGTGAAGCCCGGCCCGGTCGTGCCTTTGGCGATGACGAAATCGTAACGACCCGGCCCGTTGTGCAGGTAGATGACACTATCGCTGGTGGCGGCATTCCCCCGCGCATCCATGGCTTGACCATTGAACACCAGGCAGATCATGCTGCCGTCGGCCAGCCGCTTGAACTCATTGTAGCTGCGGGCAATCCGCTGCCCGGCCCGATCGGTGGTCCGCTCTTCCCGGTAATATTCCTTGTCCAGATCGAGAAAACCGTTCTCCAGCAGGTGATCGCCTTTCTTGGCCAGGGGGCCGAAGCCGTCCTTTTCCATGGTATGATCCCAACCGAAGGTAATCATGGAGCCGGACTTTTCCATCTGGCCCTTGTAACCGGCCAGGGGCAGGGTGCCACTATACTGGCCGTCCTTGTTATCCAGGTTCAGGATGTCGAACTGGACGCTGCCGATGAAAGTGGCGGCCGGTGTCACCAGCTCCATGATGGGCATGCCTTCGTAGTCGTTGATGACGGCCTCGTTCTGGTCGTACAGGGTGTTCCACGCGTCGAGCATATCGGAAATTTTTGTCAGACCTTTTGATTCCGGCGCGGAGGGGGTGGACAGGGTTTCGGTGACCGGTGATGCGGCGGCAGGTGTCTCCGCCGGCGGCTGGGGCGAATTGCCGCCGCCGCAGGCGATCAGGCATAACGAAATCAACAGGAAAAAGGATGCGAACATGATTCTCTGTGCCACATGAAACTCCTTTTGAAAAAATCATTTGTCGGACACCAAGCGCTTATTTTAATCCAGAATGCCAAACCATTGCCAGTGGATTTCATCGGCAGCCCGCTTTCTTCCTTCCGGGACGTGGGTCGACCGACTATGAGAATTCGCCTGAACAGTAGTCGGAAAAATCAGGCCTCGGCGTTCATGCATCACGTTGAAACAGAGCATTGAGCACGGCACGAACGGGCTTTGTAAAGGCCCGGGGGCCATCCCGATGGTAGCCGTGGGTGAGCGCAGCGAGCCCCCGGAAAGGATGCCAAAAAATTGTGAGGAGGCCTGAAAGGCCGGCCAGAAAGACACTGGGACGATAGAGGATGGTGAATTCGATTAGAATCATCCATCTAATTTGGATAAGATGCGAGAGGTTGCTCCGCCGTGTTTTCGGCCCCGAAGACGGGAATTCCTTCAGAACGCTTCCGGTGAGGGCGCCTTACCCAGGGCTCGCGGCGCGTCGTCTCGGGCTGCCGAAGAATGTCCCTTCGGGACTCAAGAGCAGCGGAGCGGATTTGCGGCAATGTGGTCAACGATGACACCATTTCGGGATCGGACCAAGACAACATCCTGAAATCAAAAAAAATAAGCTCAAATTTCGATCATTTATTGCCCTTAACCGCCACTTTTTGGGCAGAAAAAAGGAAGAGGGGCCCGGTGCTCCAACCTGTTTCACCCATCGAGACGGCGAGGGAATCGGATTTACCATGGCCCTGTGGGTACGGGGAAATGCTTGACGCATATTTTCGGGCCCTAAAACGGGCTTCTAAGCCCAAAATTTGTCCATTATTTAGGATTAACATACTTTTTTTGAACATGTTAACCTGGTCCGACCCCGAACCATAAAATATTCTCGATGAAAGATCCAAATTTCATTCTCATGTGTGGCTGGCTGATGGATGTTCTGGCCGGCCTTTCAGGCCTCTATTCTCTTTCGGGGCGCTCTTTCCGGGGGCTCGCTACGCTCACCCCCGGCTATCGGACTGATCGGCCCTGCGGGCCTTCTCCACTGAGCCGCCCGCAGGGCGGCGATTGTATAGCGAAGGGCAAGGGCGGGTGACCGGCCGGATGCCCATCTCTTCATCTTTAGCCGCCCGCAG
>JAFGRT010000020.1 GCA_016935015.1 Acidobacteriota bacterium | reverse complement strand
CTCAACAGCCGCCCCGTCCCGCCCCGCCAGTTGAAGTCCCAGGTGCCCAAGGTGCTCAGCGAGCTGATTCTGAAGATGCTGGATAAACGCCCCGACCGACGGTGGGCAACTACGCGGATCCTCGATGTCCTGTCATCCACCATAGCGTGACTTCGAGAAAGAATGGGGGAGCGCCTGTATTCCCGAAGACTGGAAGATGTCCCGGGCGGCCCGGTTCTCTGACCAGCCGCACGATGTGCTCTTTCCGTGACACAGGATCCTGAGGTGTCGTTTTCTATATAAGTATCTAAATATACCGAGGAAATGCAACATGATCACTTTCGATCAGCTGCCCCAGAAGGTGGACTTTTTCATCCGGATGATCAGGGCAGAAAAGCCCATAAATGAGAAATACTTGCTGAAACAGGAAGTATCTTGCCGGAACCGATGATGTCCCTTCGCCGGAATGGATATTGGCGAACCATTCTGCCGCGTGATCGTTGTCCGGACCTCCGGTCAGCGGTCGCATTCCGTCGTGTCCTGGAGGGTCGCCTCGGCCGCACACGGGGCGGCGCTGTCGTGTATGTGTCCAGGAACTCTTAATAGACAAAGCCGGCGAGATACAAGGGAATGGTGGTGCCGGCGCCGTGCTCGATGCCGTCCTTGAAAATCACCGCGTCGGACAAGCCCCTGATCTGCCGGCGTCCCTTGCCGGGGCCGCCCACCTCCATCTCCAGGATCTGTCCTTCCGAAACCCGGGCCTGAAAATCGACCTGCGGGGAAACGCTCAGCGGGTACCGCACCCGTAATTGCGCCGCCAGGAAGGACTCGCGCAGGTTCCCTTTGTCGGGGGTGACCTGCCAGAACTCCCGGGCGACAGCGTAATAGAGATTCGGACTGCTGAACAGCAGCTTGGCCTGCTTGATGCCCCGCGGCGGTTTGCCCGCCGGACGAACGACCTGGAGCAGGTTGGCCCGCTCCAGCAGATCCACATATTCGTACAGGGTGTCCCGCGACACCTCCAGCTCGCGGGTCAATGTTTCGGTATTGAACAGAGGGATTTTGCTGGTGGCCAGGTACGCGATCAGACGTTTCAGCTTCAGGCTGGAGAGCGGCTGAATGGCCTGTACGCTGGGGATATCCTCATAGACGACCTTGTCCAGGACGTTCCTGAGCAACAGGCCGTATTCATCCGGCGCATGATGCAGGAAGAAGGGAAATCCGCCGAACAGAAGGTACTCGGTGAAATGATGCAGGATCGGAGAGGCCAGGGTCGTAATTTGCTGGGTGTATCCCAGGTGAGCGGTGCGCATCTCCGCCAGGGAAATGGGCGCGAGAGCGGTGTGGAGCCGGACGTTGACGAATTCTCGGAAAGAGAGCGGCGGAAGGTGATACACCAGCATCCGCCGCGAGAGATCGCCCCGGGTCCGCAGCAATTGCAGGGAGGAACTGCCCAGGATGATGAACTTCTTGTCCGGATAGGCGTCGAACAGGGTCTTCACGGCCGTGCTCCAGTCGGGCTCTTTATGCACTTCGTCGATGATGACGCCCTCGCCATAGTAGCGGAAATACTCCCGCACCGTCTCGAAGATGCCCTGATGGGCGACCAGGGGGTGGTCGGCGGAAATGTAGAGGCATTTTTGAATGTCGTCATAGCGCTGCCGGAAGTGTTGCAGGACCAGGGTGGTTTTTCCCGTTCCCCGTGGACCCACAATGGCGATCAGCCGGGCGTTCCAGTTGATGTCGTCGGTCAGAAAGCGGGTAAAGTCCAGGGGAATTCCGGCCGCCATGCGTTGGTGATCCGCCATCAAATCAGCGAGCATATATCCTCCGTATGTCGATTACGTTCGACATATATGCGTAATTATGTCGATTATAAACGACAAAAAGGGCTGGATCAAGACAAATCGCCGAATGCTCATGATTCGAGGATGGAGAGCAGCCGCGCCGGGCAGTGCAGCACGTTGCGCGGGCGGCCGGCCAGGGTGCGGCGGACGGTGAGGGTCTGGCGGGCGTCGTCGGTGCTCTGCAGCAGGCCGCGTTCGTGGAGGCGTTTGCTGAGGGTGCGGACCGACACGCCCAGCGCCTCCCCCCGGTCGCCGGCCATGGCCTGGGCGGCGCGGTAGGCGGCATGGGGTTCCAGGTAGAGGTCCGCGCCGTCCCGCCAGCCGACGCAGGGCCCCGAGGGAGGGATATGAGTATAGAGGTTGGTTGGATCTTCCAGGATGGACTCATTTCCGAGGGACGAATACGCAATCCCTTTTTCGGATAGACTCTGGCTGTTTGGACCATGACCCTCGAAGTGGATAGCCTTCGATTCTCTCTCTTCCCCCAAAACAGATTTCTTCTTCGCGCCTTGGTGCCTTGGCGGCGCCACATCTCCTCTGCCCTCCCGGTCAGCGATATGGGCCTCGCCGGCGCCCAGGGCGGCCTGGAGCAGTTCCAGGAAACGCTGCACCGGATCGGCCGCCGCCTGTTGGACCGCCTGCCGCAACGCCACCCGCTCCAGGGCCTGCCCCACCCGCTGCCGCAGGTGTTCGGCCTCATAAGGAGACACGAGCTGCCGCTCCGTGAGAAAGCGGCCAAAGACGTCCATGGCCAGCTGCAGCTCCACCACGTTGGCCACCGTCCGCTTGTGGACGGCGCCGCCGTGCCACTCGGACCGGCGCCGGGGGCGTTCCTCCTGCAGCCACTGCGTGACCTCATCATAGCAACCGGCCAGCCACTGGACGAATCCGGCCAGCAGGGCGGCGAAATCGCCCCGGGCGGCGGCCGCCTGGGCCGGGGTGATGCGGGACCAGTCCAGCTGGCCCCGGGCCAGCTCCACGATGAGCAGGCGGGCGCGGACGCTGTGCCCGCGGGGGATCTCCTCTCCGGTGGAGAGAATCAGCCCCCG
>JAFGRT010000162.1 GCA_016935015.1 Acidobacteriota bacterium | reverse complement strand
TGTCGGAACAGGAATATTATTTGGTAAATCCGTCCGGGGCATATCGCGACTATAATGCGGTGATGTTCCGCTTCAACAAAAACTTCAGTGACCGCTGGTCCCTGCGTTATTCACTGGTCTGGTCGCGACTGGAAGGGAACACCTTCGGCGCCAATAGTTACGCCGACGAGTGGGAGGACCTCAACGGTCTGACCAACGCCGACGGCAAGCTGCCCAACAACAACGAATGGGAGTCCAAGCTGACGGTATCCTATGACTTCCCGTGGGATATCTACGCCACGGCCTACTACTTGTATCTCTCCGGCGAGTACTGGACGCCGTACGCCGTGTTCGAGGGATTGTGGTACAACGACCGGGCGCCGGTCTTCCTGACGGAACGGGGCTCCCAGCAGTTCCCCGGCCGGCACCTTTTCGACCTGAAGGTCAGCAAGTCCTTCCGGTTCAGCGGACAGTATCGGCTCGATTTCTCCGTCGATTTCTTCAACCTGTTCGACAAGCGGACCACCCGCAGCCTGGACAACCAGTGGGGCTGGTACGTGTATGACTACACCGACCACCCCGCCGGCAGTTTCTGGGATTCCAACGGCGGTTACCGGGATGTCCTGTCCACGGAAAGACCCCGTGAAATCCGTTTCGGCGTGCGCTTCTTCTTCTAAAACTCGTTGATTTCAATTTGGACGGGGGGCTTCGGCCCCCCCTTTACCACCCCCCTTCGGTCCGCCGGAGACTTCGGCTGGGCCTCATTCTCCGAATGTTTGAGAAAGTAGACTGAATTGTGCATCCATTAATGATGGCGAACCCTCCCGGCTCTCCGTGCCGGGTGTGGGGCGGTATCGGGCGAAACAGAGTCACGGAAGTGTCCGATACGGATTCCCTGCAGTGTGAGTATCCGGGTAGTGATATCGGAACATGTAAAGGAGTGTTTCATGAACAATATGGCCCGTCTGCTGTTTATCGTCTTGCTGGGAGGGGGGCTGTGCCTGGTGCCGGTGCCGGCGACATCTGTTATGGAGTCGCTGGACAACGCCGTCTTGTATCCCGGCATTCTCGACCCCATGGCGGATCCGCCCGCCTTCTTCGCGGCGGCGGCCGCCGATCCCGGCCTGATCTTGCTGCGGGCGGCCATTTTTGATCCGTTGCGCCATGCCCCGCCCGATTTCGAAGTGTACCTGACCTTGACCGAGAAGGCTGCGCCGGAGGGATTCGGCTATTTTATCGTTCAATTCGACGAGCGGGTGGATGCCCGGGCCCGGGCCCGCCTGCGGCAGGCCGGAGCCAGGATTGTCCAGTACGTGCCCAACAATGCCCTGCTGGTGGGGGTGGACGTCGCGGTGGCCATCTCACTCCGGGATATTTCGGGCGTCCGCTGGGTGGGCGAATATCGCCCGCTCTTCAGGCTTGATCCCGAACTGGCGCTGACGCTGAGCGACGCGGAAAAATTCGGCGGTGACGAACCGGTGCAGGTGGTGGTGGAATGCTTCAGCGCAATGGAACTGGCCCGGCTGCGGGACGACATTCGCCGCCGCTACCCGGCGGAGCCGCAGCTGCGGGTGCTTCCCGGTAACGATGAAGCCGTCATTTTCGAAATCCCGGCCCGCCTGGCCCGGGACCTGATCCAGCACGTGATGAACATCAGCTTTGTCAAATGGGTGGAACGACGGCCCGCCGATGTCCTGTTCAACGACGAGTCGTCCTGGGTCTGTCAGAGCGGCGACAGTGTCAGCCGGCGCACGACGGTGTTCGACCAGGGCCTGCTGGGGCAGGGCCAGGTCATCGCCGTGGCCGATAGCGGCCTGGACAAGGACCACTGCGCCTTCATCGATCCGGAACAGCCCGTGGTGGCGAGTCAGTTCGTCGTGGCCCCTGCGCCGCTGGTGATCGATGACCTGCAGCGCAAGGTCATTGCCTACAACGTGCTGGACTACCTGGGTGGAATGGACGGTGACCAGACGGACGGCCATGGCTCCCACGTCAGCGGCTCCGTGGCCGGCGACAACTTTCAGACCCCGGCGGCGCCGGGCGATCCGGGGCGTGACCCCGGGGACGGCATGGCGCCCCTGGCCCGCCTCATCATGATCGACGGCGGCCGGCCGGGCGACCGGAGCGTCTATTTCCCCTATCCTTACGATCCCCTGTGGGAACAGGAGTATGCCAGCGGGGCCCACATCGCCACCAACAGCTGGGGATCCACCGGCAACAGTTACAACTTGGGCGCTTCCCGCACCGACCAGTTCGTGTATCAGAATCCCGATTTCCTGATTTTCGTCTCGGCCGGCAACGCCGGACCAGTGCCTGAAAGCCTCGGCTTCCTGTCCCAAGCCAAAAATCTCATCACCGTTGGGGCGACAGCCAACGGCCTGTTCGGGGCGGATTCCATCGCCGTCTTTTCCAGCAAGGGACCGGCCTATGACGGACGGATCAAGCCCGATCTGGCGGCACCCGGCGTCGATATCCGTTCGGTACGCGGCAATGTGCTGCCCGAGACCTGTGAAACCGTACTGATGAGCGGCACCAGCATGGCCAGCCCCACGGCGGCCGGGCTGGCGGCCCTGGTCCGCCAGTATTATACCGAGGGCTGGTATCCGTCGGGCGCGCCCGACCCGGCACGCGGCCTCGTACCGTCGGCCGCCCTGCTCAAGGCGACCCTCATCAATTCCACCCGCAACATCAGCGGTGGCAATACGGGCTACACGGGCCGCGAGGACGCGCCGGCGGCCGGCCAGGGCTGGGGACGTATCACCCTGGATGACGCCCTGTATTTCGCCGCCAAGGCGGACAGCCGGAAACTGCTGGTTTGGGATCTGCCAAATTCCCAGGGTGTGAGCACCGGCGGAACGCGGGAATTTCCCGTCAACGTCACCGACGGCCAGCCCATCAAGGCCACCCTGACCTGGACGGATCCGCCGGCGGTGCCCGGGGCGGCCGTCGCCCTGGTCAACGACCTGGATCTGGAACTGGAGGCCGCCGATGGCACCGTCTACCGCGGCAACCAGTGGAACGGACAGACCGTCAATGGATTGAAGGAGTCCCAGCCGAATCCCGCCGGCATGGATAACCTGAACAATGTGGAAGGGATTCTGGTCAAAGCACCGGCTGCCGGCGATTACATCCTGCGCGTGAAGGGGGCCAACGTGCCTGGCTACGACCAGGACACCGCCCAGGGATTCGCCCTGGTGCTCACCGGCGGTGTCGCCGTGCGCGACACGGCCCTGGTGAACATCCGGTCGGTGACCTTCAGTGATGCGCCCGGCAACAATGACGGCGTCATCGATCCGGGCGAAACCATCGAGCTCTTTCTGGAGCTGGAAAATACAGGCCTGGCCTCGGCCGGGCAGGTGAGCGCCGTCCTCGGCTCCGCCGGTGGCTTGGTGACCATCGACTCCGCCGTGCAGTCTTATGGGTCGCTGGAGGGGTTGAACAGCCGGACCCACACCGAGCCCTTTATATTCTCTGTCGATCCGGCGGCTGCCAACAGCGCCCGCCTGACCTTCACCCTGGACATCCAGACGGAGACATCCGGAAATTTCGCCCGGTCGTTCGAGCTGAAAGTGCGGCCCGGCATCCCACCGGCCATGGCCAACCTGTTGATTGGCGAAACCGGCGTCCACGTCTTCAACGGGTTTCCCTATCCGACCTACGTCAATATTTCCCTGCAGTTTGACTATGAGGATCCCGACGACGATCTGGCCAAGGTGGTGCTGTTCGCCCGGGTTAACGGCCGCAACGTAAATCACTATCCCATCGAGCTGAACGCCGCTGGCCTGGGGTCCTCCGGCACGGCGGTGCAGACGTTTTTCCCCCTCTGGGGCTGGGTGGCTACCAACGTGGGCGAGTCCCTGCAGCTGTTCGGCTATCTGGAAGACCTGACCGGTCGGCGCAGCGCCGTGACGGAATCCAATGTCATCACTTTCACGGCCGGCACGACGCCGGTATCACCAACGGGCCTGGAGGACGACGATTCATTCCGCTATCCGTTTCCCGCCGGTTTCTCATTCCCCTTCTACGGTGTGGAATACACCGACTGCTGGCTGAACACCGACGGCAATATCTCCTTCGAGGCCGGATACGAGAACGCCGACCGCACGCCCACCGCCTTTCTGCAGGGAATGCCGCGCATCGCTGGTCTCTATACCGACCTGGCCCGTTTCGCGGGACAGACCAATATCACCATCCAGGCCCAGGCTGACCGGATCATCTTCCGCTGGACCAACATCCCGCAGTGGTCCCAGACCGCTCCGACAGGCAGCCACACCTTCGCCATCACCCTATTTTCCGACGGGGCCGTGGAATTGAGCTGGCAAGGTTGTACCCTCACCGAGTCCCAGACCGACGAGTTCGGCCGGCCCTGGAAGGGGGTGGTGGGCCTGTCGCCCGGATCGGTGGCCAATTTCGGCTCCACGGATTTGTCGGAGTGGAACTCACCCGTTCCCATTCCGCCGGATCAGCCCATCTACCAGGGCTTCACTGGTGCGGAGGATTTTGACCTCGCATTTCGAACCCTCCGCTTCGAACCGGCGACACCCTCGCCGGGTGAATCCCTCTATTTTCCCCGCCTCTCCTTTATCCCCGGCGTAGCCACCGAAGGCTACGGCTTCGTGAATCCCGGGACCGCCGAGGCCCAAGTCAGCTTCACCGCCTTCGCCAACAACGGCGAGTCGGTGGCCCTGAGCGGTCCCTACCCCTGGCCGGCCGGTCAGCAGGGAGCCTTCCAGGCCGACGGCATCCTGGACCTGACCGAGGAAACCCAGGCCTGGGTGCGGGCCGACAGCGACGTGAACGGCCTGCTCGGCTTTTTCCTGAGCCAGTATTTTCCGGCCGGCTTCCTGGCCGGCCTGGACGGCGCCGCCGTTGGGTCGAGCGTCACGACTGACGGCATTTTTCCGCGGGTGAAGACCGATGAAGCCTACCGGACGGAGATTTTCCTGGCCAATCCGGGGCCCCGCCGGGCCCAGGTCATGGTCACGGCATTTGACGGAGTCGATGCCTTTGACGGCGGCCTTTTGGTCATCGAGCCGTTTGGCTATGTCCAAATCGGCCTAACGACGCTGCTGGGTGATGAAGAGCCCTTCGACGGCTACCTGCGCCTCATGTCCACCGAAGGGATCGTCGGTAACGTCGTCATCCGCTTCGGGGAGGTTTCCCTGAGCTCGGTGAATCTGCTCCCCGTCGCCGAGGCGGCATCGAAGCTGTATGCTTCCCACATCACCGTCGTGCCCGGTTTTTACTACACCGAGGTGAACATCATCCATGTCTCGACTTCGGATCCCGACGCCGAGCTGACCGTCACCCTGACGCCCTACGACGACCAGGGTCAGCTGCTGAGCGCGCCCTTCGACGTGGTGATCCCGCCCCACCAGCTGGTCACCCTGCGCGACACGGAGCTGGGCCTGCCGGCCGGTATGCCCACCGACGGCTGGCTGGCGGTGGAGAGCGCCGGCGGCACCATCATGGGCTGCCTGACGTTCGGACATCCCGTGGACAATCATTATGAATCCACCCTGCCGCTGCAGGCGGCAGGGTCGGCCGAGCTCTATTTCGCCCAGGTGGCCAACGGCAATGTGGGCGGCGTGGACTACTTCACGGGCCTGGCGGTCATCAATGCCGATAACGCCCCGGTGGACGTCACCATCAGCGTCCACGCCAGTGACGGAACGGTCTACGGCTCCGTCACCCGGACCCTGCAGCCGGGCGAAAAATACGTGCGCCTTCTGCAGTCCATCGAGGGGATCGGCGAGCTGCCCGACCAGTCCAGCGGCTTTCTGCGGGTGACGGCCAGCGGACCGGTCTTCGCCTTCGAGTTGTTCGGGGACAGCGCCGGCAACTTCCTGAGCGCCGTGCCGGCCCAGTTTTGAGAGATCTCACGGGACCGGACCGGCCGGCCCGGTCCGCCTTATTCCGACCGGCGGGCGACCGGGGCCAGGGGAAAGGTGTCCCCGGGCAGCAGCAGATGGATTTTCAAGCTGCGCACCCCCAGCGAACCCTGCTCGTTTCGATGGATCTCGGCCTCGGCCGGATCCACCACCATCACCGAGCCCTCGCCCATGACTTCCAGGGTCCGGTCCGGCTTCAGCCAGACGGCCGTCGCTTCATCCACGCCGATGCCCAGATACCCGGGATGCTCCAGCACGACGGCGATGAGACGGTTGGCCCGCTGCCGCTTGATGAAATGCTGGTCCAGGATGGCGTGGGGGAACAAGCCCAGGCCCGGCCACAGCTCCATGTTGGCGACACGGATGACTTCCGGGGCGCCGTCGCCGGTGATCATCAACTCGCTCATGCAGGCCAGGCCGGCCGAGGTGCCGCAGACCACCAGGCCGCGGTCGAACGCTTTCTTCAGCTCCGTTTCGAACGGTGTGTCGCGGCAGATGTTGATGATGCGGCGCTGGTCGCCGCCGGTAAAAAAGATGCCGCCCGCCTGGGGCAGCAGTGCCTGCCAGGGGCCCGTGGCCGCCTCCGCCCGGGTGGCCAGCGGCAGGGCCCGGACATTGCGGCAGCCCATCTCCGTGAACTGCCTCTCGTAGAATTCGCCCGTATCGGCCAGTTCCGAGGCGGTGGGCACGATGAGGATCAGGGCGTCGTATCCCCCCGACAACCTGAAAAAATGCTGCATGACGGCAGCGGGCCGCTTGCCGCCGCCGATCAGCAGCAGCTGGCCGCCGGGGACGGCCTCCGCCAGGGCGGGGAGGGTGGCCAGCAACAGGCCGGCCAGCAGCAGGGTCATTCGCTGGAACAGGGTCATGGGTCAAATCCTCCGCTTGAGGTGTTGGGCGGCCATACCGGACAGGCGCCGGCCGATACGGCACGAAAAAAATCATAGGTGTTTCGCCGCCAAAAAGCAACCATTCCGCTCCGGGTCGGCGGCTGCTCATCGACCTGTGCTAGAATGCCCCTGTCACAGGAACCGTGACGGATGTACAGCGCCGCCGCCGCGAACCAGCGACGCGGCCGAAAGGAGCGATCATGACCTGGGCCATCATCAATTTTTCGGCCCGTCCCGGCGGGAACTCGGATCTGATCACCCGCTGGCTGCTCAAACGCTGCCGGGCCGACTGCCGGGAGCCGCAGGTGATCCTGGCCCGCAACAAGCCCCTGGAGCCGTGCATCGGCTGCATGCGCTGCATCTTCCGCCATCCCGGCCGCTGCGTCCAGGGCGACACTCTGCAAGAATATCTGGCCGCCCTGGGTGGCGACCACGTGTTTCTGGTGAGTCCCGTCTATTTCCTGACGCCGCCGGCCGCCTGGAAACAGCTCCAGGACCGCATGCTTACTTTTCGACCGTCGCTGCAGCGATCACCCGGGCACTGCGGCATTTTCCTTGCCGCCGGCCTGCCTGGCTGGTCCGTGGCTGAAGGTCTGCTCGCCGGAATGGCCCTCAGCGCCGGCCTCACGGTGTCCACTGTCAGGACCTGCTACGGGCCGGGCCCCGGCCAGCTGGTCATGGAACCGGCCAACCTGGAACAGGTGGCCCGGGCGTACGAACTGGTCCGCGACGGCCGGACCGAGCATGTCGCTGCCCGGTGCGATGTCTGTTTCTCGGTGCTTTCCGACGGTGGGTCCGGGCGGTACTGCGGCTTCTGCCAGGCCGCCGCCCGTGCCGACGGGCGCGTTCACCGGGTCGACACCCGCTGGGAGCCCGCGCGACTGGAAGAGCATTACCGGCGCTGGGTGGAGGCCACCCGCCAGCTCTATATGGAACAACGTACGGAGATTCGCAACCGGATCAATACGCTGGATTTGCCGGAGCTGGAGTGAGCCGGCCCCGAACGGTTTGTTATTCGGCGTCGCGGGCGCACCGGAAGCCGACACTGGGGAAATTCAATTCCGGATAGTCGCTGTGCCGCCGCCAGATGGTGGACGCAGCCAGGGAGCGCCGCCAGCTGCCGCCGCGCAGCACCTTCCGCTTGCCGCGTGACGGACCACTGGGATTCCACTCCCCCTCGTGAAAGGGATTGTCGTCATACCAGTCGTTGACCCATTCGCCCACATTGCCGCTCATGTCCATCAAACCGTAAGGATTCCCGCCGCCGGCCAGATAGCCCACCGGCACGGTGCGCAGAAAATTGGACTCGAAGGTGTTGGCCCGCAGCGGATCAGCCTCGTCGCCCCAGGGATAATCCTGGCCGGCGAGACCGCCGCGGGCGGCCATCTCCCATTCGGCGTCGGTGGGCAGCCGTTTTCCCTTCCAGCGGGCGTACGCCGCCGCGTCAGCCCAGGTCACCAGGACCACCGGGTAATCCCCATGGCCATCGGGGTATGTGCCGTCGCGCCATTCAAACGGGGCGATGATACGCCTGAACTCCTCATAGCCGTCGATTTTCCACTTGAAGTGCTCCTTGTAATACGCAAAGGGGATGGGCGCCGGGGCCGCATGGCCGGTGGCGTCCACGAACTCTTTGTACTGACGGTTGGTGACTTCGTAGCGATCCATGAAAAACGGGCGGAGATTCACCGTGACCGATTTGTCGCCCGAGCCGGCGCCCAGGGTCACGGCTCCGCCGGGGATGCGGACCATCTCATCGGGTCGCTGCGGAGGCGTGTAACCCGGATTCCGCCCCATGGAGCGTATCTGTGGCCACTGGCCGGGCGGCGGCCGGAACCATTCCAGCGGTTCGGGATGGATGGACTGCGTCCGGACCACATAACGGGTGAGGGTGCCTTCCACATGCCCGTATTTGACGTTGGCCTTGAGTTTCACCGGGATGAGACGCCGGTCGTCCGTCACCCAGACGTGGAAATAGTCGTCCTCGTCCATCATATCGCCAAACAGGTTGCGGACATTGATTTTGCGGGTGCGGATCTCGCCCAGTACCGTTTTTTCCGTCTCCTGCCCGGCCGATTCCACGCGGATCCGCTTGATGCGCGAATTGTAGGATGTGTTGACCTCGAAGGGGAGGGCCTGTCTGCTCAGCCGGTCCCGCAGCAAATA
This sequence comes from Acidobacteriota bacterium, assembly GCA_016935015.1. GTDB lineage: Bacteria > Acidobacteriota > JAAYUB01 > JAAYUB01 > JAAYUB01 > JAFGRT01. Next base: position 16,336 of record JAFGRT010000162.1, on the reverse strand, counting down.
GATCAGGACGAGGGCGTCGTGGAGCGGTTGCGGCACACCGTGGTGCAGCTCGTTGCGCACAAAACGATGGCGCTCATCCTTGTCGCGGTCGTGCAAGAACTCCTGCCGCCACAGGGTTTTCTGTTCGGGCGAAAAGAAGATCAGCTGCTCGGTGCGTTCGTCGCCCTCGCTGCGCCAGGCCCGGGTATGGACGCTCCGCAGTGTGTCGGGCTCGCAGTAGCTGGTGAAGAAATCCCGCACCGGCACCCGGAAATTGGGAATGGAAACGGCCGCCGCCTCGAATTTCAGCAGATCGCGGCCGTACAGGCGGGCCCCACCGGCATAACGCAGGGAAACGTCGCCGGCCACCATGGTGGGGATAAAGAAAGACGGCTTCCATTTCATGCGGTAGGTGAGGGCTTCGCCAACGGGGAAGGGGAAATCCGGCAAGGTAGGAGCGGGGGTGGCAGCCGACGGCGCCGCCGTCAATACCAGCAAACCGAGAAGGGGCAGGAGCAACCGCCAGCGAGCAATGGATGTGCGTCTCATAACGTCCGGATGATCCTTTCTTTGACCGGGTCCCGCCGGGCGGGCCTCTTAAGTACAGATTCGCGCTGGTGCCGGACGTTTCATCGGCCGGGGCGGAATCGTACCGGAACGCGTCACCGCATGCCCAACAAAGGGACGATGGGAAGTGGGGAATGGTTCACTCTGCCGCATCTTATTCGTAGCGCAGGGAGTCTACCGGGTCCAGCCGGGCCGCCCGGCTCGCCGGATACAGCGCTGCCGCCAGGGCGACGGCGACGGCGAAGACGACCGCCCCGACGAACAGCCAGACCGGAAAATGGAAGAGGACTTCCGGCCGACCCCCTTGGCTGCGCAAATATATGTTGATGAGCCAGTTGATCAGCAGAGAGGTCAGCCAGCCCAAACCATACCCGAGAATACCGCCAATCACTCCGATGATGGCGCTCTCCACGAAGAACAGCTGCCTGACGGCGCCGCGGGTGGAGCCCACCGCCTTCATGACGCCGATCTCCCGCCGCCGCTCCAGGATGGTGATGATCATGGTATTGGCGATGCCCAAGGCCGCCACCAGGAGAGCCACGCTGCCGGTGACGCCGAGGACGCTGTTCATGATAAGGAAAAACTGGTTCATTTGTTCGAGGATGGTCTGGAATGACATTGTGCGGAGGCCCAGGTCGCGGATCTGCCGCTCCATGTCGGCCACCGGCGTGCCGGGTTCGAGGCGAACCTCGACGCTGGCGTAGGTGCTGTGGTTCTGGGGGTCGCGGATCATTCCCTGCAGCGCCAGCAGCTGATGGAGGCCGAGATCCATGGCCGTGCCCAACGGAAGGAGCAGATCGGCTCGCAGCAGCGGATTGCCGAAGATGCCCTCGCTCTTGTGCAGCACGCCCACCACCCGAAAGGAGGCCTGGCGGCGCTCCACGGCAAAGGAGGGCAGACCGGGCACGATGCCCTGGCCGTCCCCGCCCAGCTTCGGCGAAAGAAAAGAGACGTCGACGGTCCGGCCGAGGGCTGCCGCGGCGTCTTCGAAGCCCAGCGAAGACAGGAGCTCTTCATGGATGATGGTCTCGCCGGCGTGGGGGCCGGTAAAGAACTGTCCGGCCGACAACTCAAACATGGACTGGTTGGCCGATTCGTCGGCCGTCATGGTCTGGCCGAGGACGGTCAGGGACTGGTCCGGAGCGATGATTTCCAGGGGGAAGGTGACAAGGGGCGTCACCGACTTCACACCGGCCAGGCCGGCGATTGTCCGCAGCATGGCGTCGTCCAGGGGCGCCCGGGTGTCCGGTTTTTCCGACAGGGCGCGGGCGCGTCGGTTTGGGGCCTTGGGGAACACGGTGATGGTGTTCATGAAGGCATAGCGCTCTACCTGATCGGTGGCCAGTTTCCTGACGCCCAGGCCGAACGCTACCATGCAGACCAGCATCCCAATGCCGATGACGACCCCCAGGGTGGTCAGCACGGCGCGGATGGGCGTCTGGCGCAGGTTGGCTCCGGCCAGTATGGCCGCGTCTTTCCAGAGCATGACAGGCGCTCCTTGTGGTTGAACTTAGCGTCTTTGGTGGGGACGGCGGATGGCCACCCACCGGCCCACGGGCCGGCATCCTCCGACCATACGCAAAAGAGCCGGCGGATGCAAGCACGGATTATCCTACGCTGCCGTCGGCCCTTTTGTTTCGGCGAGGGGTGGCCGATAGCATGTCATGTCCACTGGCGCTGCCCACCGGCTGGCCGATTTGCTACAATGGTAAGGTGAACGGACCCATGACATCGGGATGTGATCCGCATGAATCGTCTTTTCGCCATCGCCGATCTGCACCTGTCCCTGGCCCGGCCCAAACCCATGGATATCTTCGGGCCAGGCTGGCAGGATCATGTCCGGCGGGTGGCGCGCCACTGGGATGCCGCTGTGCTGCCCGGTGACCTGGTCCTGATCGCCGGCGACATCTCCTGGGCCATGAAGCTGGACGAGGCGCGGCCCGATCTGGAATGGATCGCCGCCCGGCCGGGCCGCAAGGTCCTCATCAAGGGGAATCACGACTACTGGTGGAGCAGCATCCGCCAGGTCCGCCAGGCGGCGCCGGCGGGGCTGTACTTTGTACAGAACGATGTGGCCGACTTCGACGACGTTGTTATCGGGGGCACGCGGCTGTGGGATTTCCCTGGCATCAACTGGCCCCTGCCTGCGGCTGAAGCCATGGCGGGCGCCGCGGTAGAGACCATTGAGGACAAAGCCCGGGCGGAGGTGGATGACGAAAGGATCCGCCGGCGGGAGATCCAGCGGCTGAAGAACAGCCTGGCGCAGCTGCCACGCGACGGGCGACGACGGGTGGCCATGGTCCACTACCCGCCCGTGGGCGCCGACGGCCAGCCTACGGCGCTGACGGATATAATCAACAGCTATGACATCGACCTGTGCGTCTACGGCCATGTTCACGCCCTGGGCGACGAGCCCCGGCCCGGCGCCGACTGCGTCATCGGCGGCACCCGTTTCGTCCTGACGGCCTGCGACTGGCTGGGCTGCCGACTCCGCCTGCTGGACGATCCGGCGGCTCCTTCCTTCGACTGAGACGGAAGTCTACTCGAAACTCCATTATCTTTTAATCCAATAAGTTGTCCTACCCTTGCGCCCCGATGAAAAACTCTCTTTTTCGGTGACGGAATTGTGTTGCATGCGCTCCGGTTTGGCGGTAAGATGCCGCTTTCAGTTCATCCCAAACAGGCTGTTTTGACTTTTGCGGGGAGGTCATGGTATGGCGGAGAAACGCTTGGCGGTGGAGTTGTGCGAGCTGAAGTTTCCGGTGAGCCTGGCGCCGGACAAGTGCAATTTCCGGGTGACGCTGGATTTCCGGTATTTCAACGGGCGGAACCAACCCCAGGAGGATTGTTTCGTACTGCCGGGACTGGAGGATTACTGGGAAAACGATCCGGGCCGCGCGGAGAGAGGGGACTGCGTGCGGGGGGATGATGCCGCTGCCGACGGGGGGCCACTGGGCTGGATGGACGCGGCGCGGGTGGATCCCTGGGAGCGGACGGTGCTGCTGGCGGTGGGCGAGCTGCACACCATCCGCCTAACCCTCTACGACGTGGACCGCCGTGGGCTGTGGGAGAAAGTCCACGACAAGTTCCGGACGGTGCTGGAGAATGTCGCCGGCCGCGTCTCGGACCAACTGCCGCGGATGTTCGGCCTCTCCACAGCGGTGGAACGCCTGCTGGTGGAGAAGATGGCCGCCGGCGAAAACGCCCGGGACCGCATCCTGTTCCGGCGCAGCGTCCGGGTGATCTCCCTCGGGGGCACGCCGCCGGCCGAAGTGTTGGTGGGCGGCGATGGGACGCCCGGCCGCCGCGGCGAGAACCGCTACGAAATCCGTCTCTCCCTCACGGAGATCTGATACGCCATTCTATGATGCCGAGGGTTATTCCGGTTCCGGCGCCACGTTCATCTCCTGCAGCAGGTGGGTCGCCCCGGCGTACTTCTCGAGGAACCACAGCACGTAGCGGATGTCCACGGCGATGGAACGGCTGTACGCCGCATCCCAGGCGTAGTCGTTGATGGTGGCCTCCCAGGCCCGGTCGAAATTGACGCCCACCAGCCGGCCGCGGGCGTCGAACACGGGGCTGCCCGAGTTGCCGCCGGTGGTATCGGCGTCATACAGCATGGCCACCGGCACGGAGTCCTGGGCGGCGGACGCGTAGCGGCCGAAATCCCTTCCTTCGTACAGTTCCCTGAGCCGGGGAGGCACGATGAAGGGCTCCTCGCCCGTCTCTTTCTCCATGACGCCCCGCAAGGTGGTCAGCGGCCGGTAGGTCACGCCGTCGCGCGGCGAATAGCCCTTGATGTGGCCGTACGTCAGGCGCAAGGTGCCGTTGGCGTCGGGGATGAAGTCCGTGCCCTCAAATGCCTGCTTGATGTCCAGCAGCCGGGAATAGAGGTTGTCCAGCTGGCCCTTGCGCCGCTTCTCCGTCTCGCGCTGCGCCTGGTAGTGGGGGTAGAGGGCGGCGGCCAGCGTGAGAAAGGGATCGTCCTGTTCGGGCAGCGTCGTGGGGGATTCCCGGAGCAAGGCCAGGGCATAGGCCGGATCCGTCAGACGCGTGCGGGCGTAGGCGCCGTCTAGGAAATCGGCGATGGCTTGCGGGGCGTCGCCGCCGGACAGCAGGCGGTCCACGGCCGGAATGCGCTGGTCGTCCTGGAGACGGGCGGCCCGGTTCAGGATCTCCGTCAGGATGGCCCGATCGGCCGCCGGCACGACGTTCTGCAGGTTCAGCTCCAGCCGCTGGCGGGTCTGGGGAAAATTGCGGTCCATGTATTCGGAACGGCGCTCCAGGTCCGGTTTCTGCCGCTCCAGCACTGCTTCATTCACCTGGAAGGCGATGCCCAGCAGGGTGGGCGTCTCCACCAGGTATTGCAGCGTCAGCTCCCGCGGGGCGGTGGCGGTGATTTCACGGTAGATCTGCTCCATTTCAGGCAGCACATCGCCGTAGCCGGCCTGGCGGTCCGGTTCCGCGGCGATGTACTCCTGGAGCTGCCGCTCGGCCCGGCGCCGGCGCGCCAGCAGGTTCACCTCCCCGATGCCCTTGAGTTTGCCGCGATAGTTTTTCCAGGTGTTGGAGAGGCCCTTGCTGCGGGCGGCCAGCTTGATGGCCGCGACGCGGTCCGCGGCGCCCAGTCGTTCCATGGTGTCAATCTGCCAGCCATACCAATCCACCACGAAGGGCATGCGTACCCGGCTTTCGAATTCCAGGTAGGCGGCGGTCCGGTGACGATAAGTCCGGCCGGGGTAGCCGAAGAGGAACACGAAATCGCCCGGCGCCACCCCTTGCGGATTCACGGCGAGAACCTTGCGGGGCTGGTAGGGGACGTTGTCGGCCGCATAGTCGGCCGGTGAACCGTCGGGGGCCACGTAGGCCCGCATGAAGGAGAAATCACCCGTATGCCGGGGCCACATCCAGTTGTCCTCCTCGCCGCCGAAGTTGCCGACGGCCAGGGGCGGCACGTACACCAGCCGCACGTCCCGCAGGTAGGTATAAAGAAAGAGCACGTAGGTTTTACCGAGAAACATTTCGGCGATCTCGGCCCGTTTGCCGGGATACTCCTGCTCGGCGGCGGCGATGAGTTCCTTGGTGCGCCGTTCGATGGCCTTGGTCCGGGCCGCCGGGTCCATGTCCGCCGTTACGACGCTTAGCACCTCGGCGGAAACGTCACGGTACGATTCGGTGATGCGCAGGGTGTACCCCTTGGCGGGTATCTCCTCCCTGCGGGCGGCGGCATGGAAGCCATCGGTCAGGTAGTCGTGCTCGGCCGAACTGGCGCTCTGCACGGCGCGGAAGGCACAGTGGTGGTTGGTGAGGATCAGGCCGTCGGCCGAAACGAAGGAGCCGGTGCAGCCGCCCAGCTTGCAGATGCCGTCGACGAGACTGGTCTGGCCCGGATTGTATATCTCCTGCGGCTGGATAGCCAGGCCGCGCTTGGCCAGGTCCAGGGTGTGGATTTCACTCATGGGCCACATGCCCTCATCGGCCGGTAGTGGCGTGACCAGGAATGCCGACAGCAGTACGAACAAGATCATGGATTTGGAAACATGCATGAGACCTCCTTGCGCCATGGCGGAATGATGCCCCGGACTAGGGAGCCGGCGAAATGGGGCGGCGCGCCGAGCCCGGGCGGAAGATGGCATTGTATCACACTTGACGTTCATTCGACCGGTGCCGTCTCCTCTGACGTCGGAATGAAGCATTTCAGGGACGGTGAAACGACGAAATTGGTCTCATCCATACTCAAACTTGACTTCACTGGTACGTCTTTATTAAGATGGAGGGCAGTCCGAGGGAACAGGGTGGCGAATGGCAGCAAAAAACGATAAATCCCCGATGCAGGCGTCCGACAGGGATTTATTCAATTGCTGCCGGGAGTTTCTGCAAAACAAGGACCTCGCCGGCTGCTATGACATCCTGCCCTATGTCTCCGTTACCAAGCAAAAATGCCTTTTGCCCCTCTTCCAGGAATACCTGTACCACGAAGACCGGGACATGCAACTCCTGGCTGTCTGCGCCCTGGGCGCCGTGGGCGCAGGAGAAGCCGTTCCCTGGTTACTGGAAATTTTGAACCGCGAAGAATCGCGGCATGGTCCCGGTTGCCAGAAACTGCAAACCAATCTGCTCCATGCCCTGGCCGAGATCGGTGACGATTTGGCCAGCATTCCCCTGAAGAGACTCTTTGACCAGGTCCGTCCAGGAGATACTTTCCGGCGCAAACGTCGCCTGATCATCATCGATGCCCTGGAAGGGATCGCCCGGCAAGGCGGGAAAGTTGCCTTGCAACAGTTGCTGACGTGCCTGGATCACGAGGATTTTCTCGTCCGCGCCAATGCCGTGTCCAGCATTGCCGGGGCTTTCTGGCACCGGCCGAACGAGATGCCTGAGCATATTTTCAACCGCCTGCTGGAGCTGTTAAACGACCGCGACCTGTACGTGCAGTATTCCTTGATTTCCGCCCTGGAAAACCTGGCCGACCTCGGTTGCGAACGGGCCATGGACCTGTTCGCCGACTGATTCCCCGTTTCGATCCTCATCATACTCATCGTCGGCCACCCGCGACATCTGCGGGGGGATGGTGCCCGGCTGACGCCCGGCCGCTCCCGCCCCCGCGGTCCCCCGGCCGGCAAAAAAAATGCTGCCGTCACGGCAGCATTTCATGCATATGGGTGGAAGACGGTTCTAACTGCCGACCTGCTGTTTCAGGGCCGGCAGGATCTGCTTGATCTGTTCTGCGTATTGCCCCTTGGGTTCGAGTTCCAGGTATGTCTCCATGTGCTGGATGGCACCCTTGAAATCGCCCGTGTTCACCAGGCACATGGCCAGCAGGTAATGGGCCGTGGCATTCTTGGGATTGGCCTGGATGCATTTCTGGAAAGGCTCGACGGCGCCGGCGGCGTCACCTGCATTGTACAGGACCGCGCCCATGTTGAAATAGTTGACGTCGGCATTGGCCGGATCCAGCTGGATGGCCTTTTCAAATTCCACCTTGGCCTGGGCCGTATCACCCTTCTTGACGTACGCATTGCCCAGATTCGTATGGAAATTGGCATCCTCCGGGTTCAGGGCGATGGCTTTCTGAAAGTATTCGATGGCCTTGTCGTAATTCCCCTTTTGGTAATGGGCGTCGCCCAGATGTCCCAGAATATTGGGCTGCTCGGCATCAATGGCCAGGGCGTTCGTCATCTTCTCAATGGCCGTATCATAATCGCCGGCTTCCTTGGCCGCCAGGCCATCCGCAAACATTTTTTTCAGGTCGCCGGCCTTCTTTTTCTGTTCCTCGATCTCTTTCTTGATCTGTTCCCGCTCTTCGATCAGGCGCTGGCGCTCCTCCTCGGACAGCTCGGTCATCAGGATGCCCTCGCCCGGCTTCATCTGGTAATCTTTTTCCAGCGCGTCTCCTTCCAGGGGATGGCGGACGTAATCATCTTGTGGCATAAAGCCATCCTTTTTCAGGATCACATGGTACTGGCCCAGGGGCAACCGGCGGATGAACGTGCCGTCCTTCTTGGTCTTCATGGTATAGGAGCTACCTATCTCCGTGTGTTCCAGCGTCATTTCGACATCCGCGATGGGTTCGCCTGTGTCGGCGTTGGTGATCTTGCCGCGGAACAACCAGCTGGGGGCGGCCAGGACGTTGGGCCCGGCGAACAGGCAGGCGATGCCGGCCAGGATCAGGAGAAGCCCCATTCGTTTAACCATGTTCATGAATTCCTCCTTCTATTCGTAATGATCGATCGTCTTATAATCCGTTCAGTATAACCGAAACCATCATTATAGCATTGTACGCTTGTCGGAGCCAGCCTTCATTGCCCGAAAACCTCGGGGCGCCGGCTGAAGGCTCTTGCCGAAAACCGGTGAAAAGATCAAGATCCGGCCCGCCCGGTCCGATACGGAATGGGATCCGTCAGGCCGGCTTCCTGGAAACCCCGCCGGCGCAGGGCGCAACTGTCACATTCCCCGCAGGCGAGGCCCTCATGGCGATAGCAGGACCAGGTCAGCGCGAAGGGCGTGCCCAGATCGGCGCCGGTACGCACGATTTCGGCCTTGGACATGGCGATGACGGGCACGCGGATCCGGATTCCCGCCTCCGGCCGGGTTCCCTGGTCAATCACCCGCTGCCAGGCCGCATAAAATGCTGGCCGGCAATCGGGATACCCCGAGCTGTCCTCGGATACGGCGCCGATATAGACCGCTTCGGCACCGATGACTTCGGCCCAGCTGACGGCCACGGCCAGCAGATGGGCGTTGCGGAAGGGCACGTAGGTAGAAGGGATTCCCTTCCGCTTCAGATCCGCCGTTTCGATCTCCCTGGAAGTATCGGTCAGCGATGAGCCGCCCATCCGGCCCAGGTAAGACAGGTCCGCCAGAAAGCGCTCCTTTACCTGAAAGAAATCGGCCAGCTGCTGAAAACAATTCCGTTCCTTGGCCGCGGTGCGCTGGCCGTAACTGGCGTGCAGGAAATACAACTCCGCTGATTCGGCGGCGGCGATGGACGCGGTGACGGCGCTGTCCAGGCCGCCGCTGACACAAACCACGCTGCGTCGAAACCGCTGGGCATAGGTCCCGTCGGCAGCGACGCCGCTTTTCAGGGCCGCGGCCTCCTCTTTCAGGGTCATTCCGGTGTCGTCGGCCTGGCGATAACCGGCCGTACAGCCGGGAGATTCGTGCACGGTCACCTGGTGGATACGGCAGAGGGTTGCGTGCAGCCGGTTTTGCAGTTCTTCGTAAATGTATCGGGCCAGGTTCTCAGCGGAAGGATTGACCTCCTGAAAAACAGAGACTTCGTTGAGGACCGTATGATCCAGTTCTTCAAGAGCTTCACTGACCATGCTGCGCAGATCCTTGAAATCCAGGGCCATGCCGCGGTGATCGAGGGCATCCGCCTGAACAGCCACCGACACCCGCCAGTTATGGCCGTGCATCTTTTCACAGCGCCCGCAGTAGTTCCGCAGTTGATGAGCGGCTGAAAATTCTGATTCGATGGTCAGTTCCCACATGGTCGGTCCTCTTCTCCTTTCATGAAATAAGATCGAAACAGGCCCTGAATGTTTCAAGTGCGGGGTATTTTTATCAGGCGATCACGCAACATGTCGTTGACGATGGCGATGTCCCGGCTGATATTCCGGTCGACGTCCATGAAGGGGACCTGGCGGCGGATGAGACCGTACACTTTTTCCAGAGCGGGTGAACTCTGCAGCGGCCGGCGGAAATCGATGGCCTGGCAGGCCACCAGCAGTTCCACGGCCAGCACCGTTCGCACGTTCTCCACAATCTGCCGCAGCTTGAGGGCCGCCGTCATGCCCATGCTGACGTGATCTTCCTTATTGGCGCTGGTCGGCAGCGTGTCCACTGAAGCCGGATGGGCCAGGATCCGGTTTTCGGCGACAAGGGAGACCACGGTCAGCTGGGCGATCATGAAGCCCGAATTCAGGCCCGGATCCATGGCCAGGAAGGCCGGCAGTCCGCTGAGGTCGGGATTGATGAGCAGCTCGATCCGACGCTCGGCAATGGTGGTCAGCTCGGTAGCGGCAATCGCCAGAAAGTCGAGGATGAAGGCCAGCGGTTCGCCGTGAAAATTGCCGCCGGAAATGACTTCTCCCGATTGCGGAAAGACCAGTGGGTTGTCGGTGGCGGAATTGATTTCCCGCTCCAGAACGGCCCGGGCGTGGACCATGGTGTCACGCACGGCGCCATGCACCTGGGGAATGCAGCGCAGCGAGTAGGGATCCTGCACCCGTCCGCACATCCGGTGGGATTCACGGATTTCGCTGTCGCGCAGCAAGGCCGCCATCTCCCGGGCAATTTCCTGCTGTCCCGGATGTGGCCGCACCGCATGCACTTGGGGATCGAAGTGGCGGTCGGTGTCCTTTAGACCGTCGGTGCTGAGGGCCGCCGCCAGGGATGCCATGTGGAGCAGATACTCCAGTTCGAACAGCAGCAGGCAGCCCAGCGCCGCCATGATCTGGGTTCCGTTCAGCACGGCCAGCCCTTCCTTTGCCTGAAAGGTCACCACGGGAATCCCAGCCCGTGTCATGGCCTCGCCGCCGTCCAGTTCCTCCCCGCCGTAACGGGCCCGTCCTTCTCCCATGAGCACCAGGGCGATATGGGCCGAGGGGGCCAGGTCACCGCTGGCGCCGACGGAACCCTTGGCCGGAATCACCGGCAGAAGATCGGCGTTCAGCATGGCCACCAAGGTCTCCACCACCACCGGCCGCACGCCCGAGAAACCCTTGGCCAGGACATTGGCCCGGATGAGCATCGCCGCCCGGGTTTCGGCATCCGTCAGTGAAGGACCCGTGCCGCAGGCATGGGAACGGATGAGATTGGCCTGCAACTGTTCGAGCTGAGACCGGTTGATCTTTACATCGCTCAGTTTTCCGAAACCGGTGGTAACGCCGTACACCGCTTCATTCTTGGCGACGAAGGACTCCACCAGCCGGCGGGCCTCTTCCACGGCCCGGCGGGAAAGGGGTCGCCAGGACACATCGGCTTCGCGGCAGGCCACCAGGGCCACCTCTTCCATGGTCAGATGATGGCCGTCGAGATGGACTGTTTTTTTCATGATCTATTTCTCCGGGTCCGGAGGGTGGGTTTGCGGGGCGTTGGTCCGGGGAGTGATCTCCTCCACATCCCGTTCATATTTGCGGAAATCGATGTTGCCGTGGTCCGTCTGGACCACCACGGTGGGGCCCCCATCGCGGATTTTCTGACTGATGAACTGCCCTTCATCCTTGGTGCGAATGAGGACCGGCGTGGTGCTTCCCTCCTGCATAAAATCGGGAAAGTCGGACGTGATGGCGCCGATCTCGGTGATCAGGGTCAGGTCCGTATGGTAATCAGTGGGCATGAACAGCCGAATATCGCCTTTTTTCGTAACGACCGATATCTGCAAGCCTTCCCAGCGGTTGCCCTGGAGCTGGACCAGGATGTCGCCTTCCTCCGTCCGGAGGGAAATATATCCACTCAACCGGAGGAGCGACAGGTAACCGATGACGGTGTCCCCCTCAATCCAGCCGTTGACATCGGTAATGGCGATGAACCCCCGCAGGGAGCTGATCTTCATGTCGGTCCGGTCACCGGGCACCTTGATGGTGTAGTCGATGCGCCCCATCTGAAAGGACTCCGGATGCCGGCTCAGGATCCGGATTTCTGTTTCCTCTCGTTGGAAAACGGGTTCGATCTGCTGGATATGGGCCATGGCCTGCTCGGTGGAGATCCCCCAGGCCATGATGTCGGCCGTGACGGAAACCTGGGGGCGATCCCAGCCCTCGATGGTGATGTTCCCCATGAATCCGGTGTCGATCCGGAGTCGGCCGCCGGGCAGAAAGCGCATGTTCTTTTTGACGGTTTTGCTGACCTGGATGTATTTGGACGCGTCGGGCATGACGATGGCCGGCTTCTTGTCCCGGGCCAAATAAAAAGGGACACCGGCCCCCAGGACAACGGCCAGCAGCAGCGGCAACAGCCGCTTCCCGGGAGGTATTGAAAAAGTGGCGCTACGGGGCATCATCGGTTCCTTCCAGAGAAGTCTGACCCCTAAGTGTAGCGCCAAGTGGGGTTCAGATCAATCTTTATTGACGTTTTTGCCCAGGAAACGGCCGGTGAGGGACCGCTCATGGTCGAGAATTCCCGGCAGAGGCCCGGCGTAGAGGACTTCGCCGCCCTGTTCGCCGCTGCCGGGACCCAAATCGATGATGTAATCGGCCTGGCGGATGAAATCGGGGTTGTGTTCGATGGCAATGATGGTGTTCTTGCGGTCCACCAGATGATGAATCAGGCGACACAGTTTCTCGATTTCGGCGAAATGGAGGCCGGTGGTGGGTTCATCCAGGATGAACAGGGTATGCTCCTCTTCCTGGACCAGGAGCCGGTTGGCCAGTTTCAAACGCTGCTGCTCGCCGCCGGACAGAGAGGGCGTCGGCTGACCCAGGCCGACGTAGCCCATGCCGGTATCCGAAAGGATTTGCAGCTTTTTGCGGATAGACGGGAAATTGCGGAAGAGGTCCAGGGCGTCATCCACACTGAGCTGCAGCACATCGCTGATGGATTTCCCCTGATAGTGCACCCGCAGCAGGTCCCACTGGTATCGGGAACCCTGGCACTGGTCACAGGTGATGTACGAGTCGGGCAGAAATTTCATCTCCAGCCGGACAACCCCCAGCCCCTGGCAGGCGGGACAGCGTCCCCGGGCGGTGTTGAAGCTGAAGGAGCCCGGCGTGAAACCCCGCGCCTGGGCTTCGGGCAGGCGGGCGTAGAAGCGGCGGATATCATCGAAAATTCCCGTGTAGGTGGCCGGCGTGGAGCGGGGGGTGCGGCCGACCGGGCTTTGATCCACAAAATACACATGATGCAGCGCTCCGCGGATCCGGACATTCTCCGCCTGGCCATTGCGAAATCCGCCATGCAATCGCTGCCACAGCAACGGGTACAGCGTCTCCGCTACCAGGCTGGATTTGCCTGAACCGGAAACACCGGTGACGACGGTGAAAACATGAAAGGGGAAGAAAACTTCCAGATCCTTCAGATTATGCCGTCGGGCGTGGCGGATAGTGGCGCCGGACGAGGATGCGCGGCGCCGCCGGACAGGGAGGGGAATGGCTTTTTGTCCCGACAGATAGGGCGCGATGACGGAATCCCGGGCCGATTCCAGGGCGGCCTGCGGCCCGGCAAAGAGCACCCGGCCGCCGCGCGATCCGCCGCCCGGGCCGAGCTCAATGACGTAGTCCGCCTGACGGATGGTCCGTTCGTCATGCTCCACTACCAGGACTGTGTTGTCCTGATCCCGAAGCTCCTCCAGCATGCCGAGTAATTTCTGCAGGTCGGCAGGGTGAAGTCCGATAGAGGGTTCGTCGAGAACGTACAGGACGCCACCCATGTCCTGCTGCAGCCGCGCGGCCAGTCGCAACCGCTGCAGTTCGCCGCCCGAGAGGGAGGGCGAGCTGCGGTGAAGGTGAAGATACTCCAAACCGATGTGTAGCAGCGAGTCCAGCCGGCGGGATATTTCCTGCAGCAGCAGGCGGCTGGTCTCATCGGCTGTTTGTGACAGGATGTTTTCGGCCCATGTGCGCAAATCACCCAGGGGCATCCGGCAGAGCTCCCCCAGGCGGTGGTCGCCGAGGCGGAAAGCCCGCCCGGCCTCGCCGAGTCGGGAGCCGTCACAGGACGGGCAAATGATGCGGCCGAGGAGATTCATCTCCCATTCACGGCGCTGGGCAATGGGGAGATCCTCGAACAGGGCCAGCAGGACATCTGCGGGAGACCGGCCTGCACCCTCGGCCGTTTCGCCGAGCAGCATATGGCGTTGCGACGGCGAGAGATCCCGCCAGCGCATGGTCGGGCCCGGTTTCAGCTCGGCCAGGCGGTGATGCCAGGCGCGGGTCAGGGCCCGCCGGATGGATGGCTCGGCCACATCCACTTCCAGCTTGATGAGTGCGTCGTCGGGATTCAGAAACAGGGCCCGCGGCTGGATGAAGGCTACCTCGCCACGGCCACGGCAGTGGGCGCAGCGATAGCGCGCCGAGTTGAAGGAGAAGGTGGCGGGCACCGGCTGTGGAAAGGCGAGCTGACAGGCCGGGCAGTAGTTGTCCAGGGAGAAAGGCATGATACGGGAATCACTGCGGGCCACGATCTCCCGCGAATTCAACGCCAGTGCCTCTTTGAGGAGTTGTTTCAGACGGCTCTTGTTCCGTGAGTGCCGGAAACGGAAGCGACCCATGAAAGCGGCGATGGTGTGTTTGTGCTGCCGGTGCAGGGCGACTTCCGCAATCGTGCGGATGTGTCCGTCCACCCAGACCTGACGGATGCCGCGGCGTTCCAGGACGTCCAGCAAGGCGCGATGATTCCCTTTCCGCTCGCGGACCAGGGGGGCGAGGATCTGGGTTTCTTCACCGGCGAACCGCTGTTCGAGAATGGTGGCGATGCGCGACGGGTCCATGTTCTGCAGCGGCTGTCCGCAGCGATGGCAGTGCTGCTGCGCCTTGCTGTAGAAGAGCAGGCGGAGGTAGTCATAAATTTCCGATAATGTTCCAACCGTGGATAAGGAACTGGCGCTGCCGGGATTCTGTCCGACGGCAATGGCCGGCGGCAGACCGGCGATCCATTCCACTTTCGGTTTTTGGAACAGATGCAGGAATTGCCGGGCGAAGGGCGCCAGGGTTTCCAGATACCGTCGCTGGGCCTCGGCATAGATGATGTTGTAGACCAGGGAGGATTTGCCCGAACCGCTCACGCCCACCACCACTGTCAGGCGATGGCGGGGGATTGTCAGGTTGATGCCTTGCAAGTTATGCTCGCGGGCGTTCTCGATGATGATGTCCTTCATGGTCCGTGTCCCTTGTCCCGTTGCACCCGGGCCCGGGTGTGTGCCGGACCGGAGGTGGTAGGTATTGTAAATCAGAATGGAGCCCTCGGCAAAGGTCTTTGGTGACGGCTTTCGGGCAGAAAAAGGAGAGACCCAAACGCTTCCGATGCGAGTGCCGATCGTGGAGGGAAGCGAGCCTTGTGTTAAAGCTTTTCCAGGTGCAGATCCGTTTCGATGGTCGGACGGCAGAGGATCTTGGAGAACCAGAGGGCCAGCACCAGGATCAGGATGAACATCACGGCAATGTAAACCATGGCGGTGCCCTTCAGCCCCTGCGCCGGTTCCACGGCTTCGGTGTAGATCTGGTCGGTGAAGATGTACCATTTCAACTCGGGAAAAAAACTGGACAACCGACTCTTGGGCAGGCCCATGAGGCGCCTCGGTTCATCGTCATCCTCGATGACATAGAAGAATTTTGGATAGTTCGTGTCGTCCAGTATGGCCCTGGCCTTCTCGAAGAATTCGTATGAAACCTGATCACTGAGATCATAGTTACGCGAGGAAAGGATGGTACCATCCTCGGTCATGACGACGGCCTGCCCGGTATTCTGAAAATTGAACGGACGAACGATCCCATTGATGCTGGTGATCTGAATGGTACATTTAATCATGCCGATGAACGCGTTCTCCTCCGGATCGAAAACCGGCACGGCGATCTCCGTTTTGAAGGGCGTTCGTCCAAGAGTCTGCTCATACTTGATTTCGCTGAATGTGCCCTCGTGCTCTTTGAGATAACGCTCCTCGACTCGGGCGTACCAGTCTTCGCCGCCCTGGTAATAATTCCTCGGCTTGTGGGTGGCGGCGATGACGGCCCCGACGCTGTTGAGAATACTGATTTCATCGACCACTTCCGCATAGCGGTGAAAGAATTTGCGCAGATAGTCGGGCAGGTCCCCGGAAATGACGGCTTGCACCCGCGGATCCTCGGGCGGCAGGGCACCCCACAACGCTTCCATGGCGGTGGCGCGTGCCTGAAGTTCCGCCGTATTGCCTGTCATGTTGCTGGCCACCACGGCATCCCGGACGGCGGTATTGAAGGACAGCGTGTCCACCAGCCGCGACAGATCCCGAAAATGGTTGCGAATCTGCAGGATAGTGATCTCGGCCATGTTGGACAGCTGATCGCTTTTCGTCTCCAGGTAGCAGGATTCACTGTGCGAGAACAGCACCCAGGCTCCGAGTAAAAGGGGGATAGTGCTCAACAACAAAAACATGATCAGGATCCGGGGTTGAATTCCCAATCGGGACTTTTTGAGCATGGTCCCTCCTTATAAGGATTTGGATCATTTAAGGTTAGTTTAATGTAATTATATTCGACGGAGCCTGTTTTGGCAACAGTTTTCGGGAAGGGCCTGCGACATAAAAGAGGGTTTTTAAGCGGAGGCCTGTTGTGCCCAGAAGTCTTCGAGACGATTGGAGAGGTGAGCGCACCGG